>DATATP010000062.1:0-10005 GCA_036268715.1 Rhizomicrobium sp. | reverse complement strand
CGATCTTTTCGACGCCGACGCGCAGTCCCTATCAATGGTGAAGATCGGGCAATGGTGAAGATCGCGGTCGCGCCGGGGGTCTTTCTGTGGCGCGGCTATTTTTCACCCGTGGCCCAGAAGAGCCTGCTGGATTCGGTTCTGCAGCGTCTGGAGGCCGCGCCCTTGTACCGGCCGGCCATGCCGGGCTCGGGCAAAGCCTTTTCGGTCGAGGAGAGCAATTTCGGCGCCTTGGGCTGGGTTTCCGACCGGGGCGGCTATCGCTATCAGGCGCTGCATCCCGTCACCGGCGAGCCTTGGCCCGATATTCCCGAAATGCTGCTCGCGCTGTGGAGTGAACTTGTTGCCGCGGCGCCGCCGCAATGCTGCCTGATCAATCTCTACCGCCAGGGCGCACGGATGGGACTGCATCAGGATCGCGACGAGAACGACACCAGCGCGCCTGTGATCGGCGCGTCGCTGGGGGACGGCGCCTTGTTCCGGATCGGTGGCACCAGCCGCCGGGGACAAACCCAAGGCATCACTCTGGCCTCGGGCGATGTGGTGCTGTTCGGCGGCGAAGCGCGGCTGGCCTACCATGGCATCGACCGGGTGATGGGCGGCAGCTCGGGCCTGATTCCTGGCGGGGGACGGCTGAGCCTGACCTTGAGGCGTGTCGCCCCATAAAAAAGGCCCCCGGTCAGGGGAGTGACCGGGGGCAAAATGCGCCGTTACGCGCGAGGAGCCCCGGGAGGGGATGACCGAAGCTCCAACAAGAAGGCGGGACCGCGAAGCGAGCGGGGGGCAGTGCCTGCGACCACCGTCTTCCGAGCGTTAATCTATGCACAAATGCAACAGATTTCAAGAATATTTTTCGAGATCGTTAAAAGTGTAATTTTTATAATGACAGTGCCATTTTTGCACCCATTTTTCCGCAGAAAGCGGCGCCGTTATGTTACGGCGCCGAGCTGATCTCAGCCCCAGCTTTCCTTCACGCCCCGCCGCTTGCCGGGCGCGACGTCGGTATGGATTTCCAGGGACGGCGCGCCCAGGAACTTGCCTTGGCCCTTGTCGAACCCCAGCGCCTTGGCGGCTTTGGCCATCGCGTCATTTTCGATACATTCCGCGATGGTGGAAACGCCCAGTTCGCCACAGAGCTTGGTGAGCCCCCCCAGCAGCGCATCGTCGCGCTTGGATGCCCCGATCTTCTTCACCAGACCGCCATCGAACTTTACGAAATCGACCGTGAAGGCATGCAGATAATTGATCGACGCAGCCCCTGCACCGAAATCGTCCAGTCCGACCCGGTAGCCCATGGCGCGCAGCGCCGCGACCGCTTTGGCAGCGGCCTCCAAATCATGAATTGCCGCCGTTTCGGTGATCTCGATCAACACCCGTGGCGCCAGCTTGCGCCGCTTGGCGAGGATGCCGGCCAGCACCCCGAAACTGGCGGGCGAGGCGATGGTAGCGCCCGATACATTGAAGGCGATTTCCACGTCCTTGCGGTCGTCGCTTTCCACCAGCGACAGGATTTTCCCGGCTACCGCGAGATCGAAGCCGTCGACGATTCCCAGCGCTTCAATGAATTTGATGGTCTCGCCGGTGCCTTCCTTGTTGGCGAAGCGGGCCAGCGCCTCGTAATGGGATGTCTTGCCGGTGTTCAGATCCACGATGGGCTGATAGGCGACTTCGAACGCGCCTTCGCCCACCACCTTGGTCGTCTCCGACAGACGGCGCTGGGTGTCGTCCAACATGGTGCCGAACGCCGCAACCATATCGCCGTCGCCCACGATACGGCCCTTGGCGGCGAACTGGTCGATAGTATAGCGCATCGCCAGCAGGCGTTGATCGTCGCTCAGCTCGCCACCCCGAAGAGAAAACTGGGTTTCCTTGACACTGGCATTGCCGCCGCTGTCGGCGATGGCGGCTTTGACCAGCTTGGCGACGCCGAGCGAACCGCGCGCCTCCGGCGCCACGGCACCGAACCTCGTGTCGGACAGCCGGCCGGCGGAGCTGGCCCCGGCTTCCTTGAACGCCGCGCCGATCCGCGCCATCAGCTTGTCGGCATCCTCGGGCGCCAGCTTGGCGCAGAGATCGGACAGGCCCGGCACGTCCACCAGGGTAAGGGTGTCGGCCCCGCTCGCCAGATTCGCTGCGGCCATGAAGCCATCGCGCGACGCCAATCCAGTCTTGGAATCGGTGCCGCCGGCGGGCTTGGCGGCTCGTACACGCAGCCTGGAGAGCGTACAGGAAATGCGGGACTGGTTCTGCGGCAGCCGGAAGAGCGACAGATTGGCGTCCTGGCCGCCCGCCAAGGTCAGCTTGTGGGGCCCGGCGCGCTCGCCATTGCGCAGTGCCTTGGCGAAGGTGATGAACTTGACCCCTTCCGAGGGACGGAACAGGCGGCCTGCCGGCCGGCCGATCAGAGCCTCCTCGCTTTCATGGACCAGATCGTTGACGGCGCCCGCCGTGAAAAGGATGGTTCCTTCGGCGTCGACTTCGAACAGGAAATCGGCGTTGGCGAACGCGAAACCGAGCAGGCGGACAGGCGTCGACATAAGCTCTATCACGACCGGAATGGGTCAAGATTGTATGCATGGCAAGCGTTAGGACTTTGTGAACTTCCGAAGGCCTTTGTGCGCAGGCGCGGGGAACGCCGCGCAGGGAAACGGACGCGATTGTAACCTTCGAGCATCCGGGCGGCAGGCCGGCGTCATTTCCTGGAGGCGGGATTTCTGACCGGCACCGTGAAAAGCTCATCCGCCAACTGCGCCCCGATTTGGGGATTCTGCAAGGCGACCGTGGTCGTGCCACCCTGGTTGTCCCGCACGGTCCATTGCCGCAATTCCAGATTCGGCGCGGCGAATACGAGTTGGATGTTGCTGTCGTTGCGGTTGGTGCTGGTGCGGGCTCTGACCAGAATGGAGCCGGCCTGTTCGGAGACGCCGATCACGGCACGGTTGGTCTTCAGATCGACATTGTCGTTCAGCAGCAGGCCCAGCGGGGTGTCGGATAGATCGTAGTGGTCCACGGTGTTCAGATTGCTGTTCTTCACATAAACGTTGCCCCCCGTCGCCACGATCAAGGTCGGGCTGGGCGGGTTGTAGGCGAAGCGGATCTTGCCCGGCTTTTCGAGATAAAGTTCGCCCTGCTCCAACTGGCCCTCCGGCCCGATCTGGACGAAGCCGCTCTGGAGGGTGTGGATGGCGTTGAGATAGGCGCTTACCTTGTCCAGCGCGGCGCGTTCGGCATCGCTATAGGCCGGATGCAGCCGTTGGGGCGCGGGCTGGCCGGCGGCGGTGAGAAGGACGCTCGCCATCAGGGCGGCAAGGAGGGAAGCGGATCGGCGCATTGAAAGCTCGCAAAGGTGTCAGGCAGGCGCGGGCACGCGCGCGCGAAGGCCGGTGAGAAGAAGCTGCAGCACCCCGTCAAGCTCGCGCTCCAGCTTGGACAGGGTGAGCTGGGAAAAGAGTTGCGGATAGTGGAATTTCATCGTCGCGGACTGGATCATCTCGGCGGTGAACAACTTGTCGCGAACATAGAATTCACCCTGCGCCCCACCCTCTTCCAGGATTTCGACCAGGATGCGGCGCTGGTTTTCCAGAATCCAGTTGCCGAAGCTCGGGCGCTCGGCGGCGATCACCCGCGCCATCTCGAACACCCGCGGGTCCTTTTCCAGTTGGTGATAGGTGCTGCGCAATTCGTCGAACAGCAAATCCGCCAGCTTCTCGGGCGCGCTCTTGCCGGTCTGGCGGGCAAAACCGCGCTGCTGGGCGAGGCGCTTTTCGAAATCGGCAGTGGCGATCGCTTCGGCGATGTCGAGCTTGCCGGGGAAGAAACGGTAAAGATTGCCCGGGGACATGCCGCAGTCGGACGCGACTTCCGCCATCGTAGTCTTGCCATAGCCGAAATGGGAGAAGCGCTTCTTGGCGGCGGCGACGATCTGGCCCTTTATGGTTTCACCGCGATCGGAACCTTTTTCGCCCATTGAACTCTTTTGCAAAGCCATCGATTGCGGCAGGATAGACCGAGCGACTGAATAAGCAACAAATCATTCAATCTTCGGTTCCCGCCGCGATGACAGCTGAGCCATTTCCCCATGTCGCGGTGCTGGGCGCGGGGGCCTGGGGCACGGCCCTCGCCGCGGTCGCCAGTCAGGCGGGTCGGCGCGTGACCTTGTGGGGCCAGGACGGCGACGCAATGGCGGCGCTGATGCGCACCCACGAAAACAGGCGCTATCTGCCGGGAATTATGCTGCCGGAATTCGCCGCGACCGGCGATCTCGCCATGGCCGCGCAGGCGGATGTGCTGCTGCTGGCGATGCCGGCGCAGGCGGTGCGGGCCTTTGTGCGGATGCTGCCCCGCGCCGGAACGCCCCTGGTGCTGTGTGCCAAGGGAATCGAAAGGAGCAGCGGCAAATTGCTGACCGAGGTCCTGGCGGAGGCCGCGCCGGACGCGCCTCACGCCATTCTGTCGGGGCCCAGCTTCGCCCGCGAGGTGGCACAGGGCCTGCCGACCGCCGTCACCATCGCGGCCCGCAAAACGGGCGCGCGCGATTTGGCGGCGTGCTTGCAGACGAGCTTGAGCGCCCCCGCTTTCCGGCCTTATGCGAGCGACGACTGTGTCGGCGTGGCGCTGGGCGGCGCGGCGAAGAATGTTTACGCCATCGCCTGCGGCGTGGTGGAAGGCTTGGGGCTAGGCGAAAATGCGCGCGCCGCTTTGCTGGCCCGCAGCTTTGCCGAGCTGGCCCGCCTGGGCGAGCAACTGGGCGCACGGAGCGAGACCTTGATGGGGCTGTCCGGCCTGGGCGACCTGGTGCTGTCGGCGGCGAGCGTTTCCTCGCGCAATTTCGCTTTCGGGCTGGCGCTGGGCCGCGGCGCGGCCATAGCCACATTACGCGTGCCCGGCCAGCCGCTGGCGGAGGGCGTCGACACCGCGCCTGCCCTGGTGGGGCGGGGCAAGGCCGGCGGGGTCGAGCTTCCCATTGCCGAAGCGATCGCCGATCTATTGAACGGGACATTGTCGACGGGCGAGGCGGTGATGCGCCTGATGACCCGCCGTCTGAAATCCGAATAAATCCGAGGGCGGAAAAGATGAACCACTGGCTGTTCAAGACCGAACCGGAAAGTTTTTCCTGGGAGATGCAGAAGAAGAAGGGCGCCAAGGGCGAACCCTGGAGCGGGGTGCGCAACTTCCAGGCCGCGGCGCATATGAAAGCGATGAAACACGGCGATCTGGGCTTCTTCTATCACACGGGAGACGAGAAACAGATCGTCGGTATCGTGGAGGTGATCGGAGAGTATCGCCCCGACCCTACCGACGAGACCGGCAGGTTCGGCCTGGTGGATGTGAAGGCGGTGAAGGATTTCACGAAGCCCGTAACCTTGGCACAGGTGAAGGCCGAGCCGAAGCTGAAGGAGATGGTGCTGGTGAAGGCGGCGCGGCTGTCGGTACAGCCGGTCAAGGAAACGGAGTGGAAATTGGTTTGCAAGATGGGCGGGATTTAGCCGCGACCGGTCAGCCCGGTGCCGCTACCGGCGCATAAGCTTCGGCGAGACGGGCATACATCTGCGCCAGCGCCAATTCCCTTTCCCGCGCCGACGCCAGGCCGGTTTCCGCGATCTTAAGGCGCTCCCCCAGGGAGGTTTCTTCGCCATCCGCCGCGTCGAGCCTGGTGCGCAAGGTTTCGATTTCCGCCGCCAACTCCGCGATCCGCGCCATGGACTGGACGTCCTGTTCTTTCAGTTCGGTGTTGGATTTTTCCGCCTCCTGCCGCGCGCCGTTGGCCTGGTCGCGAAGGGTTTCGACCTTGCCGGCCAGAATCTGGATATGCGCCGACATTCGCGCTTCGCTCTCTTTGACCTCGGCAAGAGATCCTTCGAGCAGTTCCATGCGCGACTGCACGGTCTGGACCAATTCGGTGAAGCCGAGAATCTGGTCATGGATCGAGCGACGGACCTGCTGGACTTCCTCGCGCCCCGTCTTGGCGTTCCGGTTCAACAATTCCACGGCGTCGGCCAGTGCGGCGATCCCGCTTTCGGCGCGGGCGGCGCCGGCCTCCGTCCGGTGGGCGAATTTCTGCAGGCTCAGGCAGATATCGAGCATCGCATCGCGCAACGGCTCGGTGTCGAGGCCCTGTTCAAGCCGGTCGACGCGCTCGCTTAAATCCTGGAAACAGCCGACCTGCCGCCAGGTCGCGGCCATGAATTTCGTAACCAGATCGCCCATCGCCGCCGGCAACTCGCCGGCCGGTGCGGCGCGCCGCACAGGCGCATCCGCCAGTTCCGTTGCATCGGCTGCTGCAGACAGAGGCCCGCCCGTCATTGTTCCCGCCGCATGGCTCATCATCGCGTGCGGAACGGTACGGGCGATACGGTTAATGCCCCATTACTGGCAGGCCGAAACTAAAGATACTTGCGCAAGGTGACCGTATAGGGCGCATAGCCGGTGCCTTCATAGGCGCGGATGGCGCGGTGATTATGGGCGAGCACCGAAATCGCCAAGGCTTTGTGGCCGCGGCTTTTGCTCCAATCCTCGCAAGCCTCGATCAGGGCGCGGCCGACGCCGGTGCCGCGCGCTTCCGGTACGACATACATTTCCGCCAGGAAGCCGTGGCGGCGCTCCCCGGGCGCGATGAACGCCTCCCCATCGCGCTCATGGGCGAACAGCCAGCCCAGCCGCTTGCCGCCATCCTCCGCCACCAGGATGATGCCGTGATTGGTGTCGGCGCGGTTCTGCACCACGGCCCAATGCTCGGCGGGAAAATCCGCATCGGTGCGGCGGTTCTTTTCGAAGCCGGATTCGTATTTCTGCAAGGCCGCGATGAAGGAAAGGATGGCGGGCTCGTCGTCGGGCAGGCGGGCGGGTCGGATGGTCATAGCGCCTTGACGATCTCTTCCGTCATCTTCTTGGCATCACCGAACAGCATCATCGTATTGTCGCGGAAGAACAATTCATTCTCCACCCCCGCATAGCCCGAACCCATGCCGCGCTTGACGAACAGCACAGTCTTGGCCTTCTCCACATCCAGGATCGGCATGCCGTAGATGGGCGATTTGGGATCGGTCTTGGCGGCGGGATTGGTCACGTCATTGGCGCCGATCACATAAGCGACATCGGCCTGGGCGAATTGGGAGTTGATGTCCTCCAGCTCGAACACTTCGTCATAGGGCACGTTGGCCTCGGCCAGCAGCACATTCATATGGCCGGGCATGCGGCCTGCCACCGGATGGATAGCGTAGGAAACTTTCACCCCTTCGGCTTTCAGCTTGTCGGCCATTTCGCGCACCGCATGCTGCGCCTGGGCCACCGCCATGCCGTAACCGGGCACAATGATGACACTGCCGGCGTTCTTCATGATGAAGGCGGCGTCATCGGCCGAGCCCTGCTTGACGGGCCGCGCATCCTTCTGGCCGGCCGCCGCCGCGGTCTCGCCGCCAAATCCGCCCGCGATCACACTGATGAAGCTGCGGTTCATCCCCTTGCACATGATGTAGGACAGGATCGCGCCCGAGGAGCCGACCAGCGCACCGGTGATGATGAGAGCCGTGTTCTCCAGGGTGAAGCCGATGCCCGCCGCCGCCCAGCCGGAATAGGAGTTCAGCATCGACACGACCACCGGCATGTCGGCGCCGCCGATGGGAATGATGAGGGTGATGCCGAAGATGAAGGAAAGCACCGCAATCGCCCAGAACCCCCATTGAGGCTGGAAGCGCACGAAATGCAGGATGAGGAAGATGATCCCGGCGAAGATGACGAGATTGAGCAGGTGGCGCCCGGGCAGCAGGGTCGGCGTGCCGCTCATGTTGCCGTTGAGCTTGGCGAAGGCGATGATCGAGCCGGCGAAGGTGATGGCGCCGATCGCGACGCCCAGCGACATTTCGATCAGGCTTTGGGCGCGGATGGCGCCCTCTGCACCGATGCCGAAGGCCTCGGGCGAATAAAAGGCCGCCCCCGCCGTCAGCACCGCCGCCAACCCGACGAGACTGTGGAAGGCTGCGACAAGCTGGGGCATCGCGGTCATGGCGATGCGGCGGGCGGTGATGGCGCCGATGCCGCCGCCGATCACGATGCCGATGCCGATCAAGGCCCAAGTGAGGGTGTCGGTGGGCGCGATGTCGGCCAGCCACAAAGTGGTGCCGATGGCGATGACCATGCCCAGCATGCCGTTGCGATTGCCCGCACGGCTGGAGGCGGGCGAGGCCAGGCCCTTCAGCGCTAGAATGAACAGGACGCCGGAAAGAAGATAGAGAAGGGCGGCGATATCGGCTTTCATAGCGCACGCCTCGCCAAACCGGCGTGTATCACCCTCCCCTTGAGGGAGGGTCGAAATTTGCTGCGCAAATTTCGGGGCGGGGTCGAACGCACAAAGTGCGTTCGTAACTGTACGCGCAAGTTGCCTCGTCGGGACACACGCATCGTTATGGCGCTGGACCCCTCCCCGAAAAATCCTGCGCTACCGCGCCTGATTTTTCGACCCTCCCTCAAGGGGAGGGTGAGAAGAATTCTTCGTCCCCTGCTCATTTCTTTTCTTTCTTCTTATACATCGCGAGCATGCGCGAGGTGACGAGAAAGCCGCCGAAGATGTTCACCGAAGCGAGGATGAGGGCGACGAAGCCAAGGATTTTGGACGTCCAGGATGCCGCGGACAGCGCCGTCACCGAGACGGCAATCAGCGCGCCGACCACGATCACCGAGGAAATCGCGTTGGTCACGCTCATCAGCGGCGTGTGCAGCGCGGGCGTGACACCCCACACCACGAAATAACCGACAAAAATGGCCAGCACGAAAATCGAAAGCCGGAAAACGAACGGATCGATTGCTTCCATGACCTAGCTCCGGGCGATCAGTTCGCCGTCTTTGACAACCGCCGCGCCTTTGACGATTTCGTCATTCCAATCGACGTTCAAAGCGCCGGTCTTTTTATCCACCAGCAACGACACGAAATTGAACAGGTTACGGGAATAGAGTGAGGACGCATCCACCGCCAGCCGGCCCGGCAGGTTGAGCGTGCCGACGATGATGACGCCGTGCAGCTCGATGGTCTCGTTGGCTTTGGTCAGGGGTGTGTTGCCGCCTGCCTCGGCGGCGAGATCGACGATCACCGAGCCGGGCTTCATCGACTTGATCATGTCCTCATTCACCAGGATCGGCGCCTTGCGGCCTGGGATCAGGGCAGTGGTGATGACGATGTCCTGTTTTTTGATCGTCTCGGCGATCAGCACGGCCTGTTTGGCCTGGTATTCCGCGCTCATCGGCTTGGCATAACCGCCCGCGGTCTGGGCGTTCTTGAATTCCTCGTCCATCACCGCGACGAAGGTGCCGCCCAGGCTCTCCACCTGCTCCTTGGTGGCGGGGCGCACATCGGTGGCGCTGACGATGGCCCCCAGCCGCTTGGCGGTGGCGATAGCCTGAAGGCCCGCCACGCCGACCCCCATCACCAGCACCCGGGCCGGAGCGATGGTGCCGGCCGCCGTCATCATCATCGGCATGGCGCGGCCAAACAGCGCGGCGGCGTCGATCACCGCCTTATAGCCGGCGAGGTTGGCCTGACTGGACAGCACGTCCATCGATTGGGCGCGGGAGATGCGCGGCAGCAATTCCATCGCGAAGGCGGTGACGCCCTGCGCGGCCAGCGCCTGGATGCGGTCTTTTTCGGTGTGCGGAGCCAGCAGGGCCGCCAGCACGGCGCCCTTTTTCATCAGCTGGGTTTCGCTCGGCTCCGGACCCCGCACCTTCAGGACGATATCGGCATCGGCCAAGGCCGTCCTTTCGTCAGGGGCTATGGCCGCGCCGGCTGCGGCGTAATCGGCATCGGCAATGCGCGCACCCGCCCCCGCGCCGGTTTCGACCACCACATCAAGGCCTAGGCTCTTGAATTTCTTGATAGACTCGGCCGTAGCAGCGACGCGTGTCTCGCCAGCCTGCCGTTCCTTTGGGACCGCGAGTTTCATCTGGCCCCCGGACCCTTCAGATCAGCCGTGGGTACGGAAGATGGCGAGCAGCGCCATGATGATGAAGATGCCCACC
>DATATP010000061.1:0-9158 GCA_036268715.1 Rhizomicrobium sp. | reverse complement strand
GGTAACGGCCCCTCGGCCGCTTCGCTTCCCGCCGGCGATCTGCCGGGGCCCAATGCCTATCTGCCAGCCTCCATCAACGCGGCGTGCGTAGCCAACGGCATCACCAATTTCAGCTTCGGCTCCAACTATATCGGTCTGGGTCCGCAGATCGTCTACACCAATCGCGACAACCGCCGTCTCGCGGTCGGGGGAGATGGAGCGTTCAACATCTTCGACACCGACTGGACTTGGGACACCTACTATACCCATGGCGAAAACGACACCAATATCCATGTCCGCCAGATCACCCTGAAACCCTATCTTTATGCCGCCATCGATTCGGTGGTCGCCCAGCCTGGAGATGGCTCCGGTGCGGTCCCTGGCACCATCGTTTGCCGCTCGTCCGCGGCGCGGGCGGAGGGTTGCGTGCCCTTCGATCCGTTTGGCAGCATCACGCCCAGCCAGGCACAGACGAATTGGCTCTATGGCGGCAGCAAATGGGGTCCGGGTCCTTTGCAGATTTCGCACCAGATGCAGGATGCCGCGAGTTTCAGCGTCAATGGCACGCCCATTGACGATTGGGCTGGAAAGATTTCCATCGCCAGCGGCGTGGAATATCGCCAGGAAGCCTATGACGTACATGGCGACGGCGCGGGCAACGGCACCATCGCGGGCGCCGATGGCGCACCCGGCAGCCAATGCAGCGATCCGCTGTTAAATTGCGTCAATGGCACCAACTGGTATGCCGGCAGCTTCCACAATGCGCAGGGCAATTATCATGTGATCGAAGCCTTTGTCGAAGCTGGCGTTCCCCTGCTCGATGATGCTGAATGGGGCAAGGCGGACCTCGATATAGCGGGCCGCGGCGAACACTACAGCACCGCCGGTCAAGCCCTGACCTGGAAGGTGGGTCTGACTTGGGATACGCCAATTGACGGCGTGCGTCTGAGGACACTGCAATCGCGCGATGTGCGGGCCCCGAACCTGTCAGAGCTGTTTGCAGCGCCGACGACGGCCAACGGCACGGCCAACGATCCATGGCTCAACCCGCCCACCGGTGGCCAAATACAGGTTATCAACGGCACCTATGGCAATCCGAACCTGAAGCCCGAGAAAGCCATCAACACGCAGCTCGGCGTGGTGTTCCAACCCAGTTGGCTGCCGGGCTTTAGCGCTTCGGCCGATTATTACCGCATTTATATCAGCGGACAGATCTCGACCGTTCCCGTGCAGACGTCTATCAACAATTGCTTTGCGGGCATCGCCTCATATTGCAACGCCATTGTTGTCAATGGCGTCACTGCAACAAGTCCGGCGCTTCCACAGAGCAGCTCTAACTGGACATCCGTCAACACGACCTACTTCAACATTGCATCCACCGTCACGGACGGCTTCAACTATGAAGCGAGCTACCAGTTTGATCTGCAGGATTGGGACGTGCCCGGCAATTTCGTCCTGCGCACCATGGCGACGAATGTCAGCAAGTTCATCAGCAATCCCGGCCTTGCAGGAACGTTCCCGCTCGAATCCGCGGGCAACGATACCGGCAACACGCCGCACTGGAAGATTTTCGGGGTGCAGACCTACGAGACCGACAAATACTCGCTCACTCTGTCGGAGACCATCATCAGCGAGGGCGTGCAGAACAAGTCCTGGATTCAGTGTACGCCCGGTTCATGCCCGGTGCCGACATTGCAGAATCCGACGGTTAACGACAATCATGTCCCGGCGATCGGCTATCTGAACGTGGGCGGTTCCTACAATCTCGACGATCACTGGAAGCTGTATTTCCAGATCGATAATGTGATGAACCAGAATGCACCGCCCTATTATGCCAACTCGCAGAATCCCACGGACGACGGCGTGAACCCCGCTCTCTATGACGATATCGGCCGGATGTTCCACGTCGGCGTTCGCGTCCAGGATTAGGCGCGAGTGGCTAACAGCGCCGCCTCTCTGCTGCTGCAGGGAGGCGGTTTTCTTTTGACTGTCAGTCCAGCACGTCCGCCGCATCGGGATGGCGCTTGAACCAGGCCATTGCATAGCTGCAGCGGGGCACCAGGCTCAGCTTCTGCGCGCGGGCATGTTCGACGATGGCAGCCATCAGCCGCCCGGCGGCGCCGGTGCCGCGCAGGGCGGGATCCGCCTCGACATGCGGCAACAGATATTTGCCGTCTCGCACGCGGTAGTCTGCAAAAACGGTCAGGCCGTTCTCGACCAGTTCGAACCGCTGCTCTGCCTTGTTGTCGATCATCTTTTTCCCGGCTCCCGGTACATCCAGGGGAGTGACAGCCCGATCGGCACGATCCACAAGGTTCCCGCCAGGGCGTAGAAAATTAGGGCAGTATACCAGACAGCATGCGGCAAAACGTGGCGGGCGAGGCCGGAGACGAACAGGGCATAGAACGGAAGCCAGAGAAAAACGATCACGATGGCAACAATCAAGGTCTTGATGCGGCGGGTCATGATTTCGACAAATTCCGTGGACGCTGAGCGCCCCGAAGGCTATCAGAAGCCCGTCATGCGTGGCGACAATTTCTGGAAAAGCCGCAAGGCGGTGGGCCTGTGGCTGGTGGTGGTGGCGGCAATCATTCTGGCCATGGTCGCCATCGGCGGGCTGACTCGGCTGACCGGATCGGGACTTTCCATCACCCAATGGGATCCGATCATGGGCGCCATTCCGCCCCTCGATCATGCGGCGTGGGTCCAGGCTTTCGCCAAGTACAAACGGATTCCGCAATATATTGTCGAAAATCGCGGTATGACGCTGGAAGGCTTCAAGGGCATCTTCTGGTGGGAATGGACCCACCGGCTGCTGGGCCGGCTTTTGGGCGTGCTGTTCTTCGTGCCCTTTGTCTGGTTCGCAGCGACGGGCACGATCCGCCGCGCGGAATGGCCACGCTTCATCGTTTTGTTCCTGCTTGGCGCACTTCAAGGTTTTGTCGGATGGTGGATGGTCGAGAGCGGGTTGGAAACGCGGCTCTCGGTCAGTCAATACCGGCTCGCGATTCATCTGGGCACCGCGATCCTTCTGCTGGGCGCCATGGTGTGGACCGCGCTCGAATATCTGCGGCCGGCCGGCGTGTATGGAAGTACGGCCAAACGCGGCTTGGTGCTGATCGGGCTGGTCTATGTGCAGATGCTGCTGGGCGCGCTCGTGGCGGGCCTTCATGCGGGGCTTGTCTACAACACCTGGCCGGATATGAACGGCCGGGTCTTCCCCGACAATCCGTTTTTCGCCTCGCCTTGGTGGATCAATTTCTTCGAGAATGACGGCTTGGCCCAGTTCGATCATCGCATCGGCGCCTATGTGGTGGCCGGCTTCGTGGTCTTTATCTATGCGCGCGGCCTGCGGCTTGGCGGATGGGCAAAAAAATCCGCCAAGACGGTCGCCACCATCACGACCCTGCAGATCGCTCTTGGCATCATGACCCTGCTGCTTGTGGCTCCCGAAGCACTGGCGGCAATGCATCAGGTGACGGCGGCGCTGTTGTTCTGCGCGGCGGTGTGGCATGCCTATGAATTACGGTATCACGCCATCGCCTGATCCAGATCGGAGATGATGTCGGCCACATCCTCGATGCCGACGGACAGGCGCACCACATCGGGCCCGGCGCCCGCCTTGATCCGATCCTCATCGGACAATTGCCGATGGGTTGTGGAGGCGGGGTGGATGATGAGACTGCGCGTGTCGCCGATATTGGCAAGATGGCTGAACAGCTTGACACCATTGACCATCTTGACACCCGACTCATAGCCGCCTTTCAACCCGAAGGTGAACACGCTGCCCGCGCCCTTGGGGCAATATTTGCGGTGCATGGCATAGGAAGTGTTTTCCTCCAGCCCCGCATAATTGACCCATGATACTTTGGGGTTGGCGTTCAGCCATTTCGCCACCGCCAGCGCGTTGTCGCAGTGGCGCTGCACCCGAAGCGGCAGGGTCTCGATTCCTGTCAGCACCAGAAATGCATTCATCGGCGACAGGGCCGGGCCCAGGTCACGCAAGCCCAGCACCCGGCAGGCAATGGCATAGGCCATGTCGCCGAACGTCTCCCACAACCGCATGCCGTGATAGGAAGGGCACGGTTCGCTCAAACTCGGAAATTTGCTGCTGCCCCAGTCGAACTTGCCGCCATCGACGATGACACCGGCCATGGAGTTGCCATGACCGCCCAGAAATTTGGTCGCGGAATGCACCACGATGTCCGCGCCCCATTCGATCGGCCGGATCAGATAGGGCGAGGCGAGGGTATTATCGATGATGAGCGGCACGCCTGCCTTGTGTGCGATCTTCGCCAACGCCTCGATATCGGTGATGAGGCCGCCGGGATTGGCGATGCTCTCGGCATACAGCACCTTGGTGCGGTCGGTGATCTGGCTTTCAAAGCTGGCGGGATCGCGCGTGTCGGCCCATTTCACATGCCAGTCGAACTTGGCGAAGCCCTGGCTGAACTGGTTGACCGAACCGCCGTAAAGCTGACGCGCCGAGACAATCTCATCGCCGGGCCCCATCAAGGTGTGAAGCGCCAGCAACTGCGCCGCATGACCGCTGGCGCAAGACAGCGCTGCGCGACCGCCTTCCAGCGCCGCCACCCGCTCCTCCAGCACCGAATTGGTGGGATTCATGATGCGCGAATAAATGTTGCCAAAGACCTGAAGGTTGAACAGAGCGGCGGCATGGTCCGCGTCCTCGAACACGAAGGCGGTGGTCTGGTAGATCGGCGTCGCCCGGGCCCCCGTGGCGGGATCGGGCTGGGCGCCGGCATGAACGCTCAGCGTATCGAAACCATATTCGGCCATCTTGCCCTCCGGACTGTTGCGGGTGTTCGATCTTTGGCCAACGTCGGCCTGGCGACAAGGCTAATCGTACTTGAGACTGCCGCCGCGGGCGAACAGCAGCGGCTTGCGGTTGTCGATCACCTTCCGGTTGACGCCCACCCAGCCGATCTCGCCGGAGAAGCGGCCATGTTCGATCTTGGGGCAGCGGTTCATGACGACGGTGACACCGGCATCCTCGGCCAGCTTCGCCGCCTCCTCACTGACGACGCCGAGCTGCATCCACACGACCTTGAAGCCCAGACGGTCCTTCTCGGCCAGCGCTTCACGGACAATCCCGGGAGCGTAGCTGGTCTCGCGAAAGATATCGATCATGTCCACCGGGGCCGGTACATCCTTGAGCGAGGCATAGACCGTCTGGCCGAGAATCGTCTTGCCCGCCAGACCGGGATTCACGGGAATGATTTTGTAGCCCTTTTTCAGCAGATACATCATCGCAAAATAGGAGGGCCGGATCTCATTCCCGCTCGCCCCCACCATGGCGATGGTCTCGACGCTGCGCAGGATCGATTTGATGAGGGAATCGGGATGGTTGCGCATAATCAGGAACCTTCCGACCGCGTTCGAAGACGGGCGAGTACGCGCTGGCGCGCCAACACCCGGTCGCGGTCCGTGACATAGATCAGCGCGCCCAGGCGGCGGATCAGGGCATCTTCTTCCGGATCGAGCACGCCGTCGGCATAGACCACCTCCCACAGCATCTCGATGAGATTGACGCGCTCGTCGGGAGTCATCTGCTCGAACACGGCGCGCGTGTAAGGATGAATCTGAACGACATTGGCGCTGGCTGCCTCGGCCGACTTCAACAGGTTCGCGCATTCTTCTTTCGACAGGGAAAATTTTTCCGTCAGCAGCTGTGCGATAACGGCGCGTTCCTCGGGCCCGAAGACGTCGTCGCGACACGCTGCCTCGATCAGCAGCATCGAGACCGCTACCCGCAAATCCTGGGGCGGCGGCCTTTCCGGGGTGGGGAGGGCAAGCAAATTCATCAATTGGCGGAACATGACATCTTTCGCGCGCCGCTCATGGCCATTTGGGCTCCCGCTTCTCCAGGAACGCGCAAATACCTTCCTTCGCTTCCAAACCAAGCATGTTTTCGGTCATCACCTGGGAGACATAGGCATAGGCCTCGCCCAGCGGCATTTCGAGCTGGCGATAAAAGGCTTCCTTGCCGGTGCGAATGGTGGCGCGGGGTTTGCCGGCGATCGTCTGGGCCAGCGCCATGCTCTCGGCCTCCAGGATTTCTGGCGCCACCACCCGGTTGATCAGGCCGATGGACTTGGCCTTCTCCGCATCGATCATTTCCCCGGTCAGCAGCATCTCCATCGCCGCCTTGCGGGAGATGTTGCGCGACAGCGCCACCATCGGGGTAGAGCAGAACAGACCGATATCGACTCCCGGGGTGGCGAAGCGCGCCGTCGACGCGGCCACCGCCAGATCGCAACTGGCGACCAGTTGGCAACCGGCGGCAGTGGCGATGCCGCCTACCTCGGCGATGACCGGCACCGGGCAGCGCAGGATGGTCTGCATCAAGCTCGAACATTGGGCGAACAGGGCCGCGAAGGCCGCCTTGCCCTGGTCAGGGTCGCCCCTGTGGGCGTTCATTTCCTTCAAATCGTGGCCGGAAGAAAATACCGGCCCTTCGGCAGCGACGACCACGGCGCGCACATCCGGCCCCATATTCTCCAGTGCCGCCTGCAATTCGGACATCAACGCCAAGGACAGTGCATTGCGCGCGCGCGGACGATTGAGTGTCAGGCGCAGCACGCCGTCCTGTTGCCAGGCAAGCAGGGGGCGGTCGGGATCGGCGCGGTCCATGCCGCAATCTAATGTGCCGCCGGAAAATTTGCACGGGCCGGTGGACACATGACCGGTATGCTGGGATTGGCTTGGGCGCGCCGCCTGTGCATGATCTGGGCAAAACAATATCGGGAGGGCGCATGACCCGCGGCTTTTTGACCTTCGTGTTTTCCTTCGGGATGCTCGCGGCCGGGGCGCAGGCCCAGCCCTGCGATCTCAAGGCGTACAAGCCTGCCGATGGCCTGACGGCGCAAGCCGCCGGTGACGGTGTAATCCTGAACTGGCAAGGCGAAGCGGGCGCCCAGTTGCGGGCGCAGTTTGCCATCCGCGACGGCAAGCCGTGGGTAGGCGAGTTGGCGGTTCAAGAGCAGGAGGGCGCCTGGGCAACCCTGGCGCGCAATGTCACTCCTGATTTCCAGGTGACGACGGCCAAGCGCCGGCTTTCCACCGCCCAACTCCACCAGATGAAACAGTTTCACGACGACACGCCGTCCGAGATCGAGCGGCGGCAATGGAACGCCTTTTGGGACGATCCCTTGGTGGTGCCGGGCGGTGGCACCAACAGCGCCTTCCTGCCGCGCAAGCCTGACGAGATTCGGCGCGATGTGGCCGCGTTTCACAGCACCGCCTGCAAGGTGACCAGCCAGGGCGCGCGCGAAAGCGTTAGTTTCGATGGTCTGACGCTTGGCATCTTTTCAGGCGAACTGACATTCACGGTGTACAAGGGCTCGAACCTGCTGCGGCAGGAAGCCATCGCCAAGACCGATGCGCCCGATGTCGCCTTCATCTACAAGGCGGGGCTGAAAGGTCTTGCGATCGGCGCTGATACCAAGCTCGTATGGCGCGACACGGCGCGGGCCTGGCAGAAATATGAGTTCGGCGGCGCTACCAATACCGATCCGGTCGATCTGCGGGCGCGAAATCGCCTCGAAATCCTGGACACGGGCGACGGTTCTCTGGCGGTTTTTCCCCCGCCCCACAAATTCTTTTTCGCGCGGGAGAACGAAGTCAATCTCGGCTATGTCTATTACCGCAAGGACGATGCGGCCAGTTTCTCGCTGGGTGTGATGCAGCCCGAACGCAGCGAGGGCTATCATCCCTGGGGCGTCAACGATGCGGTATGGACACGCCGAACCGGTGTTTCCCATTCGGAATGGGAGAATTACGCGCTCTACAACGCCCCGCCCGGCACGCTCCAGCATATGGCGGTCTATTATTATCTGAGTGGGAAAAAGCCCGAAGCCGCGCAGGCGGCGGTGCTGGCCTATACGCACAATGACGTCTTCAAGCCGGTGCCGGGCTTCAAGGTTCTGACCGGCCATTTCCATCTCGACTTCAACGAAATGCTCAGCGACCAGGGGAGCATGGATTACCAGCCGCAATGGGTGCCGGTCTTCCGTGGGCTTGGCGTCAACATCGTTTATCTGGGCGATTTCCACGACGACTCCCATCCCAATGATCCCGGACCGATCCGCTTCAAAGAGGAGAAAGTCTATTTCGAGGGCGCCCAGCGCGTTTCCGACAAGGATTTCCTGGTGATGCCGGCGGAAGAGCCGAATGTTTTCCTGGGCGGGCATTGGTATCTGTTGACTCCCAAACCGGTCTATTTCAGTCATGCCGTGCCGCGGCCCGCGGGTCAGCAATTCATCGAGAACGATCCCGTTTATGGCCAAGTCTATCATCTGGGCTCGGCGCAGGACGTCTTGGAGATGGTCAACCGGGAAAAAGGCCTGATCTGGACGGCGCATCCGCACACCAAGAATTCGGAGGAATATCCCGATCGCTACAAGGACCAGGATTTCTTCCAGAGCGATCGCTTCCTGGGCGCGTCGTGGGAATCGCTGCCGACCGACCTGTCGCAGAAGCGGCTGTGCGAAATCCGCTGCTTCGATCTCGGTGACGAAATGAGCAACTGGGCTCCCAAACCGAAATTCCTTATCGCGGAGGGCGACACCTACACCAAATGGCCGGACGATGAGACGTATCCGTTGCTGGCGGTCAACTATCTCAAGCTCGACCGGGTGCCGCGCTATGACGAAAGCTGGGCTCCGATCATCGAAGGGCTGCGGGCAGGAAATTTCTTTGGCACGACCGGTGAGGTGCTGTTCCACGACTGGAGCGTGGAAGGGCAGGGCAAGCACGGGATCTACAATGCCGAAATCGAATACACCTATCCGCTGGAATTCGCCGAGCTTGTGTGGAGCGACGGAAAGAAAGTGGACCGCAAGTTCATCGACTTGACCGATACGCTGCCGTTCGGAATCAAGAAATTCGCCATCCCGTTCGATGCGACCGGCAAGAAATGGGTGCGGTTCGCGGTCTGGGATTCGGCGGGCAATGGGGCGTGGATTCAGCCTGTCGCGTTAAAATAAGGGGCGTTCCAGATGAACGTCGCGCGCTGTATACCCCGAGCAAAACTTAATCTGAGGACTCACTTAGTCATACCCCTTGCCGCTAGGTACGTCAAGTGTAACATCGCCCCGAGAATGTGGTATTATGATACCGGGTCAAAAAAAGGTCCGGAATTGCGACATTTCTGTTGA
>DATATP010000060.1:0-14949 GCA_036268715.1 Rhizomicrobium sp. | reverse complement strand
TCGGCGCGGGCCGCGGCCACTTTCACCGGGTCCGACGGCTGTTCGGCAGGAGGCCAGTTGAGCGCGACGAGCTTGGGGCCGCGCCAGTCGGCGGATTCCGCTGCCTGCCATTTGGCGACACAGATAAGCCCGTCCATGCCTTTCATTTCGTTGGTGCGATAGCGTAGATGCAGGGTCATCACAGCCGGCGGCTTTTTCCCGCGCACGGCCGCGAAGGCGCGGGCGGAATCTGGCAAATGGACATTGACGATGTCGGCGTTCATCTCGCGGATCGCGCGCGCCACGGTCCAGCTTGCGAACACGGGCGGCGCTTCGTAGATCGCGAGGCCCGTTGGTGCGTGTTTCTGCACGGCATTGCGATGTGCCGGCGCGCGCCAGGCGACCAGCCCAACCTTGTGTCCCGCCGCGAGCTGGCGCTCGGCGATGTCGAGACAGTAACGCTCCGAGCCTCCGAAATCCTTGCTCAGATCGATATGCAGGATGGAAAGCGGCCTGTCCGCCACGAGCTAGTAAACCCGCGCCTTGGGCGGGAAATATTCGACATCGTTGGTCAAGGTATAATTGTGCACTGGCCGGTAATCGATCTTCACGGCGCCGGTTTCCGGGTTCAGCCACGCCAAAGTGTGCTTCATCCAGTTCTGGTCGTCGCGGTTGGGATAATCCTCCCGGGCATGGGCGCCCCGGCTCTCGGTGCGATTGACTGCGCCCTCGATAGTGACGAGCGCCTGCTGGACGAGGTTCACATATTCCAGGGTCTCGACCAGGTCGGTGTTCCAGATCATCGAGCTGTCGCTCACCTTGATATCGCCCAAGGTCGCATAGAGATCGTGGATGCGCTTCTGGCCACTTGCCAGCGATTCGCCGGTGCGGAAGACGGCGGCATCTTCCTGCATCGCTCTCTGCATGATGGCGCGCATCGCCGCAGTGGGCGTCGATCCCTTTGCATGCCGGAAGCGATCCAGCCGGGCCAGCGATTCCTCGCCCGCGTTCTTCGGCAGTTCCTGATGTCCCGGAATGCCTTCCAGCGCTTTTGCTGCTTCCACCCCGGCCGCCTTGCCGAACACAACCAGGTCGATCAGCGAATTGGAGCCAAGCCGGTTGGCGCCGTGCACCGACACGCAAGCCGCTTCCCCGACCGCCATGAGGCCCTGCACCGCCGTGTCGGGATTGCCGCCGGCCAGGGTCTGGGCTTCGCCGGTATAGGCGCAAGGAATGCCGCCCATATTGTAATGCACGGTCGGCAACACCGGGATGGGATCCTTGGTGACGTCCACGCCGGCAAAGATGCGCGCCGACTCCGAAATGCCAGGCAGGCGTTCATGGATAATCTTGGGATCGAGATGCGACAGGTGCAGATAGATGTGATCCTTGTTCGGCCCCACGCCGCGGCCTTCGCGGATCTCGATGGTCATGGCGCGGCTCACCACATCGCGCGAGGCGAGGTCTTTCGCACTGGGCGCATAGCGCTCCATGAAGCGCTCGCCTTCCGAATTGGTCAGATAGCCGCCTTCGCCGCGCACGCCTTCGGTGATCAGCACGCCGGCGCCGAAGATGCCGGTAGGATGAAACTGCACGAATTCCATGTCCTGGACCGGCAGGCCCGCACGCAGCACCATCGCGTTGCCGTCGCCGGTCTGGGTATGGGCGCCGGTGCAGGATAGATAGGCGCGGCCATAGCCGCCGGTCGCCATGATCACCTTGTGGGCGCGGAAACGGTGGATGGTGCCGTCATCCAGGCACCAGGCCATCACCCCGCGGCAGGCGCCGTCCTCCATGATGAGGTCCAGCGCGAAATATTCGATGAAGAAATTGACCTCATGCTTCACGCACTGCCCGTAAAGCGTATGCAGCATGGCATGGCCGGTGCGGTCGGCGGCGGCGCAGGTGCGCTGGGCGATGCCCTCGCCATAATTGCTGGTCATGCCGCCAAAGGCGCGTTGGTAGATTTTCCCGTCCTCGGTGCGGCTGAACGGCAGGCCGAAATGTTCCAGCTCATAGACCGCTTCCGGCGCATTGCGGGTGAGATATTCGATGGCATCCTGGTCGCCCAGCCAGTCTGAACCTTTCACGGTGTCGTACATGTGCCAGCGCCAATTGTCCTCGCCCATGTTGCCGAGGCTGGCGGCGACGCCGCCTTGCGCCGCCACGGTGTGACTGCGGGTGGGGAACACTTTGGTAATGCAGGCGGTCTTGAGCCCCCGCAGCGCGCATTCCAGGGTCGCGCGCAGCCCGGCGCCGCCGGCGCCCACCACCACGACATCGAACGTATGATCCAGGATTGTGTAAGCGGGCATGACGAGGGTCCTAAAGCGAGGCAATGCGGATCAGAGCGAATGTGCTTACGGCCCAGCAGGCAAGTAGCGCAGCGCGGATGAAGAGCATCAGGAATATTTTGGCGCCGGCGGTGTGGATGTAATCGTCCACCACCTCCTGCAGGCCGAGCGCGGCGTGGTATAGCGAGAAGCTGACGAAGGCCCCCATCAGCAGCGCGTTCCAGGGATGGGCAAGGAAGCTGACCGCTGCCACCTCACTCGCTCCGGCCAGGCCCAGAACCACGAACACGAACCACAGGCTGAGCGGCACCAGCGCCACCGCCGTCACCCGCAAGCGCCAGAAATGGCCCGTGCCGGAATGGGCGGCGCCAAGGCCCTGAACCTGGTGCAGTGGGGTTTGCAGTGAACTCATTGCAGATACCCCGCATGTCCGGTCCAGGAAAAAGCAAATATGCCGACCGACAGGATCAGCGATAGGGCGATCACCCACAAGCCGGTCTGGTGCGCCGTGGCCGGAGTAAAGCCATAACCCAGGTCCCAGGCGAGATGACGGATGCCATTGAGCAGATGGAATGCCAGGGACCAGGTGAACCCGAACAGCACCACCAGTCCGATCGGCGAAACTGCGACGGCGTAGAAGGTCTGATAGCCTTCGGGTCCGTTGGAGATCGCCACCAGCCACCAAGCCAGGACCAGCGCTCCGACAGACAAGGCAATGCCCGTGGCCCGATGGGTAATGGAGGCGATCATGGTGATCGCCCAATGATAGATGGTGAGGTGAGGGGAGAGCGGACGGCCGGCCTGCGGGCTGCCCGGTTTCTGCGGATTGTCCGCCATCAAGGTCTTCCGGAAATAGGGTCAACGAAGTGGGGCGGGAGTTTAGGGTCGGGAGACGCTTAGTCAACCGCCGGAGGTTCGGATTCACACCACCCCAGCGACCAAAAGCCCCGGCGGCCAAGCAGGTCTGCTATCGCTTTGGCGCACGGCTTGCGGCAGAATCGCCATGTGGGGTCGGTCGGCGAAGCATCACCTGTGGTCTATACGCGCGGTCTGCCTTCGTTGCCGGTGGCCGGCGTGGTGGTGCCGCTTGCCGGTGTCGCGCTGCTGACTGCGATGTTGCTGTCGGCGGCCGTGTGGAACGGATTTCCCTTCATTTTCTATGATACCGGCGGTTATCTGACCGAGGGGCTTGGTGGTGTGTTCCTGGCGGAGCGCGCACCGGTCTATTCCCTGCTTCTGTTCGTGGCGGGAAGCAAATTCAGCCTGTGGCCGATTGTGATTCTGCAGGCGGCGATGACGGCGTTCATCGTCACCGAGACGGCGCGGGCCGAGGTCCCCGGATTGACCTTGTGGGGTCTTGCGGGGATCGGCATCGCGCTCATTCTCCTTACGGGGATCAGCTGGTATGCCGGTCAGGTCGAGCCGGACTGTATGACCGCGTTGCTGGTGCTGGGCTGCTATCTGCTGATGTTCCGCAGCGCGGGGCTGAGCAGAACCCGCCGATGGGCCGTGTTCGCCGTCACCACGCTTGCGGTGGCCTGTCATCCTTCGCATCTGGGACTGATGGGGGGCCTCCTGATCTGCGGGCTGCTGCTCAAATTGGGTTGCCTGTACATGCCCGCGCTGCCGCGGCCGCGCTTGGCGCAAGCCTGCATCAGCCTGCTGGGTGCCATCCTGCTCATCCTGGCCGCCAATTATGGGCTGGCGCGAGGCATCTTCATCAGCCGCTCCGGATCGGTCTTCGTGTTCGCACGGCTGATGCAGGATGGCATCGTCAAGCGGCTGCTGCATGATACCTGTCCCCAATCCGGATACAAATTATGTGCCTGGCGGGGGCATCTGAAGACCCGGGTCGATGCCTGGCTATGGAGCCCCGACAGCGGGTTCCGCGCCCTGGGCGGCTTCACCAGCCGGGAACAGCGGGCGGAAGATACGCGCATCATCCTGGATAGTCTGGAGCGCTATCCGGTGATGAATCTGCGCGCTGCGGCCTATGATTCGGCGTTGCAGTTCCTGCTGTTCAGGACCGGAGACGGCATCGAGCCGCAGATGTCGGTGATCGAGACCAGCCTCCAGCACCTTATTCCCCGCCAGATCCACGCCTATCTTGCCGCGCGCCAGCAAAGGGGCCTGTTGCGGTTCCGCAGTCTCAACCTGCTGCATGTTCCGATCGGGGTCCTGGGGGTGCTGGGGCTGTTGCTGCTGATCCAGCACGCGGGTGCCGGCCGCCGCTGGGGCCATGCGCAACTCCCGGCGCTGGTGCTGCTGGCGCTGATCGGCAACGCGATCATCTGCGGAACCTTTGCCGAACCGCACGACCGCTATCAATCGCGGGTGATCTGGCTGCCCGTTCTGGTGCTGATCCTGACCCGCATGCGCGACCCGCACGCGCTTCAGCCGGCGGAGACCGCCTGAACACCTCTCTGCCCGGCGATTTTCCTGCGTGATGCTCCGTTGCAACCGGCGTGAGAATCCGTCACTAACCCTCATGGTCCGCTCGTTGCGCATTGCCGCGTCCATTCTGTCCGCCGATTTCTCCCAACTCGCGGCCGAGATCGAGGCGGTCGAGGCGGCAGGCGCCGACCTGATCCATGTCGATGTGATGGATGGCCATTTCGTCCCCAATCTCACTATCGGGCCGGCCGTGGTGAAGGCATTGCGGCCGCATGCCAAGAAGCCTTTCGACGTGCATCTGATGATCTCCCCGGTCGATCCCTATATCGAGGCCTTCGCCGAGGCGGGTGCCGACGGCATCACCGTGCATCCGGAGGCAGGCCCCCATATCCACCGCACCCTCCAGTTGATCCGCAGCCTGGGAAAGAAGCCCGGCGTGGTGCTCAATCCCGGCACGCCGATCGATGCTATCGACAATGTCCTGGACCTTGTCGACTTGGTTCTCATCATGAGTGTCAATCCCGGCTTTGGCGGACAGAGCTTCATCGAGAGCCAACTCGAAAAGATCGAAGCCGCGCGCCGGCGGATCGATGCCTCGGGGCGCCCCATCGCGCTGGAAGTCGATGGCGGCATCACGCCCCAGACTGCCCGGCGCGCCATCGCGGCCGGGGCCGATACTTTGGTGGCGGGCACGGCCGTGTTTGCCGGAGGTCCCTCCCGTTATGCCGCGAATATCGCGGCACTTCGAGGCTGAAAGTGTCGGCGCTGTCGCTGCTGCCCGAGATGGCGCAAGCCGGCTGGCATAGACTGACGACGCCGGTGCGAATCCGGGTGCGGCGGAATTGGTTCTATCGTCAATTGCTGAAAGGCCCGCTGACCGATCATATCGCGTTCCCACCCTGGGATCCCCTGCCGCGCCGCCTGGAAGATGCCGATGCGTTGCTGCGCGGACGTTTCCGGTTTCACGGCGGGAGCATCGAAGTGAAGCAGGGCATGTCCGTGTTCGACATGTCTGCGCCAAGCCGGCGATGGTACGAGGCGCTGCACGGCTTCGATTGGCTGCCGCCCTTGTCGTCGGCGGGCGGCGAGCCGGCGCGTATTCTTGCCACCAATCTGATTGCGCAATGGATCGCGCGCCATGGCCACTATAGCGAGCCGGCCTGGGCGCCGCAGGTAATGGGCCGGCGGCTGATTCATCTGTTTGCGCATGGCAGGCTGGCGATTGCGAATTCCGACATGCTGTGGCGGTCCAAGCTATTTGTGTCGCTGCGCGACCAGTCGCACATGCTGGAACGAATCAAGGACGAGGCGCCGGACGGGCTGCCGCGCCTGGAAGCCGCAGCGGCGCTGGTCTTGGCAGGTTTTTGCCTGGAGAGCGGCCCAGCTCGGCTGACACCGGCCTTGGAGCATCTGGAGCATGAAGCGCTGCGCCAGATATTGCCGGATGGCGGCTATGCCGGCCGTTCGCCTGAGGCGTTGCTCCATGCCTATCGTCTTCTGACAATGGTGTTGGATACCATGGCCGCCGCGCACCAAGAGCCGCCGCACGCCTTGCGCAACATCCACGACCGCATTGCGCCGATGCTGCGGTTTTTCCGCCACGGCGACGGCGGGCTGGCACTGTTCAACGGCGGACAAGAGTGCGAGCAGCAAATGATCGCAGACCTTCTGGCGCGCGACACGGTCCGCGGAGCCTCGTTCAGCCATGCCCGCTATTCCGGTTATCAGCGCCTCGCCGCGGGAAAGTCGCTGATCCTGATGGATTGCGGCAAGGTGCCGGAGGGTGTTTTCTCCGATAACGCCCATGCCGGCTTCCTCTCGATCGAATTCAGTTCAGGACCGCATCGCATCCTGGTCAATTGCGGCGCCGGAGGACCGGCGCATCCGGCGTGGAACCAGCCGCTGCGCGCCACCGCTGCTCATTCCACTTTGGTGCTCGCCGACACGTCCAGCGCACAAATTTTATCTCCCGGGCTGGCGCACGATCTTTTGGGGCCGAGATTGATGGGGGGCCCCACCGACCATTCCTCCCAGCGTATCGAATCGCCGCGGGGCGTGATGGTGGAGGGCTCGCACGATTCCTGGGCCGCGCAGTTCGGCCTTCGTCATGTGCGCCAAGTCACATTGTCGCCCGATGGCGGCACTCTGACCGGCGCGGACCGGCTGATTGCGGTATCCAACGGGACGCGATCGCCGCTGCCTTTCTCGGTGCGCTTCCACATCCATCCCGATGTGCGGGTGTCGCGACTGGAGGGCGGCGGTATTATGCTCAAACTGCCGAATGGAGAAGGGTGGCGATTCCGCGCCCCCGGCGAGACAGCGATCGAAGAGAGCATTTATCTCGGCGGCGCCAATGTCCGACGTGGCGAGCAACTGGTGCTGAACGGGATTGCCGTGGGGGATGGTCCGGTGGAAATCGCCTGGACGTTCGAGCGGATCAGTTCATAACTCCTCGCGAAACCATCGCTTGGTTATTGGCGGATCGCGATTGCGCCATTATTTGACCGGCAAATGAAACTCCACGCCAACGGAGGGGTCGATCGCCGATACCTTACGCGAGGGCGGGTTTTATGTACTCCATGCGCCGCGCCGGGGCGACGGTCGCGGCGACGGCGCTCTATGCCAGCGCCATCCTGGCCAGTGACCCGCGGGATCGACTGGTACAAGCTGCAGGACGAGGTTGCCTGATGCCGCGTTGCCAGCCCCGCCAGGGCTTGCTAAGCACGGGGACGTATCGTTTTGGAGATCAGGATGGTCGAGTTCACATTGCCCAGGAACAGCCGGGTCAAAAAGGGCAAAGCGTGGCCGGCCAAGACCGCTCCGAACGGCAAGAAACCGAAGCGCTCCAAGGAGTTCAAGGTCTATCGCTATGACCCGGATTCGGGCGCCAATCCCGAGATCGACACCTATACGGTCGATCTGGATTCCTGCGGCCCGATGGTTCTGGACGCGCTGATCAAGATCAAGAACGAGATCGATCCCACGCTTGCCTTCCGCCGGTCCTGCCGCGAAGGCGTGTGCGGCTCCTGCGCCATGAATATCGACGGCCTCAATACGCTCGCCTGCACCAAGGCGATCAGCGACGTGTCGGGAGCGATCGCGATCTATCCCCTGCCGCACCTGCCGATGGTGAAGGACCTGGTGCCGGACCTGACCAATTTCTATGCGCAATATGCCTCGATCCGTCCCTATCTGCAGACCAGGACCGCCACGCCGGAGACCGAATGGAAACAGACCCCGGAAGACCGGGCAAAGCTCGACGGTCTCTATGAGTGTATCCTGTGCGCCTGCTGCTCGACATCCTGCCCGAGCTATTGGTGGAATTCGGAGCGCTATCTGGGACCGGCGGCGCTGCTGCAGTCCTATCGCTGGCTGGCCGACAGCCGCGACGAAGCGACGGGCGAGCGGCTGGACAATCTGGAAGACCCGTTCCGGCTCTATCGCTGCCACACCATCATGAATTGCGCCAATACCTGTCCCAAGGGCCTCAATCCCGCCCACGCCATTGCGGAGATCAAGCAGATGATGGTCAAGCGCAAGGCGTGAGCACGGACGCCATGTTTCCCGAAAGACTGACTTGCGGTTATCGCAATTTCCTGGCAGGCCGGTTCGCCGCCGAGCGCAGCCGCTACCAGCAACTGGCGGAATCGGGACAGTCGCCTTCGATCATGGTGATCGGATGCGTCGATTCCCGCGTCTCGCCCGAAGTAATCTTCGACGCCGCTCCCGGCGAGATTCTGGTGGTGCGCAATGTCGCCAATCTGGTGCCGCCCTATGAGCAAGGCGGCCAGCAGCATGGCACCAGCGCGGCGCTCGAGTTCGGCGTCCGCGCTCTCAAAGTGCGCGATATCGTGGTGCTGGGCCACGCCTTCTGCGGCGGCATCAAGGCGTTCGTCGCGGGCGCGCCGCTCACGGCCAGCGACTTTATCGGCCGCTGGATGAGCCAGATTGCCCCGGCCGCCGAAGCATTGACGTCACCGAAGCACGACACGGATGCGTATCTGCGGGAACTGGAATTCGCCTCGGTCGAGTTGAGCCTGCGCAACCTGAAGACATTTCCGTTCGTCGAAGCGGCGATCCAGCGCGGCGAATTGTCTTTGCATGGCGCCTATTTCGGCGTGGCATCCGGGCGCATGCTGGTGCGCGATCCAATGAGCGGGAAATTCGAACCGGTTGGGCTCGGTTAACGAAATTTGTGGCGGAAATACTCTTTTCGGCCGTCTCATTGCCGACGAGGACCGCTACACTGAAGCCGCCACGCCAAGGCGCCGGTGGAAAAGAGGAAGGCATGAAAAACCATTTTGTTTGGCTGTCCGCGCTTATGGCCGGCGCGCTGCTGCTGCCGGCGGCAGCCCAGAATAGCAGTGCGCCGGACGACTGGACCAGTTGGGGCTACGACCAGCAACGCACCGGCTGGAACAAGGGCGAAACGATACTGACCCCGCAAAATGTGGCGCACCTCGGGCTGCAATGGAGCGCGAAGCTGTCCACGCCGGTGGATGTGAATGTGCTTTCGACCGTAACCGCGCCGGTAATCGTGCAGGACGCCGATGTGGCGGGAGGCAAAAGAAATCTCCTGTTCCTGCTAGGCGCCGACGACACTCTGTTCGCGCTCGACGCCGACAGCGGAAAAGTCCTTTGGCAGAAGACGTTCGCGAACCCGCTCAAGCCGCAACAGGCGGCGGATTGGCTTTGTCCCAATACGGCGAACGACACGCCGGTGATCGACAAGGCGCGAGGCATCGTGTTTTTCATCGCCAGCGACGGCAAGCTGCGTGGGCTCAACCTGGCCGATGGCGCCGAACGCCTTACCCCCATCGACATGGTCGCGCCCTTCACCCGCGCCTGGAGTCTCAATCTGATCGACAATGTCGTCTACACCACCAGTGGCCGCGCCTGCGGCGAAGTGTTGGACAAAAATTCCGCCATGTACGATGCCGCCGTCTCGGTTCCGCGGGGCCGGGTGACGGTGCTGATCGATCCTTCAGCGGTCACCGCGGTCAATGTGAAAGACCTCGCTCATCCGCAAGTGACCCGCTTCTACACAAGCGGGGCGCGGCCGGCGGCGCCCTGGGGACGCGGCGGTCTTTCCGCGGGACCGAACGGCAGTGTCATCCTGGAGACCTCCGACGGGCTTTACGATCCTGCAGCCGGAAATTACAGCGAGAGCATCCTGAAACTCTCCGGCCAGGCCGCGCGGCTGGTGGATTCCTACACGCCGCAAACCTGGCGCTTCAATCTGGCGCATGACTTGTCGGGTTCGGCGACACCCGTCGTGTTCGACTTCGGCGGCAAGACGCTGATCGCGACGGCGCAGAAGGAAGGCATCCTGAGGCTGCTCGACGCCGGTTCGCTGGGCGGCGCCAACCATATGACGCCGCTTTACCAGTCGCCCCGGCTGGGCAACGATATCGCGCAGGGCACCGATCCGAGTTCGGGCATCTGGGGCGGCATCGCCACCTACCAGACCAATGACGGCAAGCGGTTTCTCTATTTTCCCATGTGGGGGCCGCCTTCCGCCCAGGCGCCGGCATTTCCCCAGAACAATGGGGCGATTGCCAACGGCAGCATCATGGCCTTCCAAGTGACGGCAGATGGCGGCAAGATCGCGGCTGCGCCGGCCTGGACGTCGCCGGATCTCATCATGCCTGATCCGCCGGTGGTGGCGAATGGGGTGGTCTATGCGTTTTCAACCGGCGGACAGCGGATGCAGAACTTTCTGCATCCGGGCGAGCCGCGCATGGCCCATTCGGTCAGCGCGGTGATGCGCTCCAAGCCGGTGAGTAATCTCACTGTCTATGCCCTGGACGCCCAAACCGGCAAGCCGCTCTGGTCGAGCAAGAATATGATCACCGATTGGGTGCACTTCTCCGAGCCGGTCGTCGCGCTGGGCAAGGTCTTCGTGGTAACCCACGACGCCCATGTCTATGCGTTTGGGTTGAAGCGTTAGAGCGGTTTGAGGAAAAGTGTGTAACGGTTGCCGCTACGCTGTCGCCAGGCAACTCCATCCGGAACCGCGACAAAACAAAGG
The DNA here is from genome assembly GCA_036268715.1 of Rhizomicrobium sp. Lineage (GTDB taxonomy): Bacteria > Pseudomonadota > Alphaproteobacteria > Micropepsales > Micropepsaceae > Rhizomicrobium. Next base: position 4,251 of record DATATP010000060.1, on the reverse strand, counting down.
AATAGCATTTTCGCGATTCAACGAAACGCAAAAATGCTCTAGATGGCGCTGGCCGCCTGGCGTTGCAGCCGCCGCCAGAGCAGGGCGCTGACGCCCTGGGCCAACCAGCCATGCGGGTTGACGCCGATGACCTTGACCACCATCTGCACCAGTTTCTGGATGTGGCGGCGGCGATAGATGGCCATGCCCGAAGCCGCGGAGAGGCGCGAATATTTCTTGCGACTGTAAGGCTTTGTCGCTTCCTCTTCGGGTGGAACATTGGCGCAGTAATAGGCATAGGCCAGTTCGTCATCCTCGGATTCGCGGATGCGGCCGATGGCGATCCATAACTTCTTCCAGATCGGAATATCGGGCTCGCTCTGCAGGTTGAGGGTCTCATAGAACAGCTTGTAGTGACGGTACTCATCGGCGGCGATGCGGCCGGCGATCTCGGCCAGCAGCGGCTCCTCGCTGGCGTCCCGGATGGCCGAGTAATAGGAGGACGTCCCGCTTTCCACCACACAGCGCGCGATCATCTCGCCGCGCAGCGAGCCGCGCACCGAACCCCTCGTTTCCGTATCTGCGAAATGGGCGGGGGTATAGCCCTTCCGGAAGCGGGCGAAGGCTGCGTCCAGCTTGAAGGAGGGATCGGCTATTTCCGCCCAGCGGCCCAGGGCGCGGCCATGTTGGCCTTCCTCGGCGCCCCAGCGCTCGATCGCAGCCTGGATCTCGGGGCCGCCGTCACGGAACACACATTTGAGATAGGTCACATAGTCGGGAGCGTTGAACTCGACTAACGCGGCGGCCTTCACTGCGGCTAGAAGCTCGGGCGAGACCTTGTCTGCCTCGAACGCCCACCATTGGACATCGTCCAAAGTCCAACCTTGCTTGTAGACGCCGCCGGCGTTCATGCCGTGTCTCCCGACTCCTCAAACCCCTAATAGCAATCCGAGTTGCATGGGCCAAAGCAGGATTAGAGGCTTAACGCGCGGAGGGTTTCCTGTCCAATGACCAAAGTTGCAAATGACAAGCCGAAGTATACGATGTAGACATGCGCTCCAGCAAGCAACGCATTTTCGAAGCCGCCCGGATACTTTTCGACCGGGACGGCGTGTCGGGAATCTCGATGCGCCGGATTGCCCAAGCGGTTGGGCTGACCCCGATGGCGATCTATCGCCATTATGCCGGCAAGGAGGCTCTGCTTGACGCGCTGATGCGCGACGGCTTCCAGGCATGGGAGGCGCGCGCCCAGGCTGTGGAAGCGCCCGATCCGATGCTCTGGCTGGAGCGCTTCTTCGCCGCGTTCCTGGATTTTGCGCTCCACGAGCCGCGCCGCTACGACGCCGCGTTCCTGCTGCCCGCGGCCAAGGCCCGGCGCTATCCCGACGATTTCGCCGCCGGGCGGTCGCCGGCAATCAATCTTGTTTACGCCCGCGTTGAAGCGGCGAAAGGCGCCGGCCTGATTGGCGAGGCGCCGGCCGCCGAAATCGCGCTCGCCCTGTCGGCGCTGGCGCAGGGGTTGGTTTCGATGTACCGGGCCGGACGCTTTGCCAGCGAGGCAGGATTTCGCACCGCCTATGAATCATTGATGCGCCATTACCTGATGTCGTTCCAGGAAAGACCAAAATCATGATCGTGCTTTTGGGCGCTCTGCTGAGCGGGGCGATGTTCTATCTCAGCCAGGGCATCGACAATGTCTGGTGGTTCGCCTGGTTCGCTCCCGCGCCGCTGCTGTGGCTCGCCTACGGAGAGACACCGAAATGGCGTCTGTTCGCCGCCGCGCTGGCGGCGTTCGCAGCAGGACAAATCTATATGCTGCAATGCTATGGCATGGATCTGCTCGGCACTTCTATTGCGATGATGCTGGGCGAAGGCGCGCTGTTCGGCGCCATCATGCTGTACTCGCGGCGTATCTGGCGGACATTGCCGACTGCCGCTTCGTTGCTGGGCTTTCCCGCGCTGTGGACAGCGGCAGAATATGCGATTGGTCTGGTTTCGCCGCACGGCAGCTATGGCAGCATCGCCTATTCGCAAGTGTCTTTTCCCGCAGCATTGCAGACCGCGCCTTTGCTGGGGATGTATGCGATCACGTTCCTGCTATGCCTGTTTGCCAATGCATTGGCGCTGTTGGCCCGGAGCCGGCTGGAGGCGGGCGCGGCTGGACTGGCAGCGTGTGCCTTGGCGGTGGTTTATGGCGTCTTTCAACTCGCGGCGCCACAGACCACTGGGATGAAGGTCGCGGCGCTCGCGGATTGGGGCGCTCGGCAGCATGCGGCGCGGCGACTCGATCGTGCCGCCACCTTGGCGATGACGCGTGAATATGCCGCCGCTGCACGCGCGCAGGCGGATCGTGGCGCGCGCCTCATCGCGATCCCGGAAGGGGCGATTGCCGCCGATCTCCAATGGCTCGTTCCGGCGCTCGCACCGCTGGCGGATGTGGCGCGGGAACGCCGCGTCACCATCGTAATCGGCACGATTCTGGTGAAGCCCTGGCGCAATACGGCGCAGGCGCTTCTGCCCGATGGCAGAATTCTCGCCTACGACAAACGCCATTTGCTGCTGCCGGGCGAGGCGCGGTTCAAGCCCGGGCGGAGTTCCGGCCTATTGGGCCGGGGGCGGGCGGTTGCGATCTGCAAGGACATGGATTTCCCGCGCACCCTGCGCAACGATGCCTTGGCGGGCGAGGGGCAGAACGGAATTCGGGTGATGGCGGTGCCGGCAAGCGATTTCGTGCGTGACGGATGGATACACGCGCGAATGGCGATCCTGCGGGGCGTTGAAAACGGTTTCGCCATAGTGCGCTCCGCTTTTAAGGGCATGGAGACAATCTCGGACGCCGAAGGCCGGGTGATCGCAAGCGCCGACACCAACCAGCCCGGCCTGACTGTGATATCCGCGACGGTCGAACCGGGCGGCGGCGCCACACTCTATACCGCGATCGGCGATGTTTTTGCGTGGATTTGTTTGGCGGTGTCTGTGCTGCTTGGCGCTCTTGCAGCGCGCAGTAGTTTTCTTCCCCCGCGCGGTGAAGCCGCTGGCGGAGGGAGATGGACGCTGCGCGAGAACGCGTAGCGATCAGAGGAGGGAATCAAAACGCCGCGCGGACCAACTTCAGGTCATCGACGAGTTGTGCGGCTTTCTGCCTCGCGATGTCATCGCGCGCGGCGATCTCATCCTCCTGGGCGTCGCGGATACGCTGGTCGAGCACGGCGATGTCCAGTTCGGTCATCGGGATCGCTTCCTCGGCCAGCACCGTGATTTTGCCCGGTGAGACCTCGGCAAAACCGCCCCGAATGAAATAGCGGTCGTCCTTGCCGTCCGCATTCACGTCGATCATTCCCGCGCGCAAGGTAGAGACGAGGGGCGCATGGCCCGCCATCACGCCCATATAGCCGTCCGTGCCCGGCACTGTGACCATGTCGGCGTCCGCCGAGAGCAGCAGCCGCTCCGGTGAGACGAGATCGAATGAGATTTTCTCTGTCATGATGTTTCTCTAACCCCTCATCCGGCGGCCCTTCGGGCCGCCCCTTCTCCCTCAAGGGGAGAAGGAAAGAGACGCCCCCTCAATCCCACCCTCGCCCCTTGTGGGAGAGGGCAGGGTGAGGGGGTCACTTCATTTCCGCCTGCATCTTCTGCGCCTTGGCGACGGCTTCCTCGATGGTGCCGACCATATAGAAAGCCTGCTCAGGCAGATGGTCGTATTCGCCGTCCACGATCGCCTTGAAGGAGCGGATATTGTCCGCCAGCTCGACGAATTTGCCGGGCTGGTTGGTGAACTGCTCGGCGACGTGGAAGGGCTGGCTCAAGAAGCGGCTGATCTTGCGGGCCCGCGCCACCACCAGCTTGTCGTCCTCCGACAACTCGTCCATGCCGAGGATCGCGATGATGTCTTTCAGCGCCTTGTATTGTTGCAGCACTTCCTGCACCCGCCGCGCGACGGTGTAGTGCTCCTCGCCGATCACCTGGGGATCGAGGATGCGCGAGGTGGAGTCCAGCGGGTCCACCGCGGGGAAGATGCCCTGGGCGGCGATATCGCGGCTCAGCACGGTGGTCGCGTCCAGATGGGCGAACGAAGTCGCCGGGGCCGGATCGGTGAGGTCGTCGGCGGGCACATAGATCGCCTGCACCGAAGTGATCGAGCCTTTGGTGGTGGAGGTGATGCGCTCCTGCAGATTGCCCATCTCGGTGGCGAGGGTTGGCTGATAGCCGACCGCCGAGGGAATGCGGCCCAGCAGCGCCGACACTTCCGAGCCCGCCTGGGTGAAACGGAAG
>DATATP010000059.1:0-3526 GCA_036268715.1 Rhizomicrobium sp. | reverse complement strand
GCGCGAGATCGGTAAGGGAATCTACGGCTTTCTGGTGGCGCAACAGGTGCGCATCGATCCCCAGGACAATATCTGGGCGGTCGACGCCATGAGCGGCATGGTGATGAAGTTCGATTCGACCGGCAGCAAGATTCTGATGCTGATGGGACGCAAGCCGGAATCGGTCGACGTTCCCCAGCCCCCGCCACGGCCGCCGCGCGGCAATGCACTTCCGGGTCAGGGCGCGCCGCAGGACCTGTTCGACTGGCCGACCGATGTGGCGTGGGACGCGGCGGGTAATATTTTCGTTGCTGATGGCCTTGGCGCCAACACCCGCGTTGCCAAGTTCAACAGCGTCGGCAAGTTCCTGAAATCCTGGGGCTCGAAGGGCAGCGGCGAAGGCCAATTCGCCGACGCCCATTCGCTTGCGGTGGACGCGGATGGGAACGTCTATGTCGCCGATTCCGGCAACAACCGCATTCAGGTATTCGACAATAACGGCAATTTCAAAAGCCAGATCACCGGCATCGGCTCGCCGCAAGCGCTGTGCCTGAGCAAGGGAGCACACCCTTATCTCTACAGTTCCAACTCCAATCCCCAGACCGACATCGACCATGGAGGGGAAATCTACCGGCTGGATTTGAGCGGGAACGTGACGGGCCGGTTCGGGCACGCCGGCAAACTGCCCAAGGAATTCGGCACCGTGAACGAGATCGACTGCCGCGCACCCGACACGCTTTACGTGGCGGAAATCGGCAATTACCGGGTGCAGAAACTGACGTTCCATTGAATCTGCATCGCAGCGACGGGGCGTGGCGTTCCGGTACCGGAAGATGTGACAAACGTGCAATAAACGGCCCGGTTTTGCAGTTGGTTTTCGCGCCTGCTTGGCGTATTGGCGGGCTCCGGCCGGGCATAAGGAAGGGTTGTCGAAATGCATTCCATTAGCCGCAGAGTGATGATGGCATCGTCATCGATATTCGCCCTGCTCGGCGGCCGCGCCCGGGCCCAGAGCAGCACCCTGCCTACCGATACCGATTGGCTTCATTATGCAAACAATCTCGACAGCACGCGTTATTCGCCGCTGGATCAGATCGACGCCTCCAACTTCAACAAGCTGGAGCTGGCCTGGCGCTTCAGCACCGATTCCCTCGGCCCGCGGCTGGATGCGGATTACCAGTCCACACCGCTGGTGGTGAAGGGACGGCTCTATTGCACCGCCGGTTTTCGCCGCGATGTTGTCTGTCTCGACGCCGGCAGTGGCGAGCAACTATGGATGCACCGGTATGACGAAGGCGAGCGGATCGGCTCGCGCGGCGGCCCGGGATTGGGCGTCGCCTATTGGACGGACGGGACGCAGGAGCGGATTCTTTACGTAACCCGCGGCTATACATTGTTCTCGCTGGACGCCAAGACGGGAATTCCCGATCCGGCCTTCGGCACCGGCGGCAGAGTCGATCTGCGTCTGAACGACGATCAGCAGATGGATCCCAACCGGGGTGTTATCGGCCTGCACGCGCCGCCGCTGGTGGCCAAGGGCGTGGTGGTGATCGGAGCGGCGCCGACCTTGCAGTCCAAAGGCTATGTGCGTGGTTTCGATGTGAGGACCGGCCGGCGCAAATGGATCTTCCACACTATTCCGATGAAAGGGGAGTTCGGCTACGATACTTGGACCACGCCCGGCCAGGCGGAGGCCAGCGGCAATACCGGTTCCTGGGCCTCGATGTCGGCCGACGAAGACCTAGGTCTGCTCTATGTCGGGGTTGAACTGCCGCAGACCGACATGCTGGGCGTCAGCCGCACGGGCGCCGATCTGTTCTCCGACAGTCTGGTGGCACTCGACATCGAAACCGGTCAGCGCAAATGGCACTATCAGATGATCCATCACGGATTGTGGGACCGCGACGTATCCTGTGCCGGAATCCTCTGCGACATTTCTCATGAGGGAAGGACCATCAAGGCGGTCGCCCAGCCCACCAAGCAAGGTTGGGTCTATGTATTGGATCGCACCAACGGCAAACCAGTCTGGCCGATCCCCGAAAAGCCGGTGCCCAAGGGTCATGTACCGGGCGAATCTTATTCGCCGACCCAGCCCATGCCGAGCAAGCCGCCGGCCTTCGCAAAACAGGGCGTGTCCGAAGCCGATCTGATCGACTGGACACCGGAAATCAAAGCGCGCGCGCAGCAGATCGCGAGTCATTACACGATGGGCCCGCTCTTTAATCCGCCTGCGGTCGTGACCGACAAGATTTTCGGCACCCTGAATCTGCCGGGCCTGCAAGGCGGCGCAAACTGGCCGGGCGGCTCGTACGATCCTGAAACCCATATGCTCTATGTGTTCGCGAAGAACCAGTTCGAGATCACCGGCGTGGTGGTCGGTCCCGACGGCAAGGCCAACCAGCGCGGCGGTCAGCCGGCGGCGGGCAGCGCCGACAGCGGCGGCGGCTCCTTCGGCGGAATCGCCAGCCTGACCGGCGGCAATGGCGGACGGCGCGGGTTCGCGGTCCCGGACGGACTCACCGATCCGATCGTGCCAGGCATGATCTCGATTGAGGGATTGCCGCTGATGAAGCCCCCTTATGGCACCATCACGGCGATCGACCTCAACCAGGGGACCACGGCCTGGCAAGTGGTGCATGGCGAGACGCCCGATCACATCAGGAATCATCCCCTGCTCAAGGGTGTCACCGTCCCGCGCACCGGCCAGACCGGCATTCTCGGTACCTTGACCACCAAGACCTTGGTGATCTGCGGCGATTGTGGCCTGTTCACTGACGAACAGGGCCGCAAAGGCGCAAGGCTGCGCGCCTATGACAAGGCGACGGGCCAGGAGAAGGGCGCGGTGTTCCTGGACAAGGTCCAGACGGGCGCCGCGATGACCTACGTGCACCAAGGCAAGCAGTACATCGTCACTGCCATCGGCGGCTCCTATGGCGCGGACCTTGTGGCTTTCCGCCTGCCGGGATGAGTGCACATTCCTAGAACCGATCCGGTCAGCTGGCCCGCTGGCGCTCGCGGCCGCAAATTGAATGGGTTCTCGGCCCGGTCGTGGGGGCAGCTTGCGGCGGGGGGCCGGGCCGTGTATGTCGCGCCTTCTGGACAGATGGCCGAGTGGTTGAAGGCGCACGCCTGGAAAGTGTGTAACGGTGAAAGCCGTTCGAGGGTTCGAATCCCTCTCTGTCCGCCAACCAGTCCGCCCCATTTCTCTCTGGAAATTTGGATCCGCGCCAAGCCCGCGGAAATGCGTGCTTATCTGGCAGCGCATGCCGCTCTTGGCGGCCATTCTGGCGAGCTATCGCCAGGCTTTGCGCCGCCTTTAGCGGCGGCGTCTCCGCGCGTCCTCGATGTGGTTGAGTTTGCCTGGAAACAGGGAATTAACAGGGAATTTCTCAAATTTTCGCGGCCGCATTTTTGTGTGCCGCCGCCTCGGAAATGCCCGTCTTCCTTGCGTTTTGCGCGATTTTTCGGCGCCAAAGGCGAATTCAGGAACAGGGAATTTTATTCGCCATAACAGGGAATTTAAATCCCGCGATCAGGGATCGCAGCG
>DATATP010000058.1:0-2303 GCA_036268715.1 Rhizomicrobium sp. | reverse complement strand
GATCTTGGTCTGACCTTCCTGATAGGGGTAATGCATCACTCCGTCAGTGTTGGCGACGTACAGGTCATTGCCGACTAGCGCCACGCCGAATGGCGAATGAAGATGATCCAGAAACACGGTCTGCATATCGGCGACTCCGTCGCCATTGGTATCCCGCAGCAGAAGGATACGTTGGCCCGCCTTGACGCTGGAATGGGCCTGCTTTTCGATCCAGTTCATGATGAACTCTTTGGGCCGGTTTACCGGACCGGGAGGACCATCGGTCTCAACCGCCAGGACATCGCCGTTGGGCAGAACATAGAGCGAGCGAGGATTCTTCAGACCGCTGGCAAAGGCTTTGACGGTCAGGCCCGGCGCCGCTTTGGGCATGGCGCCATCCCAGCCGACATTTTTCACCACATGCATGGGCGGCAGCAAATACTGGTGAATCTCGGGCAGATAGGGATGGGCGCCAATCTGCCGCTTGGGGTTGATCGGCGTCGGGCCACAGGAGGCCAGCGCAACCGTGGCAGCGGCGCAGAAAAGTAACCTGCGTTTCATGACCGGTCCTCAACAGTGACGAGGCGGTGGCGATAGACCAGTTCCCAGCCCATCCAGCCTGTAACAAGCATGATCAGCACAGTCAGCGCGGACAGGATCAAGCCCTCAGGCACCACCGAAGTATAGGCATCGCGGCTATGAACGAAGGAATTGATGATCGCCAGGACAAGCGCCAGAACATTGCCGCCCGCGTAGGCCCAAGTAACGCCCAGCGCATGTTCGCGGTCGGTCATGAAGTCGATCAGCCCTACGATTATCGCGAACGCGGCCACGAACAGGCCTGCCGCGAGCAACCACGCAGAAAAGTTGGCCCATTGCATGGTGGCGCTTTGCCAATAGGCGATGTCAGTCAGCAGCGCACCGGTGAAGCAGGTGAAAGGGATGGAGGCCAGCAGAGGATGAAGGGGATTGCCGACTATGCGGACGGGCGAACGGCGATCTTCAACGGCCATGGAATGGCCCTCCAGGATAAATACCGCATAGGAACGGCTACCTTCTCGCGAAGTTCCCGAGGCGGATGCCGTTCAAAATCGCTCAGCGGGCTCCCTAGGCTCGGAACCTTCGTTCTCATCAGATGTCCTCTCTCAAGGCAATGAGACAAACCTCCCCCTTGGGCTGTCAAGCGACGATGCGAAAGGCACTTGTTTGACGGTCGACGAAGTCCGCCCACCATTGCAGCATTGGGCGGCGGTGTTTGAGATAGAGAGCCGCATTGTAGGCGCCGCGAACTTTATCTTGGTCGACATGGGCGAGTTGCGTTTCAATCCAGTCAGGTTCGAAATGACCGGTTTCATTCAAAATAGTTGAGGCGCAGCGCCGTAAGCCATATGTGGTTTGCCGCGAATGGTATCCCATCCGATACAGAGCATAGAGCATCGTGTTCTCGCTGATGACACGATGTTGTGTGGGAGCGGGGAACAGGTAGACGCTATGGGGGGATAGTTCTTTCAGCCGTCTGAGAATTTGAACCGCTTGACGAGGTAGTGGTACCAAGTGTTCACGGCTCATCTTCATGCGGTCGGGACTAAGTCGCCATAGAGGCTCGCTGCCATCGAGCTGCTCGAACTCTTGCCATTGTGCGAACCGTGTCTCTTGGGTACGCACCATTGTTAATAGGGTGAAACGTAGAGCGAGCTTAGTGATCTCGTCGCCGTCGTAGTTCTTGAGCGATGCGAGAAAGGCCGGAAACTCGGACGGCGGCATCGCGGCGCGGTGTTGTTTCGGACGGGGTCTCGCGAGGCGGCTTCTATGCATGGCTGACACGGCCCCGCAGCCGGCGCAGCCGCAACGACGAGGAATTGGGTGCGAAGGTGCGGGCGAGCTTCCTTGCCAGCGACCGGACCTATGGCGCCCGGCGCGTGTGGCATGACCTGATCTCGGAAGGGGTGTCCTGCGGGCTACACCGGATCGAGCGCCTGATGCGCCAGCAGGGCCTAAAAGCACGGCCCAGACGGCGTCGGCTGCCGCCAGACCTGGGTGAGCGGCAGGCGGGCGCCATCGCTTCCAACATGCTGGACCGCAGCTTCGAGGCCCCGGCTCCGAACCGCAAATGGATCGCCGACTTCACCTACATCTGGACGGCGGAGGGCTGGCTTTATGTGGCGGCGGTCGTGGATCTGTTCTCCCGGCGGGTGGTCGGCTGGTCGATGAGCGCGACGATGACAGCGCAACTCGTCACCGACGCCCTGGTGATGGCGATCTGGCGCCGGGGAAAGCCCCGCGCCCTGCTGCACCACTCGGATCGTGGTAGCCAGTACACCAGC
>DATATP010000057.1:0-2340 GCA_036268715.1 Rhizomicrobium sp. | reverse complement strand
TTCCACCGCCACGTCGGCGCTTTATTCGGGCTATCAGCTCAACGTCACCAACGATACCACCCAGCGCGGCACCACCGGCATGAGCTTCTCAACCCTATTCGGGCTGGGCGGCACAGCGGCGGCGTCTCAGGCGCTCGGCTTCTCGGTGACCGATGCGGTGGCGGCCAATCCCGCCCTGGTCGGCTTCGCCACGCCCGCGCTGACCGCTTCGAGTGTGGCCGGCGATACGGTCGTGTCCCAAGGCGACAATTCCGGCGCCATCGCGCTGGAAAATACGATCAGCAATTCGCGCAGCTTCGCGGCGGCGGGCGGCATCGCGGCGCAGGTGGCGTCGCTCTCGGACTATGCGGCGGGCTTTTACCAGAATGTCTCGACCCAATCGAACACCGTTACCTCCAGCCAGACCACCCAGGACGACCGGCTGACCGAAGCCCAGTCGCGCATCTCGTCCAATTCGGGGGTCAATCTCGACGAGGAATTGACCAACCTTTCGTCCTACCAGCAGGCCTATGCCGCCGGGGCGCGCATCCTTTCGGTGGTCGATCAACTCTACCAGACCATCCTGCAGATTCAGTAAGGAGAGCAGCGCATGACCGTTGATCGCATTTCGACCGCGGCCCAGGCCCAATATTTCCTCACCCAGATCCAGCAGGCGGGCAGCGCCCTGGACCAGACCCAGCAGCAGATTGCCAGCGGCGTCAATGCGAGCACCTATGCCGGCTTCGGCGACAAGGCCCAGGTGCTGACCGCCTCCATCGCCGCCAATGCGCGCAACACCGCCTATCAGACGGCCACTTCGCTCGCCACCACCCAAACCGACATGCAGGACACCCAGCTCACCAGCCTGCAAAGCCTGGCGGCGCAGCTCAACAAGTCCATCTCCGATGCCGTCGCCAACAATGATGCTTCGACCCTGATGACCCAGGCCCAGAGTATTTTCGAGCAGGCGACATCGATCCTCAATTCCAAGGACGCCAATGGCGATTACATTTACAGCGGCGGCAAGACCGATGTGCCGCCGGTGACGGTGAATTCGCTCTCGGACTTGGCGGCGCTGCCGGGCGTGTCGGACGCCTTCGCCAATGGCGACGACAAGAAATCGGTGCAGGTCGCCGACGGGGTCAGTGTTTCCTATGGCGTCACCGCTTCCGATGCCGGCACCGGCCTGATGCAGGCGCTGTCCGACCTCGCCCAGTTCGACGCGGGGACGACCGGCAATTTCAGCGCCACCAGCAACCTCACGGGTCCGCAAACGGATTATCTGTCTGGCGCCATCGCCTCGACCAGCACGGTCGCCAATGATCTCAGCACCACGGTGGCGCAGAACGGCTATGTCTATAACCGTCTCACCGACGCCCAGACCCAACAGGGTTCGATGTCGACGCTTTATTCGGGCTTCATCTCGAATATCCAGGACACCAATATGGCCAATGCCGCGACCCAATTGTCTCTCAACCAAACCCAGCTCCAGGCGGCGCTGGGTGTCACCTCCCAATTGAACCAATTGTCGCTGCTGAATTATCTGCCGGTTTCTTCCACCGGCTGACGGTTCTTGCGGTTCCCTGGTTCGGGGGCTAAAGCACCGCCCCATGGGCAAGCCCCGCATCGTGGTCGCCATGTCGGGCGGCGTCGACTCTTCCGTCGCCGCGGCGCTTTTGGCGCGCGCCGGCTTCGAAACCATCGGCATCACTTTGCAGCTCTATCCCAGCGATGCCCCGGCGAAGAAAGGCTCCTGCTGTGCAGGCCAGGACATCTATGATGCCAAGCGTGTCGCCGCCACCCTCGGCATCCCGCATTATGTGCTCGATTATGAGAGCCGCTTCCGCAAGGCGGTGATCGAGGATTTTGCCGATACCTATGCGCGGGGCGAAACCCCGATCCCTTGCGTGCGCTGCAATGAGCGGGTCAAGTTCGCCGATCTGATGGACATGGCGCGGGAACTGGGGGCCGAGGCGCTGGCCACCGGCCATTATGTGCGCCGGGTCGATGGCGCGGCCGGCGCGGAGCTTCATGCTGCGCGCGATGCTGCGCGCGACCAGAGTTATTTCCTGTTCGCCACCACCAAAGGTCAGCTCGATTATCTGCGCTTTCCCATCGGCGAGATGGAGAAAAGCGCGGTGCGCGCCGTTGCCGCCGAGCTTGGTCTTATTACCGCCGCCAAGCCGGACAGCCAGGACATCTGCTTCGTGCCGCAGGGCCGCTACACCGACGTGATCGGCCGGGTGCGCCCGGATGCGGCGCGGCCCGGGGAAATCGTGGACCTGTCGGGCACGGTGCTGGGCCGCCATGACGGCATCGCCAACTTCACGGTCGGTCAGCGCAAGGGCCTTGGTATTTCCG
>DATATP010000056.1:0-3255 GCA_036268715.1 Rhizomicrobium sp. | reverse complement strand
ACGTAGCAATTGGCCGCGCAAACAGGATAAGGCAGACTGAAATAGCCATAGCCGGCTTCACGATGCTCAACAAATCATGCGGTGTGACCAGGAGGCCGAGCAAAAGGAATAGCCCGATCTGGGCAACCCACGCGAAGGCATCAAAGAACTCCTGAACTGAGTTTGCATTCCTGTGCGGGTGGCTGCCGACGATGAACGCCGCAACATAAATTGCCAAAAAACCGCTGGTTTCCAATAGCTGCGCGCCACCAAAAATCGCGAGAGCCCCGGCGAATGCCAGCACCGGAAATATACCAGGTTCGGCTTTCAAAATCCTCAACAAGCCCAATAGCGCGAAACCGCCGGCAACGCCGATAGCGGCGCCACCCAACATCTCGCGTGACACCATAATTGCGGCCGCGCCCATCGTCATCGCAGCGGGATGCAAGACCAGATCGACCGCAAAAATCATTAAAAAGACTGAAATCGGGTCGTTAAGCCCGGATTCCATTTCCAATATTGCCGCTACGCGAAATGGTACTTTTACAGCCCCGGCTTTCAGCAGGGTCGCCACCGCCGCGGCATCCGTCGGCGCCGTGGCGGCGCCGATTAACAAGGCCTGCGCCAAGGTTAAATGAAATAACAGACACGCCACGGCGCTGATCCCTGCCGCGGATATGAAAACCCCAATTGTCGCGAGGATAACAGAAGGCCAGATGGCGACTGCAACCATCGCTCGTTCTGTCTTCAGTCCGCCGTTAAAAAGGATAACGGTCAGCGCCAGACTGCCATAGAGATATGATGCCTGAAAATCGTTGAAAATAATTCCGCCAGGACCGTCCTGGCCGGCCAGCATGCCGAGGCACAAAAATATCAGCAATAAGGGGGCTTTCAGACGCATGGCGAACGCGCTCGCCAAAATGCTCATGACGCCCAGAACACCGATCACAAAAATGGTGGAGTGAGCTGGGTTCATTGGCCCGGTTTTAAAATTTTGCTTCGGCTCAAGGCGACTGGCTTGGAACGGCGGAAGCCGCGATCCAGTGCCGGGAGGTGAAATATTGCCGAAGATGGTCGGACAAGGTTTCCGCAATGCTTGCCGCCTGATCGTCGACCGGCGTGTGTTTTACTTCCCCCACCGCATGTGCGCCCCCTGAAACAACCGTCGCGGCGGATTTGATGCCACCGGCGGCAATCCCCACGCCCATGCCCGGGATCCGACCGCTATTCGCGCTTAAATCGTAGCTTTGGAGTGGTTCCGGCCCGGCGGTTGTCCCGCGCGACAATGTAGCGGTTCCCTGCACGGAACTCTTGCCGGCGCCGAACCCAATGACAGTCCGGCGAGCACGGTTCCCCTCCTCGATAGCGGTTATCTGGCCGGTGACGAGGACTTCATCCACTCCTGCCTGCGTCCCGGCCGCCACCCGTATGGCTGGCAAACCCATGGCTTGAATTTCCTTCACAAGCGTATCCGACAGGGTGGCTTGAACCCCGGCGATATCCTGAGCTCGGGCGTCCACCTGAGATTCGCCAGCGGCCAAGCGCTGCATTTGCGCCCCCGGGCTCATATCCAGCTGAACGATCCCAGGCGTCACGGTAAAATCGGCAACCAGAACTTGCATCGGCGGCGTCTCCATGGGGGAGGGCTGCGACATATCACGGCCGGCAGTGGTGACATGGGTCGTGCAAGCCTCAAGGAGCAAAATCAGAGGCATTAGCCGCAGAATCCCAAACCGTGCCAGGCGGGGATGTTCTTGGCTGCCCTGTTCGATCATTTTTATCGCCACGTCATCAAGGTATGGTTTCGCCCCCGGTCCGGAAAGCTAAATTTTGCTTTCTAATCATTTTTGGCACTGGGCCGAAACCGGGAGGTGCGGGCTGTAGGCCGGACCTATGGTCAGGAGCCTGTAGAGCTTGGAGGGGCTTCGCCCGTTGCGGTGTCAGCCCCTGTCGCCCGGCTTTGATCCCCCGAAGGCACCGAACAGCTTGGCGAATGCCTGCTGCATCTGATCGGGGGCCATCGGCATCCACGCCTTCAGCAGCGCCTCCGGCGTGGTTGCGTCGATGGCGCTCTGCATGCGCTGCTGGAGTTTCTCCATGATAGCCTGCTGAATGGGGACGACGTCGGGGAGGCCGAGGAAGCGCCGGGCCTCCTCAGGCGTACAGTCAACTTCGACGGTGACTTTCATGATGCGGTTCCTGTTCGCGGCGCGCCCGGCGATCGGGGCCCAAGACAGCGAAACGGAAAAGTCGCCACCTGGCAAGCTTTCCGCGCCCGATTCTGGCGCTCCGGCGGGTGGTTCCAGTCACTGAAACGCTAGAGCTGGAGCGCAGCCTAGCCGACGTTCTCAATAGCTGCGAGCGGAGTCTTTTTGGAGTGACGACGACCCTATCCGTCGGGGGCCACCCACAACGGAATGGCCAGGGCGCGGAGGAGGAAGTCGTGAAGCATGCTTGATCTATTCAGCGTGCCGGAACTGTCCGGTCTGCCCCCGGCAAGCGAGGTGTGAGGTCCGGGCATGCCAAATCAGGCTCGCTGCTGGTTATGGAGGTGGCACGAGGCGCGTGCAATCGCCTCTCAACGAAGCTGACTATCTTTGCTGCCCCGGCGATTGATGCCCGAATTCACTGGCCTGGTATCGCGGGCGGCCTGACATTCTACGCAGGTACGGACGCCTGGTACTGCGCGGCGCCGACCCTCGGGTATCTGCTCGTCACATTCCACACAGTGTGTCGCACTTTCCCCCGCAGGCATTCTCGCACGCGCGATCGTAACCGCGTCCGCGACGGTGTCGTCGATTTGATCTTGAACCGCCCCGTCGGGCGCCCAACCGCCGGCCATTCCTATACTCCTCATTCGTGTCTCGACAGCACAGATGGGGAGTTTGAGTAGTCTTTCAAAGTGCGTCATTCTCATCGTGACGACTGGATTGGCGCATCCGACCGCAGTGACAGATCGGCACCGGCGGACCAGCCGCTGCGCATCGGCAACATGCAGACGTTCGTTCAGCGAAATTCTAGACAATTATTGGTCATCTATCACCCCCGGCTCATCAGCCAGACACTCTCTTGTGCTGTGTCGGCGCCCTTGAGGCGCGGTGATGTCGAGACCGTACGGCTCGGCCTCAACTATCGCTGCGGGTCGCGGATCGTAACTGCTTGAGCTGGCCACCCTGGATAGTTTCATCACCCGACTTGGTCCCACGGACGATGTCGATGACTTGCCGCTCGGTGAGCTCGCCGGCATCGGCACAGGTCTCGACCGTATCAACCTCT
>DATATP010000055.1:0-2318 GCA_036268715.1 Rhizomicrobium sp. | reverse complement strand
GAGGACAATCGAAAAAACGAACCCAAATGACAGAACAGGACGCCATCCTCTCCATTCGCCGCCTCTACTGGCTGACGGGTTCGTTTGGCCTATTTGGCTTCGTTTCGTATTTTGGCCTGCAAGGGCCTCGCCCGGCGCTGGCTTTCGCTGTGGGCGCATTGGGTTCGTTCGGTAATTTGTGGCTTTTCGAGCGCATGACCCGCGCCATCGCCCCCGGCGACGCTGCCCGCAAGCCCTGGCAGGCGGGGGCATTCATCAGCCGCTATCTGGTGCTGTTTCTGCTTGGCTATGTTATAGTCAAAGCTTTGGGTGTCAACCCTTTGCCGGTGATTCTGGGTTTATTGGCAAGCACCGCCGCCATCCTGGCATCGACCGTCGTTGAATTATTTCAAAGCCTCTTTTTTAGCCGATCTTCGCACTAGATGGAACAAGAACTCTGGATTACCAGGCTTTTTAACAGCTTCCTGGCCGGGCCCGCCAATGCGGTCCTGAATGCCATCCGCCACCCTTCCCATGATCCAGTTCATCCGTGGTCCGATTGGATGGTCTGTGAGCTGATAGTGGTCGCATTCATGCTCCTGTTCTTCGGTTGGGTGAGGAGCCGCCTGTCGGTGGATAGACCCGGCAGGACACAGCACACGTTGGAGCTGGCTTACGAGTTCTTCCACGCTTCCTCGGAAGAAATTGCCGGGCACGACGGTCCAAAGTATCTGGCTTTCTTTGGGACAATTTTCCTTTTCATTCTTTTCATGAACCTGATTGGGCTGATACCCGGATTCGATTCGCCCACCATGTACCCCATGGTTCCGTTTGGCCTCGCCGTGGTAACGTTCCTCTTCTATCACGCCGCAGGGATCGGAACGCATGGCTTAGGCTACGTCAAGCAGTTCCTCGGCCCAGTATGGTGGCTGGCCTGGTTGATGCTGCCGATCGAAATCATCAGCCACTTCGCCCGTCCCCTCTCTCTTACCGTTCGTCTTTTCGCCAACATCTTCGCCGGCGAGCAAGTGTACCTGACGTTCCTTTCGTTGACGAAAGTCATTATTCCCGTCATCTTTCTCGGCCTGCATTTGTTTGTCGGCTTGCTGCAGGCCTATATTTTCATGATGCTCGCGATGGTGTACGTAGGCGGAGCCATAGCGCACGATCATTAGGCTTTATCAGCTTCCAGCGTGAGCGCCCGGCGTCCCAACGTACGGTGCGAACCACCTCCTGGAAGCAATTTCATAGGAGAAACAATGAAACACAAACTCATGACGCTGTCGGTAGGTCTTCTGGCGATAGCAAGTCCCATGTTGGCGCAAGGGCAGGGTGGTGGCACGAGTCCATCCGATTCCACGCGTCTGGCGGCGGCATATATCGCGATGGGTATCGCTTCCGGTCTGTGCGGCATCGGCCAAGGCAGGGCGACCGCCTCAGCCGCGGAGGCGATGGCGCGGAATCCCGGAGCGATCGCGGCGATTCGCGTGGCGCTGCTGATCGGCCTGGTGCTGATTGAGTCGCTGGCACTCTATACGCTAGTGATTACTCGTATTGCCAAGTAATTTGCTGGACGTGCGAGCGATGAAACTACAAGGAATCTTCCCCGCACTTACCAGTTCGTTTGACCACCAGGGCAATCTGTACAAAGCCAAAGTTTTTCATAACATCGAGAAACTCAACCAGGTTGCCTTGAGTGGTTATACGGTCTGCGGATCGACCGGCGAGACGCCGCTCCTGAGTGTGGATGAGCGTATTCAACTGATGGAGTGGGTGCGCGAGGCGAGCGTCGAAGGCAAAATTCTGATCGCGGGCGTGGGCGCTGAAAGCGTGCATGAGACGGTTCGTGTCGCCAACCGCGCCGCCGAAATCGGCTATCACGCCGCTCTCGCTCTCACGCCGTTTTATTATCGCGGCCAGATGCACCGTCCGGAGACGCAAGCGCTGTTCTTCCGTTCGGTGGCCGACCGCTCAAAAATTCCGGTCCTTCTTTACAACATCCCCCAGGTGACCGGCTACGACCTGCCAGTCGATACCATTGCCGAACTTTCCCATCACCCGAACATCGTCGGCATGAAGGACAGTTCCGGCAATCTGGAAAAACTCAAGCAGGTGGTGCCGGCGGTCAAGCCGGGCTTTCAAGTGCTGTCCGGCGCGGGCGTCAGTTTTGGCGACGCTTTGCATCTGGGAGCGACAGGCGCGATTCTCGCCATTGCCAATGCGCTGCCGTACGCCTGCGTCACTATCTGGGAAGCCTTTCGCACGCGCGAATTTGAGGCCGCTAAGGATTGGCAAGCCCGCCTTCTGCCGCCGTCTAAACTGATCGCGGCAAAATATGG
>DATATP010000054.1:0-3362 GCA_036268715.1 Rhizomicrobium sp. | reverse complement strand
CAGCTGATCGGCGAGCAGTATAAAAGCAAGCAGGCCCTGATCGCGCCCAATCACCAGGCGCTGCATATCGGCCATGATTATGCTCGCGACAATCTTGCCGGCATCTGCGGCCTGAAAGTGGAGAAGGCGGACGCGGTAAAGGACCGCATCTTCATCAACGGCAATGACGCGGCGGGGCTGGGTTGCGTCTATGGCGGCGCCACCGTCGCGGCCTGGTATCCCATCACCCCGTCCACCTCGGTGGCGGAAGCCTTCGCCAAACATTGCAAGAAATACCGGGTCGATCCCGCCACCGGAAAGAACCGCTTCGCCATCATCCAGGCGGAGGATGAAATCTCCGCCATCGGCGCGGTGGTAGGCGCAGGCTGGAACGGGGCGCGCGCCTTCACCGCCACCTCGGGGCCCGGCATCTCCCTGATGCAGGAATTCCTGGGACTTGCCTATTTTGCGGAGATTCCCGCGGTGATCATCGATGTCCAGCGTGGTGGCCCTTCCACCGGCATGCCGACCCGCACCCAGCAGGCGGACCTTCTGATCTGTGCTTATGCCTCCCATGGCGACACCAAGCATGTACTTTTGCTCCCGGAGGATCCGAAAGAATTGTTCGAGTTCTCGGCGCTGTCTTTCGATCTTGCCGAGCGGCTCCAGACGCCGATCTTCGTCCTCGAGGATCTGGATATCGGCATGAATGAATGGCTGTGCGAGCCTTTCGTCTGGGATGACCGGCGCAGCTATGACCGCGGCAAGGTGATGACCGCCGCGGACCTGGACTCCGGAAAAATTTTCGGCCGCTATCTGGATGTCGATGGCGACGCGATCCCCTGGCGCACCCTGCCAGGCACCCATCCCACCAAGGGCGCCTTCTTCACCCGCGGCACCAGTCGCGACCGTTTCGCCAAATACAGCGAGGAAGGGTCCGTCTATCAGGACAATATGCAGCGCCTGCTGCGCAAGTTCGAGACCGCCAAATCGCTGGTGCCTGCGCCGGTCGTCACCCGCGCGAAGGAAAAGGCGCAGAACGGCGTGATCTATTTCGGCTCGACCGCGGCCGCGATGAAGGAGGCGATGGCGGCGCTGGACGGCGAGGGCATGCATCTGGACATCATGCGCATCCGCGCCTTCCCTTTTTCAGAAGAGGTGGCGGACTTCATCAATGCCCATGAGCAGATTTTCCTGGTCGAGCAGAACCGTGACGCCCAGATGCGTACCCTGATTGTCAACGAATGCGGCATCGACCCGGCGCGTTTCATCTCCATCCTCAATTATGACGGCACGCCGATCACGGCTCGCTTCATCATCGCCGCGATCTCCGAGCGGCTCGCCCTTGCCGCCAAGGAGGCCGCCGAATGACATACATCGCCAAGCCCAAGCTTCGTCATCCCGCCATTCCCACCAACAAGCTGGGCTTTACCCATCGCGATTATGAAGGCTCGATCTCGACCCTGTGCGCCGGTTGCGGCCATGACTCGATTTCCTTCGCCATCATCCAGGCCTGTTTCGAGCTCGATATCGAGCCGCACCGGGTCGCCAAACTGTCGGGCATTGGATGCTCGTCGAAGACCCCGGATTATTTCCTCGGCCAGAGCCATGGTTTCAATGCCGTGCATGGCCGCATGCCCTCGGTGCTGACGGGCGCCAATCTCGCCAACCGCGATCTCATCTATATGGGCGTGTCGGGCGATGGGGATTCCGCTTCCATCGGGCTTGGCCAGTTCGTGCATTGCATACGCCGCGGCGTGAACATGGTCTATATCACTGAGAATAACGGCGTATACGGCCTCACCAAGGGGCAGTTCTCCGCTACCGCCGACAAGGGCTCCAAGAGCAAATCGGGCGGCAGCAACAGCGATTCCCCGATCGACCTGGTCAGCATGGCGCTTCTGAGCGGCGCCAGTTTCGTCGGCCGCAGCTTTTCCGGCGACAAGGACCAGATGGTGCCGCTCATCATGGCGGCGATCAGCCATCCCGGCCCCGCTTTCATCGACATTGTCAGCCCCTGTGTCGCGTTCAACAATCACGCCGGCTCGACCAAGGCCTATGATTTTGTGCGCGCTCATAACGAGGCGGTAAACCGGCTCGATATCATGGAGCCGCGCCAGCCGATCACGGTGGAATATGCGCCGGGCACTTCGCGCGAAGTGGAACTCCATGACGGCTCGCATTTGGTGCTCGCCAAGCTGCATGCCGATTACGATCCCTATGACCGCATCGCCGCGATGAACTATCTGCAAAGCCGGGCCGCCGCAGGCGAGTTGCTTACCGGCTTGATCTATATGGACCGGGACGCCACCGACCTGCATCTCAATCTGGACACGGTGCAACAGCCCCTCAATCGCATGTCCGCAGCGGAGTTGTGTCCAGGTTCCGCAGGGTTGGAGGCATTCAACACATCGCATCGCTGAACATCACATCCGGGGGGAGGCGCCCGCCGGGCAGGAGACGCCGCATGGAACCGTTTCACGCTTTCCTCACCATCACCTGCCGCGATTGCGGTGAAAAGCTGATCCGTATCGCCCAGTCCCAACATAACGATCTGGCGGTATGCCCCCGCTGTCTCACGGCCGGCACCTATGACGCAGTGGTGGAGGATCATGCCGAACTCGATACCGGCTTTGTTTTTTCCGACGATCTCAAGCACCTGATCCGGACCCTGCACGCGAGCCGCCATCCTTAAGCCGCAATCTCCCGGGATTCTCGGCGCATGTTTTGCCTAATGCCGCGAGCTGGCGTAGGCTGGAACGCGCTTTCGAGCGGGTCCTTCAATGAGACGCAAGGCCCTTTACAGCCGTGCCGCGCGGCGACGCGTCCGCCCTCCACAGCAGGATGGCGAAGCCTGGTTCGATTCCTCTGATCCTTTTGTTCAAGAGACTCCGCTCGGCGCCTTGGCTTGGCAGGCGGTTCGCCGCTTTGCCCTTCGCCATGACCGGGGCGTGATGGTTGCCGGAACGCTTCTGATCGCGATCGCGTTGTTCGGTTTCTACAATCTTTTTGATCCATCGCCGCGGCCCCTCGCCCAATGGGATATCGACAATGCGGTCAAATACACGTTGGCGAACACGCCGCGCGGGGCCGCGGAAACTGCCGCCGCCGCCGCCACTATCGCACCCTCCGTGGTGCGGGTGGACGGCTTTCTGTCGCCCGAGCACGCTGCCCAACTTGCGACGATGGAGCAGAAGGAAGCGACGAAAGACAGATCGCTTCATCGCCTTCCTGCCCGGCCCGGCGGGAAGCCGGATGCGAAGTCGGACACCGGCAAAAAAGGTGAAGCCGATCCCGATTCCACTGGCAGCGGCGTGGTGATCGACCAAAAGGGAGACATTCTGACCAATCTTCATGTGATCAACAGCACCGATCATTGGGTG
>DATATP010000053.1:0-11495 GCA_036268715.1 Rhizomicrobium sp. | reverse complement strand
GGAAGGGCTTCTGATTGGACGCGTCCCCTACTCCCACTCGATCGTCCCAGGCGGTTTCGACGTGATGTCATAGACCACCCGGTTGATGCCGCGCACTTCGTTGACGATGCGGGTGGAGACGCGAGCGAGGAACGAGTGCTCGAAGGGATAGTAGTCCGCCGTCATGCCGTCGGTTGAGGTCACGGCGCGCAGGCCGCAGACGAAATCGTATGTGCGCGCGTCGCCCATCACGCCCACGGTGCGCACCGGGAGCAGCACGGCAAAGGCCTGCCATATCTTGTCGTAAAGCCTCGCCTTGCGAATTTCATCGAGATAGATCAGATCGGCCTGGCGGAGGATTTCCAGCTTCTCTTCGGTGATCTCGCCGGGAATGCGGATCGCAAGCCCCGGACCGGGAAAGGGATGGCGGCCGACAAAGGCGGGCGGCAAGCCCAGTTCGCGGCCCAACGCCCGCACTTCGTCCTTGAACAATTCGCGCAAGGGCTCGACCAGCTTGAGTTTCATGTGATCGGGCAGGCCGCCGACATTGTGATGGCTCTTGATGGTGACCGATGGGCCGCCGGTCGCCGAGATGCTTTCGATCACGTCGGGATAGAGTGTGCCTTGGGCAAGGAACTCCGCCCCGCCCACCTTCTGGCTTTCGGCATCGAACACTTCGATAAAGGCTGCGCCGATGATCTTGCGCTTGCGTTCGGGATCGCTGACGCCGGCCAGCCGGCCGAGGAACAAAGCCTTGGCATCGGCATGGATCAGCGGGATGTTATAATGATTGCGAAACAGGCCGACCACTTCGTCCGCCTCGCCCGCGCGCATCAAGCCGGTATCGACAAAAATGCAGGTAAGCTGATCGCCGATCGCTTCATGGATGAGCACCGCCGCGACTGAGGAATCCACCCCCCCCGACAAGCCGCAGATCACTCTGCCCTTGCCGACCTGTTCGCGAATACGCGCCACCGCGCGGGCACGGAACGTATGCATGTTCCATTCGGGCGCGATGCCCGCGATGCTGCGCACAAAATTGGAAAGGATGGTGGCGCCCCGCGGCGTATGGGCCACTTCGGGATGGAATTGCACGCCGTAGAATTTGCGGGTTTCGTCGGCGATCACCGCGAATGGCGAGCCTTGCGATGTCGCCACGACCGCAAAACCCGGCGGAATCGCCGTGATCTTGTCGCCGTGACTCATCCACACCGGTTCGCTGCCGGCTTCCGCCAACCCTTCCAGCAGAGGCGAAGCGCGCTGGATACAAATATCGGCGCGGCCGAACTCCCTGGCGTGCCCGGCTTCGACCCGGCCACCCAATTGCGCGCTCATGGTCATCTCGCCATAGCAGATGCCCAGCACCGGCACGCCCATTTCGAACACCACCTGGGGTGCACGGGGCGTGCCGCTTTCGGTGACGCTGGCCGGACCACCGGACAATATGATAGCGCGCCACGTCTTTCCATCGGCCCGGTTCGCCAGCGCCGCTTCGGCCCGATCATAGGGCACGATCTCGCAATAGACTCCGGCCTCACGCACCCGCCGGGCGATCAGTTGCGTGACCTGGCTGCCGAAATCGATGACCAGGACGCTCATGGCTTGGCGAGAACGCGCGGCTTCTTCTGGTCCAGGGTCGCGACCGCCTTTAGCGCGGAAGCATCGTCGGGATCGATCGAAAGGGCTTCGTCATAATAACTGCGAGCGTAATTCTTCTCGCCTGTATCGGCGTAGATGTCGCCCAACGCGATATAAGGCGCCGTGCGCGCCGGATCGGCAACGATGGCCGACTGGGCGAGGCGTAGCGCCAGTTCAGTCTCGCCGCGGCCTTCCGCGTCGTTGGCCTGTGCGATCAGGGCGGCGACGCGATCGGAAGACGGCGTCTGCGCGGCGCGCGGCACGGCGAAGGCAGGACCGGCCAAGCCAAGCGCGAGGACCAGAGCGGGAATCGGAAAAGCTTTCATGGCTTCACGATACCGCATTTTGTCCTGCCGCAACCATGCGTCCAATGCGCCTCAGATCCGGCGCAAAATCGCGGCGTAGAATCCGTCTGTGCCGGTGGCGAGCGGGCTGGCGCGATAATCCGCCTCCAGGCCGGGCGGGAGGGGACCCTGCCATATCTGAGCCGCGTTTTCCGCCTCGAACCCGGAATTACGGTCAAGCAATTCGTGAACCCGGTCCTGGTTTTCCGATGGCAGGATCGAGCAGGTGGCATAGACCAGCCGGCCTCCGCGCCGGACCAATGCGGCCCCCTGGTCGAGCAGCCGGTCCTGGATCGCCATCAGTTCGGCCAGCCGCTCGGGCCCGAGCCGCCAGCGCGATTCCGGCTGTCGCCGCCAGGTGCCGCTGCCGCTGCAAGGTGCGTCTACCAAGACGAGATCAAAAGGTCCTTCGGGCGGGCCGCCATCGAGCGGCAGGGTCTTGATGATGGACGCGCCGGCGCGGGCGGCGCGCCGCTCCAACTCGGTCAGCGCGGCATGCCGCACATCGCAGGCGATGATCTCGCCCCGGTCATGCATCGTCGCCGCGAGCGCCAGCGATTTGCCGCCGGCTCCGGCCGCCAGGTCGCATACTCGCATGCCCGGCCGCGCCCCCGCTAGCAGGGCGGCGATTTGCGCCGCCTCGTCCTGGAATTCGAATGCGCCGGAGGTGAAGAGTGGCGATTGCGACAGCGCGGCATTGCCTTTGCCGGGCGGCACGCGGACGCCATAAGGCGAACCAGGCGTGGGCTGGCAAGCAATATCGGCGGCACGCAATGCGGCGAGCACGTCGTCCCGCGTGGCTTTCAATGCATTGACTCGCAGATCGGCGGGGGCGCGGTCCTGAAGCGCGGCCATTTCGTCGGACAGGCGTGCCCCGAACGCGCGGACAAGTTCGGGCTCCAGGAAGGGAGGAAATTCACCCCGTACCCAGAGCGGCGGCTCAGAACGCGAGGCGGCGATTGCATCGCGCTCGGTATCGGTGAGCGGCGCAGGACCATAGCCGCCGGTGAAAAGCGGTGCGGGATTTTCGCCCTCGTCCACGACCGATGCGATCATCAGGGCGCGGGGCGCCTCGCTGTCCATGCGCCAGGCCAGTGAAGCCCGATGACGCAGGATGGCGAACAGCCGCGCGGCGATTTCGCGGCGGTCTTTGGAGCCGGCAAAGCGCCGGCTGCGAAACCAATCCTTAACAAAGCGGTCCGCTGGTTGGGCAGTTCCCTCCAGCCCTTCCAGCATCTCGATCGTCATCTGCAGGCGGGCGGCGGGGGTCATGAAAGCCAATCGTGCATAATTTTCCTTTTTGCGCCAATGCCTTGAAGCAGCGAACCGCTTGGTGAGAATTGCTTTTATAGAGTGTCGCGCCACCGCTCCACCCCGTCCGATGCCTCGTCTCGCTTACCCCGACTGGACCTTCGCGCTTTGCGCCGCGCTGTCGGCCTTTGCGCTGGCGGCGTTCTCGCCCGCGATCTTCCACGATGGTGACACCTATTGGCATATCCGCGCCGGCGAATGGATGCTGAATCACCGCGCGGTGCTGCATCGCGACGTGTTTTCCTATACGGCAGCGGGCGCGCCCTGGGACGCGGCGGAATGGCTGGCAGAGATTGTCATGGCGCTCGCCTGGCGGCTGGCCGGCTGGGCTGGCCTGCATTTGCTGTTCGGCATCGCTGCCGCGCTGGCCGCCGCAATCGTGGCAGGCGCCTTGCGCACGCGCATGGCGATGACGGCGGCGCTGTTGACCACCGTGTTGGGGCTGGCCTGTGTCACCGGCAGCCTGTTGGCCCGGCCGCATCTGCTGGCATTGCCGCTATTGGCATTGTGGACGACGGAATTGGTAAAAGCACGCGAGCGGCAGCGCGCGCCCCGCTGGTGGCTGCTGGCGGTGATGCCGCTTTGGGCCAATCTGCATGGCAGCTTCGCTTTTGGTCTTGTCCTGGCTGCTGCGCTGGGCCTGGAAGCGGCGCTCGAAACGAAAATGCGCGGGCCGGATGTCTGGCGCTGGGGCGCGTTTCTGCTGGCCGCGAGTGCTTGCGCCCTGCTGACTCCGGCCGGTATTGACGGACTGCTGTTTCCTCTGCGCCTGAATGCGATGCGCGGCCTTGGCTATCTGGGCGAGTGGCGGCCAAGCGATTTCTCCACCATCTCGCCATTCGAAATCGCGTTGCTTGCAACGGTCGCGGTGCTGGCGTCGGGCAAGGTGAAGGTGCCATGGTTCCGGGTCTTGATCCTGCTCGGCATCATGCATATGGCGCTGGCACACGGGCGCCATCAGATGATCTTTGGCGTGGCCGCGCCGCTGTTGCTGGCGCCCTATCTTGGAAAGGCATGGCCAACGGCGCGCGAGACAGGCCGTCCACTGCTTGCGGCCGCGGTTTGCGCCGCGCTGCTTGGCTTGTTTGCGGCTCGTTTGATGCTGCCTGTCACCCGGAGCGACGATGGGGTGTCGCCCGTTGCGGCGCTGGCGCATGTGACGCGATGGGAACGCGCGCAGCCGGTGCTCAACGATTATGCATTCGGCGGATATCTGATCTGGAAGGGCATCAAACCGTTCATCGACAGCCGGGCCGATCTCTATGGCGACGCCTTTCTCTCAAATTACGCGGCCATTGTTTCACCGGACAAACAGGCGCTAAGTTCCACTCTCGCCCGGCGCCATGTGCGATGGACGGTCTTTTCGGCGCGAGCGCCGGTCGTGAAGCTGATGGACGCGATGCCCGGCTGGCACCGGCTATATGGCGATGCTATTGCAGTGGTGCATGTAAGGGATTGATTTCGTGACCGACGACGTGAGCGCGCGGGTAAAGTTGCGCAAGATGGATGTGCTGTCCGACAATCATTATATCCTGCGCAAGGCGCATTTCGATTTTAAGCGGCGCAGCGGCACATGGCAGAGCCAGATGCGCGAATCCTATGACATGGGCGACGGCGCGGCGGTGCTGCCGATCGACCGGCCCCGGGACAGGCTGCTGCTGGTTCGCCAGTTCCGCTGGCCGGTGTTCGAGGCAGGGCGGCGCGAATTGTTCATCGAGGCGATCGCCGGCAAGCTGGACGGCGACGATCCTGAAACCTGTGTCCGCCGGGAGGCGATGGAGGAAGCGGGGCTCAAGGTCGGCGCGCTGGAGCGTGTCACCCGCTGCTTTTCCAGCCCCGGCGCGGTGAAGGAAAGACTGTCGCTGTTCCTGGCGACCTACGATTCTGCTGCGCCGCGCGAAAAGGGCGGCGGCCACGAATCCGAAGGCGAGGACATCGAAGTCCTGGAACTGACCTTGGAAGAAGCGATGGCGATGGTGGAATGCGGCGAAATCGCCGACATGAAGACCATCCTGCTTCTGCAGGCGGCGGTGATGGAGCGCTGACGATGTGAAGGGCGCGGGCGGTACGACGGAAAAACTTTCGCGACTCCTGGCGCGGCCATCCGTGCCGCTGGCGCTCGCCTGTCTGGCGCTTCATGCCTTCGCCGCCGGACATTACGGGTTTTTCCGTGACGAGCTCTATTTCATCGTCTGCGGCGACCGCCCCGATTGGGGCTATGTCGATCAGCCTTCCGTCGTGCCGCTGCTAGCTTCATGGTCGCATGCCATCTTCGGCGATTTCCTGTGGGGTTTCCGCCTTCTTCCCGCGCTGGCGCTGACGGCAACCGTGGCACTCACCGCGGAATTCGTGCGGCTGATCGGCGGCGGGCGTTTTGCGCAGTGGCTGGCCGGCCTGTGCGTTCTGCTGGGACCGATCTTCCTGATTCAAGGCGTTTTGTTCTCCACCGACATGTTCCAGCCGCTGACCTGGCTGGGACTTGCCTGGATTTTGGTGCGGCTGGAACAAACCGCCGATGAACGCTGGTGGCTCGCCTTCGGCGGGGTCGCAGGTTTCAGCCTCAACACCAAATATCTGATCGCGTTCTATCTCGCCGCGCTGGCGATCGGCCTTCTTGCCACGCCGCTGCGCAAATCGCTGCTGCGGCCATGGGTCTATCTGGGCGCATTGCTCACCGTCCTCATGGTGCTGCCGAATATGGGGTGGCAGGCCGCCCATGGCTGGCCCTTCATCGCGTTGGGAAAGGCAGGCGCAAGCGGCAAGAATGTCGCGATGTCGTTGCCGGCCTTCTTCGTGCAGCAGATCGTCCTCATCGGCCCGCTCGCCGTGGTCGTGTGGTTATGCGGCCTGTTGGCGGGCATGGTGCGGCCGAAGGTTGCGGTGGCGCGCGCCTTTCCCATCGCCTGGCTGATCCTGTTCGTCGTGTTCGATGTGACGCACGGCAAAGCCTATTATCTCGCACCCCTCTATCCGGCGCTGCTGGCGTTCGGCGCGACACGAATCGAGGACTGGATGCGGAATGCCGTGGCGCGCGGCGCGGCATTGGCCGCGGTGGCCGCGCTGGGTATCCTAGGAGCGCCTATGACACTGCCGATCCTGCCCATCGGCACGTTCCTCCGCTACGAGAAGGCCGTCGGCTTCGCGCCATCCGCAGGTGAGCATCAGACCTTGGGTATGCTGCCACAATATTATGCCGACATGTTCGGTTGGCCGGAAATGGCAAAGACGGTGGCCCAGGTCTATTGGGCCTTGCCGCCACGCGCGCGCGCGCATGCAGTCTTTTTCGGCAACAATTACGGAGAGGCTGCGGCCATCGACATTTTCGGGCGGCGTCTGGGGCTGCCGCCGGCCATCAGCGGCCATAACAATTATTATCTTTGGGGACCGCGTGGGCACGACGGCAGCGTGATGATCATCATCGGGGGAAGGCCGCAGCATTATGCGGAACTGTTCCGCTCATACGGGGTCGCGGGCCACATCGAAACGCCGCTGGCGATGCCGTACGAAACCAATCAGCCGATCTATGTTCTGCGGGGCATGAAGATCCCGCTACGGGATTATTGGCCGAAGGTAAAATCGTACAATTGAGAAGCGGATTACTGTACGCCGCTCGCTTTGGCTCGCGGCCGTCACTCAAAATGGTCCACTGGACCATTTTGCCCGCCTTCGGCGGAGCGCTCCTCACCCCTGGTAATTCGGCGCTTCACGCGTCACGATCACGTCATGCACATGGCTTTCGCGCAGGCCCGCGCCGGTGATGCGCACGAACTTCGCTTTCCGGTGGAACTCCTCGATGCTGGAACAGCCGGTATAGCCCATCGCCGCGCGAAGGCCGCCGATGATCTGGTGCACCACGCCGCCCACCGGCCCTTTATAGGGCACTTGCCCTTCCACCCCCTCCGGCACCAGCTTCAGCGCATCTCGCACCTCGGCCTGGAAATAGCGGTCGGCCGAGCCGCGCGCCATCGCGCCGACACTGCCCATGCCGCGATAACCCTTGTAGGAGCGGCCCTGATACAGAAACACTTCTCCGGGGCTTTCCTCCGTGCCCGCCAGCAATGAGCCGACCATCGCCACGCTCGCGCCGGCTGCCAACGCCTTGGCGAGGTCGCCGGAATATTTGATGCCGCCATCGCCGATCACCGGCACCCCAGCGTCTCGCGCCACCGACACGGCATCCATGATCGCGGTGAGCTGTGGCACGCCGACACCGGCCACGATGCGGGTGGTGCAGATCGAGCCCGGTCCAATGCCGACCTTCACCGCGTCGGCACCCGCATCGATCAGAGCGCGCGCGCCGTCCGCAGTGGCGACATTGCCCGCCGCCACCTGCACATAATTGGACTGCTTCTTGATGCGGTTGACGGCATCGAGCACGCCCTTGGAGTGGCCATGGGCGGTATCGACCATGATCACATCGCATTCGGCCTCAATCAGCGCCAGGGCGCGGACATAGCCGTCCTCGCCCACTCCCGTCGCCGCCGCCACCCGCAGCCGCCCGCGTTCGTCCTTGCAGGCATTGGGATATTTCTGCGCCTTCTCGATATCCTTGACCGTGATCAGCCCAACGCAGAAATAGGCATCGTCCACCACGATGATCTTCTCGATGCGGTGTTGGTGCAACAGCCGCTTGGCCTCATCGGGCCCCACGCCTTCGCGCACCGTGACCAGCCGGTCCTTGGTCATCAGTTCGGAAATCTTCTGGCGGGGATCGGCGGCGAAGCGCACGTCGCGATTGGTGAGAATGCCGACAAGCTTCCCCGCGCCTTTGCCATCGATTCCTTCGACGACCGGCACACCGGAGATGCGGTGACGCTCCATCAACCCAAGGGCATCGGCAAGCGTCGCATGGGGCCCGATGGTGACGGGATTGACCACCATGCCGCTTTCATAGCGCTTGACCCGCCGCACATGCTCGGCTTGTTCCTCGATACCGAGATTCTTATGGATGACCCCGATGCCGCCGGCCTGGGCCATGGCGATCGCCAGTCCCGCCTCGGTGACGGTGTCCATCGCGGCAGAAATCAGTGGAATGCCGAGCTCGACGGTTTTGGTGAGGCGCGAGCGGGTATCGACCTGGGCCGGAAGCACTTCGGAGGCGCCGGGCACCAGCAGCACATCGTCGAAGGTGAGCGCTTCACGGATCGCGGTCATACGGGCTGGCTCCCTATGGAGCGCCGAGCCTGTAGCAGCGGAACCCCGATTCTGCAAGCGGGGCCCGCCATGCCCGCTTTCCGCCCTCATCGGACAGCCAGGCATACGGAACCGTCCGCCCGCGGCATACGTTTTCTCGTCCGGAGCGCGCGAACATGCCGCCCTGGATATTACCCCCGATTAACCAAGGAGTAGCAGAGATGAAAAGCAAATTTCGGATGCTGGCAGCGGGTTTCGCCATGGCCGGTGTAGCAATGGCGGGCAGCGCGAACGCGGCCCCGCATGGGGTGAAAGTGGGTGATCTGGTGTGCAATGTGGCCAGCGGTTGGGGGTTCATCTTCGGCTCCTCTCGCGATCTGCATTGCACCTTCCATGGCAATGACAGCCGCCACCATGAGCATTATGTCGGCTCGATCTCCAAATTCGGCGTCGATATTGGCTACACCGAAGGCGGCGTGCTGGTGTGGGGTGTATTTGCGCCCTCTTCTGACGTTCGTCCCGGTGCGCTGGAGGGCGATTATGCCGGCGCCACGGCGAGCGCCACTGTCGGCGTCGGCGTGGGAGCCAATATTCTGGTCGGGGGCCTGGACAAGTCGATTGCGCTGCAGCCGCTCAGCCTCGAAGGCAACAAGGGCCTCAATGTCGCGGCAGGCATCGGCGCCATCAGCCTGAAGTCCACGCGCTGAACGGATTTCGGATCGAAAAGCTTCGGCGTCAACGCGCCGGAGCTTTTGCTTTGAAGCCGAGTGCCACGACATATAGTTCGACGGATTCGGCACGCGAAGCTGGCGGTTTTACATGCTTGACCTCGCGGAACGCGCCTTTCATCCGCGCCAGCAATTCGCTGGCCGCGCCGCCCTGAAACACTTTGCCGACGAAAGCGCCGCCGGGCTTCAGCACGTCTTCGGCAACCTCCAAGGCGATCTCGGCCAGAGCGATGGTGCGCAGATGATCGGTGGCTCTATGTCCCGTGGTTGGCGCGGCCATGTCCGTGAGCACCAGGTCGGCAGGCCCGTCCAGCATTGCTTTCAGCCGCGCCGGCACATCCGGATCGGTGAGATCGGCCTTGAGGAAGCGCACATTGGGCAGCGGTTCGATGTCCAGTATGTCGGCGGCGACCACAATGGCCCCGGCGTTCGCCGCCACCTGGCTCCAGCCGCCCGGCGCCGCGCCGAGATCAAGCACCTTGGCGCCCCGGCGCAGGAGATGGAATTTCTCATCCAGTTCCTTGAGCTTAAACGCAGCGCGGCTGCGATAGCCCGCGGCTTTCGCCGCGGCGACATAGGGATCGTTCAATTGGCGCTCCAGCCATGCCTTGGAGGAGGTGGTCCGGCCGCGCGATTTTTTCACCTTGACCCGCTCCCGCCCCCGGCCGGACGCATCGGGCGGCCGCAGACTCATGAGGCGCACTCCGTCAGTTGCCGCAGCATGCCTTCACGCAGGCCCCGGTCGGCGACGCGCAGCATCGGACTGGGCCACAGCGCGCAGATCGCGGCGAAAATGGCGCAACCCGCCAACATCAAATCGGCGCGCTCCGGCCCGATGCTCCCGATGCGCGCCAGGGCTGCGACATCCAGCCCCGCCAGATCATGGACCACCTTCAGCATATGGCGTGTCTCATGCCAGCTCGCATCGACCCGGCTGCGATTGTAGCGCGGCAGGCCGAGCGCGATCGCCGCGAGCGTCGTCACCGTGCCCGAGGTACCAAGCAGATGGAATTTGCGGCTGTCGAAATCGCTCGCCATGCGTTCGGCAAAGGGCGCGAAGCGTTCGCGCATCGCGTCGCACACGCGCTCGAAACAGGAATGATCCTTCGCGTCCATGCCATATTGCTCGGCCAGACTCACCACACCCACGGGCACCGAAGCGCTCAGGCGCTGCTGCGGCCCCTGCGGGCTTTTGACCAGCCAAATGATCTCGGTCGAGCCACCGCCGATATCGAACACTAGCGCCCCTTTGTATTCGCGCCCGATCAGAGGCGCACAACCCAGTGCGGCAAGATCGGCTTCCTCCTGAGCGGAAATGATGGCGATATCGATCCCGGCCTCGGCCCGGGCGCGGGCAATCAGCACATCGCTGTTGCGGGCCAGCCGCGCCGCCTGGGTGGCGATAGCCCGCACATGCGTGACATTGTGGCGGCCGATGTGCTCGGCACATATCTTAAGGGCCTCGATGGTGCGGTCCACCGCCGCTTCGGACAGAAGGCCAGTCTGGCCGAGACCCTCGCCCAACCGCACGATGCGGGAAAAGGAATCCACCGCCCGGAACCCCTGCCTGCCGGAAAGGCCGATGGGAGCGGCGATCAAAAGGCGGCAATTGTTGGTGCCAAGGTCCAGCACCGCCAGCAAAGGGCCGGAGGCCACAGGCGCGGCCGCACCGGTCCGGGTCCTGTGCCCGTCTTGTCCGACCGGCGTATGATGATCTCCATGCAATGTCAGGCCCTCAGAGGCTCGCGCCCCGCCGCGACGCTAGCATGATCGAACAGGGGATGCGCCACAAAGGAAATCAAGAAATCGACGCGCCTGCAACGGATTGCCGGGGTCGCTCGAGCCGCTCGAGGCATATCCTGTACAGCGCCCGGTCGAGAGTTGCCTTGAATGGGCGCGTTCTCTGGTCTAAACGGGCGGTCCCATGGGCGGGAGCCCCGATTGGGGGATCGTCTAACGGTAGGACTGCAGACTCTGACTCTGCCTGTCTAGGTTCGAATCCTAGTCCCCCAGCCACTCGAAAGTGCTGATAAATAACGGTTTTTCGAGTGTTCTCATACCTGCGCTGAAAACCTAAAAACGGAACGAAAAGCCCACAAAAGGAGACTTTGGCGACATAGAGTCCCCACACGAGTCCCCACACTGGAGCCCTCGCACTTTCCCATCGCTGGCCCAATACCCGGACGCCTTAAGATGGCGAGGAATCAGTTTGTAGGGGGACTGCCGTTGGAGTGGTGGCGCGAAGCCAAGGCTTTGTATCACTCGATGCCGCTCAGTTTCTGGGCGACCATCGGATATGCATTCGATGCGCGTTGATACTGGCCCCACAATGTGACTATCCTGCTTTCCCGGTCGCTTCCTG
>DATATP010000052.1:0-8646 GCA_036268715.1 Rhizomicrobium sp. | reverse complement strand
TGGTGGCGATGTTGACCACCGTCGGCAGCAATTGCGCGGAGAGGTCCGCGAAAGAGTCGGGCGCCGGTCGCGCCTCGGCCGAGCCGAGCGCCAAAACAGCCGCGAGGGCAACGACCGACAGAAGGGACAAGCGCATCTTGGTGAACCTTAGCGCAGCGCAGCAGGGAATCGCAGTATTTTAAAGCGGGGCAGGAAAAGTGGGAACTGTGCCCCTAAGCCGCGTGGCAAAAATATTCCGGGACAACCAGGCGGGCCGTTGCCGGCTGCCGCTGGCAGCCTTGCCGCCTTGGTTTCGGCATTACGAATGGCTATATGGGCGCCCCGGAACAAGGAACGTGATGGCCGCCGTCCGCGAAGATGTGCTCAAAGCGCTGGATCAGGTAATCGATCCCGTCAGCGGCCGCACGGTCGTGCATCAGGACATGATCCAAGGCCTGGTGGTGAAGGATGGCCATGTCGGCTTCGCGCTGGAGGTTCCGGCGGGGCGCGGCTCCCAATCCGAACCTCTGCGCAAGATTTGCGAGGCGATGGTATTGGGGGTGAAAGGGGTGAAGTCCGTCACGGCGGTGCTGACCGCCCATGAGGATCATCCCCAGGAACACCGGGAGCCGCCCCGCCCCCGTCACGCACCGCCTGCCCCTCAGGGCATCGCCGGCGTGACCTCGATCATCGCGGTGGCCAGCGGCAAAGGCGGCGTCGGTAAATCCACGGTCGCCGTCAATCTGGCGCTGTCGCTTGGCAAGCTGGGGATGAAAGTCGGGCTGCTCGACACCGATATCTATGGGCCCAGCGTGCCGCGACTCCTGGGAATCAGGAAACGTCCGGACGCGGACGGCAAGCGGATCAACCCGATCGAGAAATTCGGCCTCAAGACCATGTCGATCGGCTTCCTGGTCGGGGAAGACGAAGCCGTGGTGTGGCGTGGCCCCATGGTGCAGTCGGCGTTGACACAGATGATGGCGGACGTGAACTGGGCACCGCTGGACGTGCTGGTGCTGGACATGCCGCCCGGTACGGGAGACGCACAGCTCACCATCACCCAACGCGTGCCGCTGAAAGGCGCGGTGATCGTCTCCACACCGCAGGACATCGCGCTGATCGATGCGCGGAAGGGCATTGCGATGTTTCGCAAGACCCAGGTTCCCATTCTCGGCATTGTGGAGAATATGAGCGTCTTCGTCTGTCCCGATTGCGGACACAGTCATCCGATCTTTGGTCATGGCGGGGCGCGTGCGACAGCCGAGCAAATGGGTGTGCCGTTCCTTGTCGAAATTCCCCTGGTGCCGCGCATTCGCGAAATGTCCGATGCCGGTACACCGGTCAGCATCGTCGATTCGGACGGTCCCGAAGCAGAGGCATTTTTGCAACTGGCACAAAAGGTCGCCGCGTCGCTCGAAAATTCGCTGCGCCCTGCGCCGCAAATCGTGCTGGAATAGCGGCCCCGGAGCGCCTTGATGACCGCCAGCAAACCCCAGGTTCGCAGCCTGTTCGCAACCCCCTTGTGTGTGCATTTCGTGCCCATCGCGCATGATGTGAATCTCGAACTGCGCCCGCTTATCCTCGCCAAGGCACAAGGGGCGGAGGAGACGGTCCGGCGCGGCCAGGGCACCTATGTGACGGAAGATTTCCGCAACTGGGGCAATCATCACGCCAATACCCTCTTCACCGTGGTGGGCGATCTTGCCGATTCGCTCACCGCCACCCGGGCCGGAGCGCGGGTGAAGACCGAATG
The DNA here is from genome assembly GCA_036268715.1 of Rhizomicrobium sp. GTDB lineage: Bacteria > Pseudomonadota > Alphaproteobacteria > Micropepsales > Micropepsaceae > Rhizomicrobium. The sequence continues at coordinate 6,914 of DATATP010000052.1, read as the reverse complement.
GCGCATTACCAGCCGCGTCTGCGTGCGCTCCCGCGGCGAATATCAGAGAATGACGGCGCGGCCCGGCAGCTTCTGGTCGGGGCTTTATTTCGTGGATGACGGCTATGCCAATTCCGACGAGGAGGCGCTGGGCGGCCAGGTGGAACTTGGCGATCCGCGCGGCTCGCTGCCCGCGATGGCGGCGCCGCATCTGAGCTTTCGCATGCCGGGGGGCCAGAATGCCGGCTACAGCGAGATCGTACGGCCGCAGCCCGGCATGATCCTGTTGCACCCTTCCTGGCTGCCCCGTGGCGAGAAGCGTTATGATGGCGAGGGCCAGCGCATCACCATCGAGCTCGACCTGGCGCTACCCTAAATGCGTTCCAAAGTGACGAAAGAATAGCGCAGGCCCTCCGGCGTGGTGTGGGATTCCCGATTTCTTTCGCGCCAGCGTGTCCTGTCGGGCGCTGGAAAATGGGCATCGCCGGCGAAGGCGCGATGGATTTCCGTCAATTCGATGCGCGTGGCGAAAGGCAGCGCGGCGCGATAAATCTCGCCGCCCCCGATCACGAATATGGTGCCATCGCCAGCCAGCGCGTCCTCCACCGACCCGACAGCCGTGGCGCCATCGCCCTGCCAGTCCTTCTGCCGCGTGACCACGATATTGCGGCGGCCCGGAAGCGGCTTTTTCGGCAGGGAGTTCCAGGTCTTGCGTCCCATCACCACCAGATGACCCAAGGTCAACGCCTTGAAGCGGCGCATATCCTGCGGCAGCCGCCAGGGGATCGCGCCGCCCTTGCCGATCACCCCATTTTCGGCAACAGCAGCGATCAGAACGACGTCAGCCATTGAGCCGCCTCATCGCCTCGTCTTCCAGCCGGTAAGTAAGCCAGTCTTCCACCGGCCGCGCTCCGATGCTTCGATAGAAATCCAGGGCGCGGGCGTTCCAATCCAGCACCTTCCATTCCATCCAACCCGCGCCGGCTTGCGCGCCATGCCGCGCCAGATGGGCAAGCAGCGCCAAGCCCGCACCGCGGCCCCGGAACTGCGGTCGGACATACAAATCCTCTACATAAAGGCCGCGCCAGGCGCGAAAGCTGCCGTAAAGCCAATACCACACGGCGAGCCCGGCGGGTTGGCCGTCGACCACCGCGATTTCGCAATGCGCGGCCGGGTCTTCGCCCAGCATATCGCGCAGGATCAGCGCCTCGTTCAGGGCGAAAATATGCTCCAGCTTCTCGACCACAGCGAGTTCACGCAGCAACCCCAGAATGACAGTCGCGTCGGCTTTTGCGGCGTGGCGAATGGAAATTTCGGACATGCAATTCCCGACAGAGCCAGATAAGATCGGCGCGATTTCGAAATGCTTTAGAAGGTGGTGTTGGAACCGCCACCGCTTTCCGATTGTTATCGCAAAGGGCCATTTCAGGACAGGATCGCGCCATGAAAATTATAGTTGCTTCCGCAGCGGCTTTAGCCTTGCTGGCCGCAGCGCCCGTTCTCGCCCAGGACAATGACCATCACGAACAAGGCGCTGGAGGGCCTCACGCCACAACGTCGCAGCATCCAGATCGCACCCCCCATCATGGCAACCCGGGCGCCGGCATGAACGGCCCCCGCCCCGGTACCAATCCCAGCCCAAAGGCTGCCCCACAGGCCGCCACCCATTCCAATTCCACCACGATGGAACACAATCAGCGCGGCGAGCATCGCGGTGTACAAAACAACAATGCAAACAACCGCACGACGGGCGGCAGCATGGCCGGTCCGAACCAAAATATGCGCGGTCCCTCCCGGACCGAGCGGGACGGCCAGCACGGTGTTCAAAACAACAATGCAAACGGTCATGCGATGGGCGGCAGCATGGCAGGCCCGAACCGCAACATGCGCGGACCCTCGCGGACTGAGCGGGCCGGCGCGCGGCCGCATGTCTCAAATTTCAATTCCTATCACCGCAATTTCACCTCGGCGCACCGCTATCATGGACCCACCTATCATCGTCCGTCAGGCTGGTATGCCCATCGCTGGACGTTCGGCGAGCGCTTGCCGTCGGCTTTCTTTGTGCGCAATTACTGGATCAACGATTATTTCGATTTCGGCCTGGTTCCCCCGCCTTACGGCGCGGTGTGGGTGCGCTATGGCGATGACGCGCTGCTGATCGATCAGGCGAGCGGCGAAGTGATCCAGGTGGCCTACGGCGTGTTTTACTGAACTCGTCCTGTTGCCGCGCTCCTTGCGGGCGCGGCAACTCGCCCCTTATCCCAGCAATTTCCATGCTATAGATGGTCACCGTACCCGCGAATCCCTCGCGGGGATCGTCCGGGTACGGAAATAACGGCATGGCGAATGTGACGGTAATCGGCGCCCAATGGGGCGACGAGGGCAAAGGCAAGATCATCGACTGGCTGTCGAACCGCGCCGACATAGTGGTGCGCTTCCAAGGCGGCAACAATGCCGGCCATACGATTGTGGTCGGCGACAAGACTTATAAATTTTCCCTGTTGCCTTCCGGCGTGGTGCAGCGCAAGCGCTCGATCATCGGCAATGGCGTGGTGGTCGATCCCTGGGCCCTGCTGGACGAGATCGCGCGGGTCAGCGATGCGGGGCTGGAAGTGACGCCGGAGATTCTTGTCCTGGCGGAAAATGCCGTCCTGGTGCTGCCCCTGCATCGCGAACTGGATGCATTGCGCGAGGAAGCCGCCAGCCAGAAACTCGGCACCACAAAGCGCGGCATCGGCCCCGCCTATGAGGACAAGGTCGGGCGCCGTGCCTTGCGTGTCATCGACCTCAAGAACCCGGCCGGGCTGCCGGCGAAGATCGAGCGTCTGCTCGCCCACCATAATGTGCTGCGCAAGGGTTTCGGCGTGGCGGAGGTCGACGCCGCTTCCTTGTTCGACGGGCTGCGCGACATCGCGCCGAAAATAATCCCTTTTATCGGCTCGTCCTGGCGCGAACTCGATGCGGCGCGGCGCGGCGGGCGGCGCGTGCTGTTCGAAGGCGCCCAGGCCGTGCTGCTCGACATCGATCACGGCACCTATCCCTTCGTCACCTCCTCCAACACGGTGGCGGGCCAGGCCGCGGCAGGCGCAGGCGTCTCACCCCGGCAGATCGGCACGGTTTTGGGCATCGTCAAAAGCTATACGACCCGGGTCGGCGAGGGACCCTTCCCCACCGAGTTGAAGGATCAGATCGGCGAAAGTCTGGGCGCGCGCGGCAAGGAATTCGGTACTGTGACAGGGCGCAAACGCCGCTGCGGCTGGTTCGATTGCATGCTGGTGCGCCAGACGGTCATTACCGGCGGAGTTGACGGCATCGCACTCACCAAGCTCGATGTGTTGGATGGCTTTGCCGAAATCAAGCTGTGTGTCGGTTACGACCTGGACGGGCAGCGGCTCGACCACCTTCCTGCCGACACCAATGAACAGGCGCGGCTGAAGCCGGTTTATGAGACGATGGAGGGCTGGACCCAATCCACCCAGGGCGCGCGAAGCTGGGCGCAATTGCCCGCCAATGCGATCAAATATGTCCGGCGGGTCGAGGAACTGATTGGCGCCCCTGTCGTGCTGCTTTCGACCAGTCCCGACCGCGACGACACAATCATGGTGCGCGATCCCTTTGTAGACGGGTGAGAGAAAGAGGCAGCGGAAACTTCCCCGCGGTCGAGCGTTTTGTTTCCGCATTGGATGGAGACGCACATGCGCCCGCTTCGCATAATGATCGTGCTTGCCCCGCTTTTCCTTGCCGCCTGCGGCGGAACTACTGAGAAAACGGTGGTCGTCAACCCGCCTTCTGACAGCACTACGGTTGTGGACCACAACGGCCATACTGTTGTTCACAGTCCCGACTGATCGCCTGCCTTCGCCCGCAGAAAATGATTGAGCGGTCCGCGGCCGCCCCCCAGTCCGGGGGCGGTCCGGATTGCGCTTTGCACAAAAGCGTGTGCTTGGCGGACGGCTTCCTCAAACGGCCAGTCCAGCGCCAGCCCGCAGGCGATTGCCGTGGAGAGCGTGCATCCGGTGCCATGCGTGTGCCTGCTGTCCTGCCGCGGCGCGTCGAAATAGGTGAGCGCACCGCTATTGGCGTCCACCAGCACATCGCGCAGAATAGGGCCATCGCCATGGCCGCCCTTGAACAATGTGTTCGGACAGCCGAAGCCGGCAAAGCGTTCAGCCGCCTGACGGAAATCCTCCTCGCTGCGTGGCAGGATCCCGACCAGCCGCTCGGTTTCCGGCAGATTGGGCGTCACCAGCGCCGCCAGCGGCAGAAGGCGCTTCTCCAGCAGCTTGATGCCCCCGCTATCGAGAAACTCCGTGCCATCGCTCGCCGTCAGCACCGGGTCCAGGATCAGCGGCGTGCCGCTGTCCTCCGCTTCCAGAGTTTCGGCCACCGCCAATGCGATATCGCCATCGCCGAGCATGCCGATTTTGATTGCGTCGACGCCGATGTCCTTCAGGCAGACTGTGATCTGGTCCCGCACCAAGGCGGCAGGCAGATTATGGACGCTATAGACCTCGGTCGTGTCCTGCACTGTTACCGCGGTCACCGCCGTCATTGCATAGACGCCAAAGGCGGCGGCGGTTTTAATGTCGGCCTGGAGTCCGGCCCCGCCCCCGGGATCGGAGCCCGCAATGATCAGCAGGCGAGACGTGGGTCGGCTCATGATCGCCCAACCATAGTGGCTTTTTCGCGCCCGCGCTAAGCCGCCACTTCCTCGATCGCGTGGGCGATATTGCGCACCACGGCGCGCACGATCTTCTCGTCCTCCCCTTCCGCCATGACCCGGATCAGCGGCTCGGTGCCGGATTTGCGCACCAGCACGCGGCCGCTTTCGCCCAGCCGGGCCCGGGCGTCATCAATACTGGACTTGACCTTGGCGTCCTCCAAGGGCGAGCCCTTGCGGAAGCGAACATTCTCCAGCACCTGCGGCAGGGGTTCATAAAGATGGGCGGCCTCGGACACGGGCTTGCCGTCTTGGGCGATCACACTTAGCACTTGCAGCGCGGCGATCAGCCCATCGCCGGTGGTGGAGATGTCCGACAGGATAATATGGCCGGATTGTTCGCCGCCCACATTGAAATCACCCGCCTTCATCTCCTCCAGTACATAACGGTCGCCGACCTGGGCCCGCGCCAATTTGAGGCCGAGATTTTTCAGATAGCGATCCAGTCCGGCATTGGACATCACCGTGCCCACCAATCCGCCGCCCTTCAGCCGCCCGCTCTTGGACCAACTGCGGGCGATCAGCGCCAGGATTTGGTCGCCATCGATAATGCGGCCATGCTCGTCGGCCATCACCACCCGGTCGGCATCGCCGTCCAGGGCAATGCCGAAATCGGCCCGCACCTCCCGCACCTTGGCGCACATGGCTTCGGGAGCAGTCGAACCGCAATCGAGATTGACGTTAAGGCCGTCCGGCGCGACGCCGATCGGAATGATCTCCGCCCCCAATTCCCACAGCACTTCCGGCGCGACCTTATAAGCGGCGCCGTTGGCACAATCGATCACCACCCTGAGGCCTTCGAGCCGCAGATTCTTCGGGAAGGTGCGCTTGGCGAATTCGATGTAACGCGCCTGGCTGTCGTCCACGCGCTTGGCGCGGCCGATCTTGGCGCCGGTGGCCAGGCCCTGCTCCAGGCCGCTGGCCATCAGCGCCTCGATCTTGGCTTCCACCGCGTCAGACAATTTTTGGCCATCCGGGCCGAAGAGCTTGATGCCATTATCGTAAAAGGGGTTATGAGAGGCTGTGATCATCACCCCCAGGTCGGCGCGCAGCGAGCGGGTCAGCATCGCCACGGCGGGGGTCGGCAGCGGGCCGAACTGGAACACATCCATGCCGACGGCCGTGAAACCGGAAACCAGCGCCGATTCCAGCATATAGCCGGAGAGGCGGGTGTCCTTGCCGATCACGACGCGGTGACGATAGGCGCCCCGGGTGAAGATGCGCCCCGCGGCCATCCCCGCCTTGAGGGCGATCTCCGGCGTCAAGGCCGGGCTGTTGATGCGGCCGCGAATCCCGTCGGTACCGAAATATCTGCGCGCGGAGGTCATGGGGAGCCCTGGGGAATTATCCGAACAATTTAGCACGAATTGCTTACAGACTTGGCGGAGAAATCTTCACGAAGGGTTACCGGCGGTTGCGTCTGGACAAAGACCCTCACCCCTTTGCCGGCTGTGCGCCTATCGCCTTGAGGATGTTGAGACCCTCCCGCAGCGGACCGGGCGCGTGGGTGCGGATATAGTCCGCGCCGTTGGCCTCGGCAAATAACTCGGCGGCGAGGCTGGCAGGGCCGATCCGGTCTACCGACCGGTTGGCAAGGCGACGCAGGAAGCCCTTGCGCGACACGGAGACAAGCACGGGCAGACCATAGCGGGCCTTCAACTCTGGGATGTGGCGCAGCAGGATGAGCGAGTTTTCCGGGTCGGCGCCGACGAACTGTCCCATTCCAGGGTCGAGGATAAGGCGGTCGCGGGTTATGCGGGCCTTTTCCAAAGCCGCGATTCGGGCGTCGAAAAATGCCGTGACGCGGCTGAAGATTTCGGAAGGTGACACCTCGGTCCGCACCGCCACGCCACGGTCCTGGACCATATGCATCACGATCAGTTTGGCCGGCGAGGCCGCGAGTTCGGGATAAAGCCCCGGATCGGGGAAACCGTGGATGTCGTTAAGATATTCGACGCTCTGCGCCAGCGCCCAGCGCTGAACCTCCGGGACGAAGGAATCGATGGAGAGTGACAGGCCTTTCGCCTTCAGCGCGGGCACGACGGCAGCCAGCCGTGCGATCTCGATTTCCGGCGGCACCGGCTTTGCGTCGGGGTTTGAGGAGGCCGCGCCGATGTCGATGATGTCGGCCCCGCTCCGCGCCAGCGCGTCGGCATGGGCGATAGCGACAGCAGGATCGAGATAGCGGCCGCCATCCGAAAAACTGTCTTCGGTG
>DATATP010000051.1:0-4080 GCA_036268715.1 Rhizomicrobium sp. | reverse complement strand
AGTTGGTGGACGATGACTCACTGAAGCTGGATGAGGCGGTGCGCCCGCGGGTGCGTGCCGGAGCGCAGATCAGCGCGCGCCAGTATCTCGACATCCTGGCCGAGCGCGAACGCCGCAAACGGGAATTCGCCGCGGCCATGGATGGAATCGATGCGGTGCTGACGCCCACCACCTTGACGCCAGCTATTCCACTGGCGGAGGTGGATCAGACCACGACCCCGGCCATTTCCACCCGCTGGGTCAATTTCCTCGATCTCTGCGCCCTGGCGCTTCCCAACGGCATGACGCCGGGCAACCTGCCCAGCTCGCTACAGATCATCTGCCGCGGCGGGGACGAGGCGCTGGCGCTGCGCATCGGTTGGGCCTTCGAGAACGCGACCGGCTGGCATGAGAAAGCGCCTGCCGCGGGATGATCGCGATCCGAGCCGTCGCTTGATTTACCGACGCGGCAGGTTGATGTCCGACATGGGAGCGCAAACGAAGACCGCGCCGGCTCGCGCGCCAGCCGAACCAGTTGTTTTCTGAATCACCTGCGCGCGCTCCGCCGCCACTTTGCATGTGTCCATGTCCGAATATTGCGCAACAGTGGTGGGTGCGGAAGCAAATCCCGTGGCTGTGACCAAGTACAAAACGAGCATGGCCTGCATATCTGTATCCCTCAGAGTTCGGGCATCAGATTACGCCGTGTGCTTCCCGGATGCGATTGTGCGCGGTTCTGGAATACAGTCTCGATAGACCGCGTCCGACGCTGGGGGTTCCCGGCATGAAGTGCATTGCAGAACAGGTGTAACCCATTGATCGCGCGCTTTGCGCACCCGGTTGCGTTTAACATGGAGGAACTTGAGATGAACACACCTGCTTTCGTGAACAGGCCTCTTTCAGAAGAACCTTTTACGCTAGCGGAAGCCCATGTCCGACATGGCGTTAAGCTCGTCGCACGCCAGCGCGAATTGCTGAAAGAACTGGAGCGGGACGGGCACGATGTGCGCCTTGCCTATGCGCTGCGGGACACGTTCGAGCAATTACAGGCCTTGCATATCGAGGATCGCGACCGGTGGATCAAGGAACTGGGGGCAGACTGACGCGCCGGGTTGCCTTTCCGTCGCGCTCCGGTTATCGGGCGCCATGCCCCTTCATATCGTAAAACTCTGCGTCGGCTGCGACAGCCTCGCCGACCTCGCCGCCTGGCAGAAGCAGCGGCTGAAAGAACAGCGCGCCAGGGGCAAAAAGAAACCCGAACTGATGCATGTGACCCGCCAAACTCCCAAGCGGGCTGTGGAGGTGCTGGACGGCGGTTCGCTTTATTGGGTGATCAAGGGCCAGATCGCAGCCCGGCAGAAGCTGCTGGCGTTACGCGAGGTCAAAAGGAACGGCCTTCCCCATTGCGGGCTGGTATATGACAAGCAACTGGTGCCGGTATCGCCCCGGCTGCGCCGTGCATTCCAAGGCTGGCGCTATCTGGAGGATGCCGATGTGCCCCCGGACCTTGCGCTGCGCAAAGGCGCGCAGGGTTTGCCGCAATCGCTTCAACGTGAACTGGCGGTGTTAGGGCTTTTATAACGCCCCAACGGCCGGTTCAGTGTTCCTCAACCCTGGCCGCTTAAAGTCGCGCCATGTCCCGCTCTTCCATGGCGCAGCTTTGGCTCGCCGCCGCTTTCTGGCTCGTCTTCGCGCTGCCGGCCGTCTGGCTGGCGCGTGGCGGTATCGCATTCGACACCGACAGCGCGATGCGGCTGGCCGAAGTGCGCGACCTGCTGCATGGCCAAAGCTGGTTCGACACCGCCCAATGGCGAATGAACGTGCCTTTCGGTCTTCCCATGCATTGGTCGCGGCTGGTGGACGCGCCGATCGCGGCGTTGATCGCACTTTCTCATTCGGAGACGTTCGCCGTTACCGTGTGGCCGCTGTTCCTCTTGTTCGCGGTACTGGCGGCGCTGGCGCGCATCGCCGAGCGTCTCGCCGGTGCGAAGGCCGCGATCGTGGTCCTGGTCCTGACCTTGCTCGCCGCGGAACTCTATGGCGAGTTCGCACCCGGCAACATCGACCATCACAATGTCCAGCTCGCGCTGGCGGCCTGGCTGCTGGTGTTCTTGGTCGAGCAGCGGGCGGCGGCCGCGGCGGCGGTGGTCGCACTGGCCTTGGGGGTGGGCCTTGAAAGCCTTCCCTATTGCGCGCTGGCTGTCGCTACCGGTTTGCTGTGGCTGAGATCCGACCCGCCCCGCGCCCGAATCTTCGGCCTCACTTTGACGGGAATGGCGTTGCTGCTCCTGTTCGCAACCACCGCGACGCGCTATCGCTTCGCGCCAGCCTGCGACACCTATTCCTTGTTCTATGCCGTCCTGCTCGCGGCAGGGGGCGCAGGGATTGCCGCGATCTCGCGCCTGGAGCGTGCCAGGGGCGTGGCTTTTGTCGCCTTGGCAGCCGCGCTTCTGGTGCTCGCCGCGCTGCTCAATCCGGTCTGTTTCGGCGGACCCTATGCGGGGCTCGACGCGCGCTTGAAGCTGCTGTTCTTCGCCCGCATCAACGAAGCCAAACCGGCGGCCGCCTTCGCGCTGTTCGCGCCATCCGAGTTCATACGAGGCTATATCTACGCCTGGGTCGCTTTCTTCGCCTGCTTCCTGGCGCCGGTCGGCAGGACCCGGAGCCTGGTGATCGCGATGACCGGGATGGCGCTCTTGGTCTCGACCTTCGAGATTCGCGCCGTGCCCTTCGCCGTCCTGTTCGCACTGCCCGGCTTGGCCGGGGCACTGGTCCGGCTGCGGCCCGTGCCGTTTACCTTGGCGCTCATTCTCGGCAATGGCGCGGCCTTCGCGCTAGCGGGCGGCCTGCTGGAGGGGCCTTCGCGCCTGACCGTGCGGATCGACGCGTTCCGCGCCCAGGAGGCATGCGGCAGCAAGGCGGCGATGGCGCCCTTGCGGGCAATGGCGAAAGGCCGGGTCGCCGGTTTCATCGATCAAGGGCCAGCGATCCTGGTCTATTCTCCGGACAGCGCGATCGCCGGGCCTTATCACCGCGACGGGGCCGGCATTATCGACACTTATGCGATTTTTGCCGGCCGCGATCCGCGGGCGATCCTGAATGGGCGGGGCATCGATTATCTGATGACCTGCGCCGCCGCGCCGGACTGGCAATTCTATCGCGCCAGGGGCGGTTTGGTCGCCAGCCTTGCCGCGCATCGCATCCCAGCGTGGCTGAGGCCGGCCGGTGTTTCCGGCGCGGTATCGGTCTATCGCGTGGTGAAAAACTAAACCGCCATATTGTCGATCAGCCGCGTGCGGCCGACCTTCGCCGCCGCCAGCACCCGGGCAGGGCGGGCCAGCTCGTCGATCACCGCGAGAGTCTCGGCGTCGCGGATCGCCAGATAGTCGACGGAATCGAATCCCGCCCGTTTCAGTGCGGCAGTTCCCGCCATCTCGGCTTGGCGCACGCCGCCGCCCCGTGCGTCCGCGATCACGTCCTTCAACACCGCATTCAGCCGTCCGGCGATCTTGCGTTCGTCCCGGCTGAGATAGACGTTGCGCGACGACAAAGCGAGGCCATCCGCCTCCCGCACGATGGGGACGCCGAGGATTTCGACGGGCAGCAGGAGGTCGCGCGCCAGCCGCCGGACGACCAGCAATTGCTGATAGTCCTTCTCGCCGAACACGGCGATATCGGGCAATGCCGCAATCAAGAGCTTGGCGACGGCAGTGGCGACGCCGGAAAAGAAATGCGGCCGGAAATCGGTTTCCAGTCCCGCGCTGGGTCCGCCGACCGCAATGCTGGTGACCTGCCCGTGGGGATACATTTCTCCGACGTCGGGCGCGAACACCAGATCGACATCCGACAGCTTGGCAAGGTCGGCTTCCAGATTGCGCGGATAGGCGTCGAAATCTTCGTGCGGCGCAAACTGGGCGGGATTGACGAAAATGCTGACCAGCACTTTGTCGCTGATCGCCTTTGCAGCGCGCACCAGCGAAAGATGGCCCTCATGCAGCGCGCCCATGGTGGGCACCATGCCGATGCGCTGCGGTTTCGCGCCAGAGGATTGTTTGAGTTTCGCGAGCGCCGTCCGCAATGCCGCGACCGTCGTGACGATCT
>DATATP010000050.1:0-4987 GCA_036268715.1 Rhizomicrobium sp. | reverse complement strand
CTTTCAATTATACCCAGCCCGACCGTTATCCCTGGCTGTTCTCCTTCGCGTGCCGGATTCTTCCACCTACATCCCGTATCCTGTCATTCGGCTGTTCGACCGGCGAAGAACTCCTGGCGCTTCATCGGTATCTTCCAGACGCGGCAATCAAGGGGGTCGATATCAATCCGCGCAATGTCGCCGTCGCGCGCGCACGCACTGTCGCAATTCAATCTATCGGGGTTGCCTGCACCGGAACGCTGGCGGACGAGGGCGACGCCTCCTATGACGCCATATTCTGCCTGGCAGTCCTTTGCCACGGGCGTCTGACGGCACGGGCGAGCGAGCGTTCTGCGCCTCTGTTCTGCTTTGAAAAATTTGAAAATGCCATAGACGATCTCGCCCGGTGTCTCAAGCCCGGAGGATTACTCTTTCTGCTCACCACGAATTTCCGCTTCTGCGATACGCGCGCGTCTTGCGATTTCGCAGTGGCATTGTCGGCGCGGATGGAGAACCTGGCGGCAGACCTGATCTATGATCGTGACAATCGCTTGATGCCCGGCATGCGCTATCGCGATGTTGTATTCCGAAAGAAAGAATCGTGAGGCAAACAGAAGATGTGATGCTGCCGGCGTCGCTCAAGCATTTGGCCAAATTGCTGGCTCCAGCGGTGAGAGGCCCAGTCGGTTTGCGCGGCAGCGTGGAACCGGAATTGGTCAAGCTGGCGATCTATCGCCACCAGGTTGGCCCCTTGCTTCATGCCGCACTTCAAGGCAGCGGGATGGCGATTTCGGACGAACTTTTGGTCGAGTTGTCGGAATGCCGGCTTCGCAGCGCCAACCGGCATGCTGAGGATTTGGCCCGGTTGCAACGGATCGGCGCAATTCTGGCAGCACATCGTCTTTCCTGGATGGTTCTCAAGGGAACGCCCCAGGCGGCCCGGCTTTATGGCGATCCGGCCCTACGCCCGTCCTCCGATATTGATCTCCTGGTGGAACCGCGCGATTTCGAGAGAGCCGTGTCGGCGCTGGCGGAACGGGGATACATACCAAGCAACCCGCCGGCACCGGCCGGGCCAATTCGGACCCTAGTGCTCGCCGCCGTGCGCGATGTGAGCCTTATTGCAGAGGATGACCACAAAAGCGCGGTGGACCTGCATCGCCGTCTTTTCCTTGCCGTTGGACGGCGTCCTAATGGGCTTCATCTCTCCCGCGATCCCGGACCATTACCCACACCACGCGTGAATGCGGACTTGGCCTGTTATCTGATCATGCACGGCGCCCAAAGCTACTGGGTACGGCTCAAGTGGTTGTTGGACCTTGTCCCGTTACTCGCCATTCTCGAAGAGCAGGAGAAACATGCCCTGATTTCGCGCGCCAGGCAGATCGGGGTGGAAAATTCCGTCATTGCCAGTCTGGCGCTGTTACGCCTGTTATTTCCCTTCGCAAAATTCGGGCCGTTGGCCCCGTGGCTTGAAGCGCACCAGCGCCGGCCGGCGGTCCGAGAGCGATTGGAGCGATATGTGCGCATGATCGGAATGGAACGGGACTGGAAGCATTCGCCCTTGGACAATGCCCGCGTCACCATGCAGGCCTATTGGGCGCTGTTCGAGGCTCCCCTAACGCGAGCCCGCATGATTCCTGTGGCACTGTTGTCCAGCGCGATCCGGCGGACGGCAGGCGCCATCTGGCGGGCTGAGCGGGCGCTCACGCGCGATGACACCCCGCCACCAGACCAGGCACAGGCAGGGTTGCCGACTCGCTGATCCAGCGGACAAATCCGTCCCGCTGTAGAAACTGACCGCCTCTTACTCCGGAGCAAGGCAGGAGGGCCGGGTCCAGAACCCGCAACTCACCCTGCGCCATCACAAGGGCGGTGTCGGCGGCACCTGCCGCCAAAAGCGGTCGCCGCAAGACAATAAGGTCGGCCCGTCCGCCAGGTAAAAGCGACGGCGGATCGAGACTCAGGCGCGCCGCCGCCACGTCACCGACGGCCTTTTCCAATCGCTCATCGGATAATGCTCCACCGCGCGCGACGCGCAGCTCGTCCAGCAGGTCGCCGTGGCCCGTCAGAAGCGAGTCCGTTCCCAGCAAAACGTCCATCCCCTCGGCCAGGAGGGCATCGGGTGCGGTACAACCGAACAGGAAATGATTGGAGGTGGGGCACCAAATCACCGCACCGCCGCTCGTCCGCATGCGGGCGATGCCATCCTTATCTGCGCCGACCATATGCACGGCGAGTAGGCGCGCGTCGAGAAAACCGCGTTCTGCCGCTTGGCGCACTTCTTCGCCTGCGTTCGCGTCGATGCCCTCGGCCAGGTGCAGCGCAAATGGCCCCGCGAGCGGCCTGCTGATGTTCGGCGTCATGCCGAGCGAATCCGCGAACGCGGTCCGCACCACGCGCAATGGAAAGTCCTGCTCTAAATCCGGCTCCCATATATCGTGATGAACGACGGAGGTGACGCCCGCCAGCAGGTTCTTCCATGCGCCCCATAACAGTGCGAGGCGCCGCGGCACTGCCCGGCCCGCTGCAATCGCCTCCCGGTAGCGCACTTGGACATCCGCTGCCCACTCATAGGCGTTCGCGTAATGCCTATTGCCAAATCGGCCGAAATGATTGAGGCGCAAATGGTCGTGAGCATTGATGAGGCCGGGATGAAGTACGCCGTCCGGCACCACGATATGATGGTCGAATCTCTCGGTCGGCGCCACTATGCGCCCGTCCGCCACCTCCACCGCGCCATTGGCGGCTTCGATGCGCCACCGCATCATTACGCCTTGCGGAACAAGAAGGCTGCGACCACCTTCAACCCCCGGTCCTGCTCGTAAAGGGCCAATTTTCCGGCACGGGCATAAAAGTCCCGGATAGCGGGTCCTACCGCGGCATCGCGATGCGCGACAAGGTGAAGATCTGTTTCCAGGGCCATCGCAGGATGGTCGGCATGCAGGTAATGTTCTACATCGTGTACTTGGCCATTGCGGTCGCGGAAGCTGCGCCGCCCACCCGACGCGACAGCGTCAGGATGGAAATCAGTGACGAAAACATAACCTCCCGTGCGGCAGACCCGCGCCAGCTCGCGATAAGCGGGCAGGGGATCGGCGAGATGGCCAAGTACCAACCGGCACCACACCATGTCGAAATGTGCAGCCGGAAATGGAAGCGCGCGGATATCGGCCACCACAAGGTTCGGGTCTCCACCGGCTGCCACCATTTCAGGACTGGCATCCACGCCGATAGCGTCGGCGATCCCGGCAATCCGTCTCCCTGTGCCACATCCGGCATCCAGCAAGCGCCGCCGCGGCAATCCGGCCAGCATTTGGCTCGCCAGTTCCTCATCCAGGAAACTGAGTGCGGTCTCCGCCGCATAGGTCGGCGCCCAAAGACGGTAGGCGTCCTGTACATTCAGAACGCTCATGCCTTGGCATCCGCCCGAAGGTGACCATAGGCCTGCTTGTCGTCGGGCCGGATGCGGGCCAGGCGGCGGATATGGCGCAGCAGATGGGGATCGGAGAAATCGCCGCGCCGCCAACGGCTTTGCGCCAAGAGGCTCCCCAGAACCTTGCCCCAACGCTGGGTATAGCGGTCATGCACCGAGGGGAAGCGACTTTTCAGCACCAACTCGAAATTGTCCACCCGTGCCTTGAGCTTGCGATCCATCCAGGGAAGATCATGGTCCATGTGGCTCATCCAGTTGACCCATTGGGGTGAAGCCCACTCATCCAATGTGTCCGGTGTGCCGGCCAAAGGATCGACATTGCCATAGGTATCACGGCGTTGCGGGGTTGGCGTGTAGAAATAGGGAATCAATTCCATCGCCGGGTTTATGCCCTTTAGCTTTCGGATAAAGGTCAAGGTGTTATCGATCTCCTGCTCGGGTTCATCGGGGTCGCCGAACACAAAGGAGAATTCCGGAACGATGCCGAACTGTCGGGTACGTTCGGCCGCTCCGATGATCTGATCGGTGGTAATGCCCTTCTGCATTTTCTTCAGCACATCGTCATTGCCCGACTCCGCGCCGCAGAACACCATGACAAGTCCGGCCTTCTTCAGCCGTCGGAATGTCTCGTCGGAGAAACGCATCAAGGCGTCGACGCGGCTTTCGCACCACCAGCGCAGACCAAGGGGCATCAGATGGTCGGCGATTTCGCGGGCATGGGCGTCGGTGAGGAAAAAATTGTTGTCATAGAAATGTACTGAATCCATCCCGTATTCCCGGATCAGGAAACTTAGGTGTTCTGCAGTGCGTGAAGGGTGCTGAACCTGTTCGCGCCGACCGAATACGGAAATCACGCCGCAGAAATTGCAAGCATAGGGACATCCGATCGAGGATTGATAGACCCCATTGCGTTTGCCCAAAAAAGTGGCGTGCAGATAATCCGCAACCGGGATTTTGTGATAGGGCGGTGCGGGCAACTCCCCCGGCCCCACCCAAGCGCGCTCCTTGCCGATATGGTGGCTTCCGTCAGAATTGCGAAAGCAAAGGCCCATCACGCTGGTGGGCTCCCTGTTGCCGTGCAGAACGTCCAGCAATTCAACAAATGTGCGGTCACCTTGACCGCGTACCAGCCAGTCTACAGTGGGGGCATTCAGTACCGGCGCGGGATAGAGACTGCCGAAATTGCCACCCCATATGATAGGGATGGTGGGATGGCGAGCCTTCACCGCCTTGGTCAGAGGGACGGCGTTGGCCAGCTGCGGCCCCGGCATCACGGTGAAGGCGATTGCGCGCACTGGGTCGGCAGTATTGCGATAGCGTTCGACCAACGCGGTGATCGTAGCCAAGGGATCGATATCGGGGCGGTTTCCATCAACGATTTCCCAATTCTCGCCATTGGAGATGGACGCCCCGATCATCATCACCGATAGGGGAAAACGCCGGTTCTGCGGCTTGGTGGCGCGCGGATTGACCAGGATGATCATGGCACCCGCGCGGTCCATAAATCAAAGCGCGATGGCATGCGCTTGTTTTTGAGGCGGGCCATGAGCGGTCGCAGTTCGTACCACAACG
>DATATP010000049.1:0-11930 GCA_036268715.1 Rhizomicrobium sp. | reverse complement strand
GGCATCCTTGCGTACACGGCCATCCGCCACGCGTTCTTCCACCCGATGGGTTGCCTCGGCCGTCATACTGCGAATCTTTCCGCGTCTGCCTGGCGCAGCGACAGGCCGTGGCCGGGCGAGGACAGATCCGGCGCGACTTCGCCGTCCTTCAGGTCCGGCGCGCCCTCCAGCAGCATCTGCTCGATGCGAACATGATCGTGAAACCATTCCATATGCAGGAAGCGCGGCGCGGCGGACGCCGGCGCGCAATGAAGGGCCGGGGCGCAATGGCTGGAGAGCGAAATCTGGAAGCCATCGGCCAGCGCCGCCGCGCGCAGGAATCCGGTGATGCCGCCGCAGCGCGTAGCATCGGCCTGCAGCACGTCCACTGAGACTGCCGCCAGCATTTCACGGAAATAATAGGGCGTATAACCGTACTCGCCCGCCGCGATCGCCATGCCCGCCGGCGCGCGATCTCGAAGCAGCCGAAGCCCTTCGAGGTCGTCGCTCGACACCGGTTCCTCAAACCAGGCCACGCCTGACGCAGCAAAGGCATCGGCGAATGCCAGCGCCTGCTTGCGCCTATAGGCGCCATTGGCATCGACAAACAGTACGGCATCGCCGATGGCGCGCTTGGCGGCTTGGACCCGCGCGATGTCGTCAGCCGGATGGCGCCCGACTTTCATCTTGACCCACCGGCAGCCTTGCGCGGCCCAGCCCGCCAACTGTTGCTCAATCTTCGCGGCATCGTAGGAGGTGAAGCCGCCGCTGCCATAGACGTGCACTGCCTGGCGTGCGCGCCCCAGCAGCAGGGCCAGCGGAATGCCGAGCAGCTTTGCCTTGAGATCCCACAGCGCGACATCGATCGCGGAAATCGCGCAGGAGGCAATGCCGGGCCGGCCGATATTGCGCACCGCGCGGTTCATCGCATCCCAAGCGGCCTGGATATCCATCGCATCGCAGCCATCCACGGCCTTCGCCAATACGCCCCGGCACAACGCCGCCGCCGCCTGGTCGCAATAGGTATAGCCGAAGCCGGTCTTGCCGCCGGCTTCGACGGTTGCCGTCACCATGGTGGTGCTGTCCCAGGCAATGGTGCCGTCTGATTCCGGCGCATCCGTGGGAATGACAAACGCCCGCGCCGTCATGCCGGTAATGGGACACTGCGCCGGCCGCGTCACGGTCAGATCAGTTCGCGGACTTTGTCGGACAGTATGCTGCGCACAATTTTGCCTGCGTCCGGCGTGCCCCTGGCGAGCGCCTCGGCGAAATGTAGCGCCTGCTTGGCTTCAATCTTGGGCGGGAGTGGCGGTTCGTTGGGGTCGACGGTCGCTTCCACGAGCACTGGGCCTGGCGTCGTCAGTGCCGTGCGTAGGGTTTCGGCGCATTTGGCAGGATCGTCGATGCGAAAGGCTGTGAGGCCGAAGCCCTGGGCTACGGCGGCGAAGTCGATCGGCTGCAGATCGCAGACGTATTCGGGATGGCCCAGGAAGACCATCTGCTCCCATTTGATTTGGCCCAGAAAATTGTTCTTGATGACCACGATCTTCACATTCAGATTGTATTTGACCAGCGTCGCCATCTCGCCCATCAGCATGGTCAAACCGCCATCGCCGATGAAGCAGACCACCTGGCGGTCGGGATAGGCGAGCGCCGCGGCCACCGCATAGGGAAGGCCGCAGGCCATCGTCGCCAGGTTGCCGGAGCAGGAGAATTTCATGTTGCCCCGTATCTGGAGATAGCGCGCCGCCCAGGTTGTGATGGTGCCGGAGTCGGTAGATATGATAGCATCGTCGGTGAGCAGTTTGTTCAGCTCATGGGCCACCACCTGCGGCTTCATCGGCATGGTCGTGCGGCTCCCGCGTTCTTCCAGAAGTTCGTTCCAGGCCTTGACGCTCTTCTGCGTCTTTTCAAGGAAGGCCCGATCCTCGTGCATGTCCAACTGCGGCAAAAGGGCATCCAGCACTGCGCTGGCGTCGCCCACCAGCGGGCATTCCACCGGCGCGCGCAGCCCGATGCGCTTGGGGTCATGGTCGATCTGGACCACCCGCGCCTGACCTGGCTTGGGATAGAATTCGATATAGGGGAAGCAACTGCCCACGATCAGAAGGGCGTCACATTCTTCCAGCGCTTCTTGCGATGGCCGCGTGCCCAAAAGGCCAATGCCGCCGGTGGCATGGGGATGGTCATCGGGTAGGGCGCCCTTGCCCAGAAGCGCCTTTGCTACCGGCGCGCCTAGTCGCTCGGCCGTCGCCGCCAGTTGCCGGCCGGCATTCAGCGCGCCTTGGCCGGCCAGGATGGCTGGCTTTTTGGCGCCATTAAGAATCTCTGCCGCCAGCTGCAGTTTTTCCGGCGCGGGCAGGGAATGCTGGCGCCCCATCACGTCGGAGACATGATGGGCCAAGTTGCGCGGTGTGCGCGCATCTTTGGAGACAGGCTGGTCCTGGGTGTCCACCGGCATGGTGACGTGAGCGACGCCGCGATAGCCTAACGCCGTGCGGCAGGCCAGCGATACCACATTCTCGGTGTGGGCCGCGCCCATCACCCGGGCATTGTAGACGGCTACATCCATGTAGAGCTTGTCGAGTTCCACGTCCTGCTGGGTAAAGGTGTGGAGCAGGTCGTGAAACTGTAGGCCTGTGATCGCCAGCACCGGTACCTGATCCAGCTTGGCGTCGTACAGCCCGTTCAGCAGATGGATGCCGCCTGGACCGGATGTGGCGATGCAGACGCCGAGCTTGCCGGTCCATTTGGCATGGGCGCAGGCTGCGAAGGCAGCGGCTTCTTCGTGTCGGACCTGGATGAACCGGATGTCATCCTTTCGGCGGCGCAGGGATTCGATAAGCCCATTGATGCCATCGCCCGGGATGCCGAAGACCGTATCCACGCCCCAGGCGATAAGAGTATCCACCAGCACGTCGCCCGCTGTCATCGAAGCCATGGAAGTTCCTTTCGGGGGTGCGGCCGCAACGGGGCGCCTTTTAGTCCTAACCCCCCAAATTCGCCGCCGTTCCGCTCTTTTGGAACATCCAGCAAATTGAGGCGTTTTGGCTCAATGGCAATGCCAGATGGCAGCAGGCGGTGGGCGATCCCTGAAGGTTACATTCCCGGCGACAGCGTCGATCCGAGTGATCCCGCCCTTGTCAGTCACGAGGCCGCATGCCTTCTCAACACTGCGGACCGGGACGCACAAATCACGATCACGGTCTACTTCGAGGATCGGGAACCCGCCGGCCCTTATCGGCTAACGCTCGGCGCGCGCCGAACACGCCACCTACGGTTCAACGACCTTGAGGATCCAGAGCGCAGTCCGCGCGACACGGCATATGCGTCATTGATCGAATCCGACGTCCCGATTATCGTCCAGCATACTAGGCTGGATTCCCGAAATCCCAATATCGCTCTGCTGAGCACGATCGCTTTCGCAATCGGCTAGGTATTGCAGATTGCCGTTTCAATTTAATAGCTACCAGCTTGCACTCATGAGCCAAATTTTGCAGCGGCGGGAATTGCGAATTGGCTAACGATGAGGTGACTCGCTAGCTCATCTTTTCTTTGAGGCCGGCTCGCAACAGCCAAATGTTTACCGGATAGCTGGTCACAAATCCCACCATCATGGCGAACTGCATCGCGAACCAGAATTCAATCTGGGTCGCCTTGACCGGACTGATTGCGAAATGGATAAATCCCATAAAGCCATACATGCCAATCTGCCATGAGGTCAGGGAAAGCGTGTCGGCTTTCAAGGCTGCGACCAGCCCGGGACCAAAGCTGAGACCGCGCATTGGTACGATTGAGAAATATTGGAAAGCTATTCCGATCACAAATGCCAAGCAAAAGTCCAGTGTCCATGATGCAAATAGCGGCATCTGCCATACCGATCCCAGTCCGAACCAAACCAGGATGCCCGGCGCTATTATGACAAGGGATTCCGCCAGGATGTCGCCCAAAGTACATCCGGCACCGCAATGGCAGGTCGCGATGGCCGTGGGAAGCCAAACTGGCTTGCGGCCGGGGCTCTTGTGTCGCAGGTAAAGCCAGACAGCGAACACGCTGCCAGCAAGGCCAATAAGAGGCCAAACAGCGTACATTACCCCCATCTTTTCTGGGCTTCGGGTGACGGAAAACAGAAGGAACAGCGCGCAAATCGCCCCCGCCACGACCGATATCCAGGAAACTACGTGAATCATTTAGTGGCCCATTCCCAAATGCGCATGGCTTGTATGAAAGTGGCTATCGCTGAGGGCCAGCCGTCATCAGATTTTCTTTTTTTCCTGGTTGGTTGTGGTTTGTGCGGAGCGCTCAGCGTCCTCGATGTCTGGCACAAGCCCTTTCTTGCCTACATGGCCAGCGAAGCGCTTTACCCAGGCGTCGAAATGCGCCAGGGGTCGTTTCTCCCCCACCATATCCTCGACTTGGTCGTCGGCAAAAGGCTTGCCGGCACCGAAGACGGTGCAATCCCACAAGCTGTCGGGCACTTCGACGTCGCTGTAGCGGCATTGCCAGACCAGACCCTCATAGGCCTGTCGCTCGTCCTTGCCGCGTTGGGGATGGGCCTTGGCGTCGAACCATTCGGGATGCTTAAGGATCTTGGGCTTGCCCTTGCCGTCCTCTTCATTGGCGCCATCATCCCCATAGCAGAAGAAGGCGGCCGTGCGCCCCGACAGATGGTTCCTTGACAGTTCCTGCCAAAGTGGCGAGCGCTCCAGTGCCTGGGCCTTCAGCGTGTCCTTCTTGTCGATCAGGTCAGGCCGCGGGTTACCGCCATTCATGCACACCAGCCGGTCAAACATCAGCTTGAGATTGCTGGAGGGCCCGTACCAGTTCACGGGCCCGATAAAAGCCCAGGCATCGGCGCGCGCCAAGCGGCCATACAGATCTTTGTCCCACATCAGGTCGGGCTGGTTGGTGCTCCTGGGGCCGTAGCAGTTGCATGGCCATACGCACAGCGCCATCGATGATGACACGCAGGCATTGCAACTTTGGATCTTGGGCTTGCCATGCTCATTGCCCAGGTCTTCGGTATCGACCTGCCACCCACCCGGCATCGTTGCCGCCATGCGCAACATCAGCGCGCGCGCCTTGGAATCCAGCCCGGGACAGGAATGCAGCCGTCGCTGCGATCCGGCGATCAACAGCACCCTGAGGGGCCGCTGTTCGACAGCTTCGATCGGGCTTACCTCCAGCTGGTGCTTTGGCATGCAAGCGCAACGGGTCGAGACCCCTTGAGTTCCCGGAACGGCTGGGCCGTCGCGGGGTTCTTACCAGAAGGCTTCGCTGCGGAGATTCTTCATGGATAAGAAAACTGACGATAAGCTCGATCCCAAGGCTGAGGGGCAAAAGACGGCGCAGAGCGATTTCGACCGTAACCGCGACGGCCTGTATGGGGGTCTGCCCAAGGCGCGCGACGATAAGGCTCCTGGCCCCGAAGCCAAGAAACCTCACCCGGGGCGCTGATCATGGACAAGGATCAAGACGCATGGGCCGCGCAGGGGGCGGCGCTGGTTGACCCGCGCGGAAAACACCCCAGCCCGCCCTTCGCGCGGCAGAAGCAGCCCTGGCCTGGCCTGGCTTGCAAGATGGAACCGCCGCCCGACCATGGCGAGAATAGCTATCGCGGCTCGGGCCGACTTATGGGCCGCAGGGCCTTAATCACCGGCGGCGACAGCGGCATGGGCCGCGCTGCTGCAATCGCTTTCGCGCGCGAGGGTGCCGACGTGGCGATAAATTATTTCCCTTCAGAGCAGGAAGATGCTGACTCGGTGCTGGCGCTGATCAAGGAGGCCGGCTGCAGGGGTTTCGGCATCCCCGGTGACCTGCGCAGCGAGGAGTTTTGCCGGAACCTGGTGCGTGAGGCGGTGAAGGAGTTGGGAGGGCTGGACATCCTGGTGAATAATGCCGCGCGCCAACAATCTCACGAAACGATGGCCGACATCACCAGTGAGGAATTCGACGCAGTGATGAAGACCAATATATATGCGCCATTCTGGATCATGCAGGAAGCGCTGGCGCATCTGAAGCCTGGCGCGACGATCATCGCCACTACGTCTGAACAGGCCTACGATCCGTCAGCCGACCTGTTCGATTATGCCATGACCAAGGCAGCAACGATGAGTTATGTCAAATCGTTGGCCAAGCAGCTGGGGCCCAAGGGAATCCGCGTAAACGGAGTGGCGCCGGGTCCGATCTGGACGCCGCTGCAGGTCTCGGGCGGTGCTGACATGGAGAAACTGGAGAAGTTCGGTAGCCAAACGCCATTGGGCCGTCCTGGCCAGCCGGCGGAATTGGCGGGCATCTATGTGCAATTGGCCGACGCATCCGCCAGCTATGCCAATGGCCAGGTGTATGGCGCGGCGGGCGGCAACGGCCAGCCATAAATTGAAGTAATCACGGCTTTATCAGTGCTAAGCCGGATTTCGGGTCGAGCTCCTTTTGGAGATGCCGCGGGCTTTCGGTGAGAATGATCTCGCAGGTCGGACGGACAAAAGCCTTGAGCAGGTGTCCGCCGTGGGCAGTGCCATCCTTGCGGCCCACAACGGCATGGGCGTGAACGACTGGCTTCCCCTTGTCCAGTGCAATGTCGCCGATAAGGGATAGCAATTCCAATTGCTCCGATAGCTCGACAGACGGTTTATAGGTCTTATTCTCCCAGTCAAACCAGGCCAGTTCGACCTTCGAAAATGCACCGATGGCCTTGAAGCTTGCGGCGGCTAAACATTCTTCTTGCGCGAAGTTCCTCAAACCTTCGGCAATTTCCTCACCCGTCTCGAAGACGATGGCGTACGTTTTTGGATTCTGGGAAATAACTGTTTCTCGCATTAGTCCTCTCTTATGGCGGCAAAACGATTCAACAAGAGGAAACGGAAAATAAGTGCGAGAGTTCCCCCATGGAGGCCGCGCCTAAGTTTAATCTGGGCGGACTGATTGGGAGCAAACGGAAGGATACGAGATGGAATTCCTAACTACGGTTTTCGGGAGCCAGAATAATCTCTCAACGTCCCAAGAAGCCGCGCGGGCCTTACTTATTTTTTCGTACGGTCTCGTAATATTACGACTAAGCGGGCCACGCATGTTCGGGCATTGGTCAGCTTTAGATTTCGTCGTCACTATCATGATTGGCTCTGCACTCGCGAGAGCTATGACGGGCAGCGCGCCCTTAGTTGGCACCCTCGCTGCCGCTGCGGTAATGGCCGGCCTGCATGTGGCTCTAGGCCACTGTGTGGCCCGCGATACCAGTCTTGCTTATGTCGTCGAAGGAAAGGCTGTCTCCATTATTGACCATGGTTACATAGATCACGCGGCCCGAAAGCGTAAGATGATTTCAGAGGCAGACATTCGCGAAGCGCTTCGTCAACACGGTATTGATGGCGAAGCTCAGATCTCGAATGTGAAGGTGATGATGTTGGAGCCTAGTGGCAAGCTAAGCGTCGTTAAAATTGACCCTTGTAAACCGGATATCAGCTAGGAATAGGATCAAAGCCTCGCCACTGGCTATGTGTTTCCGCTAGCGGCATCAGAGCCCTTGGCGATTGGCGATGCACCATTTGACGTAGAGGTGGCACTGCGCTTGGCGGTCATGACAGGTGAGCTAAAATCGGTGGGCCGTTCGGAAGAGATATTGATTGATGCTGGCGCTCCCTGGGTATTCGCCGGCGTGAAAGAATGCTTTGAAGGAGTTGAATGGTCGCCGCTCAATGACTGAGCTCAGATTCACGAATCAATGCGGACTCTAATGCGAATTGTGGACGCTATTCCCGCCAGCGTGCCAGGCGCCGAACTTTCTCAACGCAGCTTGCACTCGGATTTGCGAAAGATGCGATACGTTAGCCTAGCTGTGGTACCGTAAGTCTGTTTCGCCAATCGGTGGTGCAGGTGCTCGCTAAATGGCCGAAATGGCCCGATCGACCGCCGGCGACCGGAAATGTAATGGTACAGTCTAAGTACATTAAAAATTGGGCACTGTTTTAACATGCGTGCCAGCGTAAACCTCATGCCGATATTGTCCGCTGGCCCCAGAGTTTTGCGGTGGGCAGGCTTTCTGGTCGCCTTAGCCATCCTAAGCCTCGCCTTTTTCTCACTTATACATAATCTGGGGAGTCTCGACGGCGATGCACTAATGCGTGCGCTTCGGAACGTGCTTGTGCAAAAGGTCTGGCTGTGCGGACTTTTAACCGGCGTCAGCTTTTTGGCTTTGGGCGGCTATGATGTGATTGCGGTTGGCATCGTAGCCGCGCGCAGGGTATCGCCCGCGCGAGCGTGGTTGGCGGGGGCCATCGCCAATGCGATTTCGAATACTCTTGGCTTTCATGCGCTGACCGCGACAGCGGTTAGATTCCGCCTACTGGGTAGGGCGGGTTTGAGCGCCTCGGAAGTCACCAGTGTAGTGGCGCTTTCGTGGACTGCGCTTGGTTTTGGATTTGTGTCGATGATCTCGCTCGCGATGACGGTGTCGCCTGATTCGAGGCCAGAGCAGCGTGTCATTGGCGTCGCCTTGATTGGCGCCTTAGTCCTCTGCACTCGATTGCTCGGTCCCGGTAAGCGTGTTTCGATTAAGGCATTTAATCTTCCACTGCCTTCAGGGAGAGTGGCGCTGGCGCAAATGCTATTGGGTGCTATCGAGATGGCTTCCGCCATCGGCGCGCTTTACATCCTCATGCCAGAGGACTTCGTCTCTTCGTTTCTGTCCTTTTCGCTAGTCTACATTGGTGCCGTCTTGCTCGGCATAGCAAGTCACGCCCCGGGCGGACTCGGCGTTTTCGAAGCCACAATGCTCTCCTTTGGCAATGGTCAGGGCCGTGCGGGAATTCTAGCAGCCCTGATAATCTACCGCCTTATCTATAACCTGTGTCCGTTCGGGCTGGCAGCGTTGACGTTTGCGGGAGAGGAAATCTCCGCCTCGGTCAGTTCGAGAGTGGGTAATTCCTGATCAGCCGCCCTTGGCGCAAATACAGAATCACCATCGCCCATCCATTCGGCGGTTTGTGTCCAAGCTTTCGCATGGCAGCGCCAATAGAAAAGAGCATGCGCTGTTTTTCAAATACGATCTTATAGGCTTCGAGCAAAGTGTATTGCGGGTCCCAGGCGTGAACGGCTTCCGAACCGGCTCCGTTGACCTCGATAATTGTGAACGAGTGGCCCGCCCGCATGGCGCCGATGGACTCGTAGCGCACATCAAATCGCGCAACATGAAGATCTTTCATGTCCATTGCGATGACATTTATTGCGTCCTCTAGTTCGGGCGTTATCAGTTCCGAGGCGTCTTGATACATTCCGCCCACGCGGGTTGATCCTGTTACGGAGAGGCGGACAATCTCGCCCAGCGCCGGAATTCGAGCGGTGTCGCAACAAGGTTCACTGCGCTTATCGCGGCCCAATCGGCAAGCCCGTGGGTTTCGAGCCATTAATTCTGCAATTGTACTGCGGCCATCGCCTGTCACGCGGGGAAAGAAACGGAGCAGGACCCCAGTGATGCGTCCGTGCGCATCGCTCGGTCGACGAACATAATATATCCCCGCCTCGCCTTCATAGGACACAAACCGCTGCAGGATAACGTTTTCGTTGCGAGGAAAAGTGGCGAGGTAGTCTGTCAATTCCTCCCGGTCCCGCACAATCCTGACACCGAAGCCGCACCAGCCGATATCCGGCTTCAGTATAAGGGGGTAGTTCAGCCCTGCCTCAGCCATGGACTGCTCGGCGTCCCACACGATCGAAGGTGAGCATGTGTTTCTGAGAACGGTAAAATCAGCGGTATGGGCGCTCGCCGTCCGGCCCATGATGTGAAAATATTCCGACTTTCCTTCTCCTGCTAAGCCTCCAGCAGTGATTTGGGGGTTTGCTGCCGCAGGCAGGGTCCACGATCCGTATCTGATGGAGAGCCACAGCCACTGTCCGATCATTGGAATGAGATTGAGCCACTTGGGAAGCCGTTCCAGTCGGCCAATTATGGAGGAGCTTTGCGGCATTGCGTCGCCGGGAAATTGCAGTGCAGTAGCCAGCGAAATTTCGTCCGAGCTGCTCATCGATTGATCTCGTAGTGAATTGGCTTGTAGGAGAAGTTGTTTGACTGCCCTGCAGAGCACGCCGTCAGCCCCACAATCAGGTCCATTTCAGCCCGGAAAGAAATACTGTCACCAGCCTTGCTGAGCGGAGGAAGAACCTTGAATGTCCCCGTCGCTCCATCCACAGGTACATTCATGAAGCAATTGAACGCCGTGGGGATCGAATCAGGCCCAATGCCGTGGGGCGCCAGAACCGTCACCAGATTCCCGAAGCAACCCTGGTGAGGATCGGTTTCGCCATAAATGATACGAAACATCTCGCTGGAACACGGTGCGAGCAAGAAGTCGTGGCGCCCAACGGAATCTTCCACGATTCGTAGCATGATATTTGATCTGTTCGAATAGAGCAGGTCTCCCTTCGTCAGATAGATGCGGCTTGCATAGTCAAAGGTACGCCCTGACGAGATGGTCTCTCTGGTGTCTTGTGCGTTGAAGGCGAGCAAATCGCCGACCTGTTCACCTTCAGGATCTATGACCCTGAGGATTTCCCCGGAACGGAGGTAGAAAGCCACCCCGGATCGAGGCGGAATGACCTGTGGCATGAACGGTTTCCACGAGTAATCGTTTAAGGAAATAGAGGACGGCAGGTAACCCAAAAAATGTTCAACCCTTTGCGCCTCATAAAGTTCCGAAAAATGAACTTTGGCTGCGACGGCGCGTTAGTCCTGCACCGATTCCGGTGACTTCATGCTGCCAGCTTCATTCGACAATGACGACCCACTGGCCGAAGAATTCCGTCGCTTTCTGGCTCAACCAGACTTCCCCTGCGTCGGCGCCAAAGCGGCACTAGCGAGAGGCCAGGTTCATTTTCTTGTCGCTCGCGATATCACGTCGGGCTGGGATGACCTTCGAATCTACTCTGCGGTGTTCAACTTCTCCGATCTTTACCGAGCGCGACCGACATTGTTCCAAAGCTTTGTGGTGATATTTCGCGGCCCCCAGTCCCTAAACGAGGCGGGCTATGAAGCCCGCCTCTGGGAGCGTCTTCAATCGCTTACCGATAAAGACGATTGGCACGGTCAGGCGCATGACGAGCGCGTCAGTGCGGACCCTACGGATCTGCATTTTTCCCTGAGTTTTGCTAAAGAAGCCTTCTTCGTGGTTGGCCTGCATCCAAACGCCAGCCGTCCGGCACGCCGGTTTGCATTTCCTGCGATCGTATTCAATCCGCACGAACAGTTCGAGAAATTGCGCGAAGAAAATCTCTACAGAGGATTGCGGGAGAAGATATCAAAACGCGACGAAGCATTGGCGGGGTCGCGCAACCCCATGCTCCAAACGTTTGGCGAGAAGTCGGAAGCTCCCCAATATAGTGGCAGGGCCGTCGAGAATTCGTGGAAATGCCCATATCATAGGAGCTGATCGCGGCTGCCGGTCTAAAGGCATGGCGGTTGAATTGCCGCGCTTGCTACCATTCGCGAGAGAGAGTGAACAATGCTCGAGCAAGTCCATGAGGCCCTTTGGGTCGCTGAAGGAGAGCTTGTCAGCTTCTTTGGCGTTCCCTATCCGACCCGTTCGGTCATCGCCCGATTGGACGACGGCTACCTTTGGGTATGGTCGCCAGTCAAGCTCACCGCGACTCTCCGCACCGAAGTAAATCGTCTGGGCTCGGTCCGCCACCTCGTGAGCCCTAACAAGCTCCACCATCTCTATCTGCAGGAATGGAAAGCGGCCTATCCCGAGGCGCAATTGTGGGGCACGCAATCGACAATCAAGAAACGCTCTGACCTCACGTTCCGCGAGCCGCTGCAGGATAACCCGCCTCTCGAATGGCTTGGCAATATCGATCAGGCGTGGTTTCGTGGCTCGTTTGCTATGGACGAGATTGCCTTTCTTCACCGTCCCTCCGCCACGGCAATCTTCGCCGATTTGATCCAGACCTTCAGCGATCGT
>DATATP010000048.1:0-2299 GCA_036268715.1 Rhizomicrobium sp. | reverse complement strand
GCCGATGATCGTGGTGTCGTGCGCGATCGGCGCCTATGCGATCCAGAACGCAATGTTCGATATCTGGCTGATGCTGGGTTTTGGTGTGGTCGGCTATGCCTTCAAGAAGATCGGCATTCCGCTGGCGCCGTTCACGCTGGCACTGGTGCTCGGCAGCCGCGCCGAGGATGCGTTCCGGCTGTCCATGATCGGCTCCGGCGGCGACATGACGGTGTTCTGGTCGAATGGCCTCGTCGGTTCGATCACGACGCTGGCGATCGCGCTGCTGTTCTGGCCGCTGATCGAAAAGGCGTTCGGCAGTATGGCGCGGCTGTGGGCGCCGGCCAGGACAGCGGGCTAGGCCTCAGGCGGGCGTCGGCGGCTACACCACCTTGGCCTTGCGTAATTCCGCTATCTCGCCGGCGGAGAAGCCGAACTCGGCCAGCACCTCTTCGGTCTGCTCGCCGAATTCCGGCGGCGGCGCCACCATCTTGCTCGGTGTGCGAGACAGCTTGAAGGGCTGACCCACCAGCCGGATATGGCGGTTCTCGGCGTTGGGGACGTCCTGGGCGATGCCGAGATGCTTGACCTGGGCGTCGTCGAAGGTCTGGTCGATCGAATAGATCGGGCCGCATGGCACGCCGGCCTCGTTCATCTCCTTGACCCAGATGTCGGTCGATTTCTTCTCGGTGAGCTTGTTCAGCTCCGCATTGAGTGCCTTGCGGTTCTTGGAGCGGTCCGGCGCGGTCAAATATTCGGGGCGCTTGATCAGTTCCGGCGCGCCGAGCGCCTCCGCGCAGCGCTCCCAAATCTTGCCACCCGCGGTGGCGATATTGATGTAGCCGTCGGAAGTCTTGAACACGCCGGTCGGAATGCTGGTGGGATGATCGTTGCCCATCTGCTTGGCGACGTCCTTTTCCATCAGCCAGCGCGAGGCCTGGAAATCCAGCATGAAAATCTGGGACTGTAGCAGCGAGGTCTGCACCCATTGGCCTTCGCCCGAGACTTCCCGCTCCAGCAGTGCGGTCAGGATGCCCATGGCGCAGAACAGGCCGGCCGTGAGATCCGCCACGGGAATGCCGACGCGCATCGGGCCTTCGCCGGGCGCGCCGGTGATCGACATCAGCCCGCCCATGCCCTGTGCGATCTGATCGAAGCCCGGACGCTTGTGGTACGGGCCGTCCTGGCCGAAACCGGAAATGCTGCCATAGACGATGCGCGGATTGACCTTGCGCACGCTCTCATAGTCGATGCCGAGCTTGCCCTTGACGTCGGGGCGGAAATTCTCGACGACCACGTCGGCCTTTTTTACCAGCCGCATGAAGGTCTCGAGGCCCTTGGGGTCCTTGAGATTGAGCGTCATCGCCCGCTTGTTGCGGTGCAGATTCTGGAAATCCGCGCCCCGGCGCGCGCCGCCGAGCTGCTCCCCACCGGCGTCCTCCAGCAGGGCATCGATCTTGATCACATTGGCGCCCCAGTCCGCCAGCTGCCGCACGCAGGTAGGCCCGGAGCGGACCCGGGTGAGGTCGAGCACGGTGAAGCGGGACAGGGCCTGCGAGGCGCGCGGGAAGGGCATTCAGAAGCTCCGGAGTGGATCAGGGCTGAGGGGCAGCTTTGCGGTCGCACCATCGCCGAAAGTGCGGCTCTTGTCATGCGTCCGAACGCATGTCCGGTAAGCGCCCGCGCTCCGTTACAGCTCGAGCGAGTGCTTGAAGTAGGCGATCGTCTGCTTCAGGCCGTCGGTGAGAGCTACCTTGGGCTCCCAGCCGCCCAGATGCGCTTTCGCCTTGGCGAGATCTGGCTGGCGCTGCCGCGGATCGTCCTGCGGCAACGGCTTGTAGATCAACTTCGAGCGCGAACCGGTGAAGCTGATGACTTTTTCCGCCAGTTCCAGAATCGTGAATTCCGAATTGTTGCCGAGATTGATCGGTCCGGTGCAGTCCTCTCCCGTCAACATCAGCCGGGTGATGCCCTCGACGAGGTCGTCGACATAGCAGAACGACCGGGTTTGTCCGCCGTCACCGAATACGGTGATGGGTTCGCCCTGAAGCGCCTGGACGATGAAGGAGGACACCACCCGGCCGTCACCAGGCTGCATTCGCGGACCATAGGTGTTGAAGATACGCGCCACCTTGATCGGCAGCTGATGTTGCCGCCAGTAATCGAAGAACAGGGTTTCGGCGCAGCGCTTGCCCTCGTCGTAGCAGGACCGGATCCCGATCGGATTGACGTTGCCCCAATATTCCTCCGGCTGCGGGTGCACCAGCGGATCGCCATACACCTCGCTGGTCGAGGCCTGGAAGATGCGGGCGCCAAGCCG
>DATATP010000047.1:0-4908 GCA_036268715.1 Rhizomicrobium sp. | reverse complement strand
GCAACGCGGTCCGACGGTGCGTTCTGGATGGCGGCGAAGGGCAGCGCAACCATATAGGCGAAGTTCGCCAGCATATAGAGACCCATCACCATGATGGTGCCGACCGCGAGCGACAGCGGAACATTGCGCGCCGGGTTGCGCACCTCCCCCGCCGTGAAGGTGATGTTGTTCCACGCATCCGCCGCGAACAGGGAGCCGATCTGGGAGGTACAGAGCGCGATCAGGATGCCAAATCCCGACAGCGGTGAAATGCCCGGTGATGGCGGCAATACGTTTCGCGGCGTCCAGGCATGGGCGAAATTCGCCTGTACGGCGGCATGGCGCCAACCCAGCAGGCAACCGATCAGGATGACACCGATCAGGGTGCCGATCTTCATGGTGGTGAAGACGTTTTGGACCCCCTTGCCGTATTTGAGGCCGCGGCTGTTGGTCCAGGTCACGAAGACGACCAGGCAAAGCGAAACAAGTTGGGCGGTGGAAAGTGAGAGCGCATACCCCGGCAGCACATGCACCGGCGCGACGATATAGCGGCTCTCCGAAACCAGCGGCGCCAGCACGCCCAGATAGCGGGCAAAGCCCAGCGAAGAGGCCGCGATGGTGCCGGTCTGGATCACCAGGAACAGGGTCCAGCCATAGAGAAATCCCCAGAGCGGTGAAAAGGCCTCGCGCAGATAGACATACTGTCCGCCTGCCTGGGGCATCATCGCCGCCAGCTCGCCATAGGAAAGCGCCGCCGCCAGGGTGAGAAGGCTGGCCACCAGCCATGACACCATCATCCAGCCGGCGCTGCCGACTTCGCGCGACATCTCGCCCGCCACGATGAAGATGCCCGAACCGATCATCGAACCGGCGACGATCATGGTCGAGTCGTAAAGGCCCAGGCTGCGATTCAGCCGGGGCGCGTCGGCATGAGGCGTGTCCATGTCAGCCGTCTTCCATCGAAGATCATGGCGTTAAATTCGTGAACATAGCTTACGCAAATATTCCGCTTGCCGCCGGGCAGGCAACACAACTCCGTTCTCGCACGCGACGCGATTTCCTCAATTGCCGGCGTTCGAGTCCGGTTGATAAAGATGAACCTGGCTTTCCTGCATCCGCGGCGTGATCGCGAGCCGGGTGGACGGCGTGTCGCCGAGGGTGGAAGGACGATGCCAACGCTCCTCCGGCGCCAGCATCACATCGCCGACTTCGCCTGTCACCAGTTTCTCGCCCGATACCTTCACATCGACCTTACCTTCCAGGACGATCCACAACTCGACCATGTTTTCATGGAAGTGGCCGAAATTGCTATCCGGCGGCGTCGGTCCCGGCTTGGCGCGGATGATATGGGCGGAGGTGTGGCCGTCGGCGACGAAATAGCTGCTGCCCGCGTTCTTGCCGACGACATCCTTGTCGAAATCGAGATAGGGCCGGTTGCCGTCGTCGTAATCATGTCCATCGGTGATCGGCGTGCCATCCGGCTTGGTACCCAAAGTCACCGCCGCCTTGGCCTTGATGAATTTCCATCCCTTGACTGGGGTGGGCGTTTCGCCGACCGGATACATGGGGATTTCATGCGCCGGCGTGACGCGGAAAAACACCACCGGCTCCTTGCCGGGGTTCTCGATGCTGAAGGGCATATGCGGCGCGACATCGACCAAAAAGTCTTTGGTCGCAATGAAGGGCTTCCGACCCATGATGTTGACCTTCATCTGACCGCGCTGCACCGACCAGAAAACCCGGTCATCGGCATAAAGCATGGTCTTGGTCTTCTCGCCGGGCGCCAGACTCACATAATCGCCCTGGAAGTCGCGGGTCAGGGCTACCGTCTGGGTCCAGCTCTGCTGGCCCTTGTGGGCGGCAAGGATATCCGAAAGCCGCCAGATCAGGCGGTTGGGACCGGTATAGGGCGTTTCCGGAATGGGCTGGGCCGCCCAAACCATCAAGGGTGGCGGCGGCTTGGGCGTGTCTTGGGCAACCGCCTGCGCTGCCGGCAAGGGCGCCGCAAGCAACGCGGCGGCCGCGAATTTCCATCGTTTCATATTGAACCCCCGAACTAGAAACTGCGGTAGCATGGAAGGCCCTGTTGTCGCAATTGTCTCTGCCCAACCGATCGAAGATACGAATAAGCGCCCTGGGACAGACCTCAGATGCCGCAAACTACGGCCCGCAAGCGATCTGGAACCCCCCGCTCGGATAGTATAGTAAGCGGCGATGGTCTCGCTCTTCAAAAAAACCGCGAAAGCCGCCAGCTCCGGTACCGTGGAGGTCGGCTGGGTCATCGATCCCGACCAGGAGTCCGCTTTCATATGGGAGGCGCCACACAAGCTGGCACGGCCAGAAGCGCGAACCACCCATGCCAAAGGCGTTTCCTTCTGCCCCGCCATCAACGACCACGAAGCCCGTCTTTTCGAAGTGCGCTGTCCGATCGACCTTCATTTGCGGATCGGCAAGGATCCCAAAGGCAATCCTGGCCTTGTCGGGATTGATGGAGATCAAGCAAGCGTACGCCCAAGGGCGCTCGCCAATGTGGTGGCCCCGATGCCCCAGGCGGAATGGCGCCATCCCCATCGGCCGATCATCCAGGCGGCGACGCCCTATCATTTCGTCGCAGACGAACCGGTCTACATGACGATGCTGCCGGCGTTCTATCATTACGCCGAAAGGCCGCTGCCCGGCTTCATGCTGGGCGGCCGCTTTCCGATTCACATCTGGCCACGTCCTCTGATATGGGCCTTTGAATGGTTCGATTCGACCAAGGACATTCTCGTCAATCGCGGCGATCCCTGGTTCTATGTGAATTTCGAGACCGAGGATCCATCGCGTCATGTCCGTCTTGTTGAAGCGGAAATGACGCCGGCTTTGCGCGAATATGTGATGGGCATGCGCGGCGTAACCAATTATGTGAACCGCACCTATTCGCTGTTCGGCACGGCCAAGCAGCGCCGTCCCGAAAAGCTTCTGGTGCCGAGGCAACGTTAGAGCGCGATCCAATGCTGCTGCGGCTTTCCCGCTTCGCCCATCTCATTCCGGTCGGCAGCGACCGCATGCTGGTGATCGACGCAATAAGCCATGTACGTCTGGTGGTGGATCGCGCGGTCGCCCATGTCATCCAGAGCTTCGCGGAGCCCAGGGACGTCGCCGTCCTGGGGCCGCTGACCGCATTGGTCGAGCACGGCATCCTTACCGACAAGACGCCAGAAGATGAACTTGCCCATGTCGCCAACGTGCTGAGCCCTGTCCATGGGCGCGACCCGGCGGCCCTTCTCGAGCGGTTCCGGCGCGAGGCGAAGGAAGGTCCCGATCCCTATTGGGCCGCCAGCAAGACTTTGAGACTGGACGAACTTGGCGCCGCCGGGCTGCGCATCGATGTGGTGCTGTTCGGCGACTGCGATGTCCATATGGAATCGGATTTCATGCGCCGCGAAGCCGCCGCGCGTGGTCTGGACCTGCGGGTCGCTGCAACTTTTCCCGACGATCTGCGCTTTGCCGGCGAGCATAAGCACGATGCCATCATCATCGGCGCGCTGCGAGGCCGGCATCTGATCGTGGACGATGCCCGTCGAGAAGGCGTACCGCCCCATGGCAGCTTCATCCATGAAGCGCGCGAGATCATCGAAGGCCTGAGGAAGCATAGCGCGGCCCCCATTCTGATCGACAATCTGCCCGAGCCGACGGTTCAACCGCTTGGGCTGGCGGAGCGCGGGGCGCAAGGTCACCGTAACCGGTTTCGCGTGGCGAACATGGCGTTGGCAAATCTGGTGGAATCCTATGCCGACGTGCATGTGGTGGATATCGCGGCGGGACTCAATGCGATCGGCAATGGGCGCATGGTCGATGACGGCCTGGTGGGCTTTACCCATTTCGGATCGCCGGGCTGGCTGCTCCAGCGCCCGGAAGACGAGAAAGCCGCGGTGCACGGTATCTTTCCCGACACCGCGCCCCTGGCGCAATGGGTCGGCGGCGATCCCTATGCCCGCGAGGCCGTCACGGCGCGGGTCCACCTAGACGTCCTGGTCACCGTGCTCGGGTTCGACCGGAAAAAGTGCGTGATCGTCGATCTTGACGGGGTGCTATGGCCCGGCGTGCTGGCGGAAACTGGCGCGCCATTCGCCTGGGAGCTCGAGACCAGCGGCGCGGCATCCTATGTCGGACTTTATTTCGGGCTGCATGAGGCGCTGCTGTGCCTGAAAAAACGCGGTCTTTTGCTCGCTTGTGTCAGCAAGAATGATGAGGCCACTGTCCGGGCGCTGTGGAAATATCAGGACCATTATCCGCGCGAGCAGCTACTGACACCTGACGATTTCGTCACTTGGCGCGTCAACTGGGACGACAAGGTCGAGAATATTCGCAGCATCGCCGATCAGCTTGGCTTTGCATTGGATACGTTCCTTTTCATCGACGACAATCCTGTCGAGCGCGAACGCGTCCGTCAAAGAATTCCCGAAGTGGAAGTCTGGGGTGAAGATCTGTTCGGTCTGCGCCGGCGGCTGCTCAGCGATCCGCGGCTGCAATTGCCGCGCCTAACCGGGGAATCCGCGATGCGCACCGAACTCACAAAAGCGCAGTTCAGCCGCCAGTCGGCGCGCGCCGAAAGCCTCAGCGAAAGTGACTTTGTCGTTTCCCTCAATGTGCAAACTCATATCGAGCGGCTGTCGCCGGGCGCTGACGTTGCCCGCATATCTGAGTTGTTCCAGCGCACCACGCAGTTCAACGCGACGGGCATCAAATTTCCGATCTCTGAACTGGAGGCATTGTTGCGCGAGCCGGATGCAAGCGTTTTTGCGATCCGGGTCAAGGACCGGTTTGGCGACCATGGCTTGTCCGGCGCAGCGGTGATCAGGCGCGGAGAAATTGTCGGTCTGGTGATGAGCTGCCGCGTGCTCGGCCTGGGCGTGGAGCATATCTTTATCCGTCATATCGTCGATG
>DATATP010000046.1:0-22940 GCA_036268715.1 Rhizomicrobium sp. | reverse complement strand
ACCGGCGGAGGCGGCACTTCCGCACGCCGGTTTCTCCCGAGGTGGCGTGATGCTGGCGGACGGCACCTTCTTTGAGGGTATCGGCTTTGGTGCGCCTGGATCGGCAGTGGGCGAAGTCTGCTTCAACACCGCCATGACCGGCTATCAGGAAATTCTCTCCGATCCGTCCTATGCCGGACAGATTGTCGCCTTCACCTTTCCCCATATCGGCATCGTCGGCACCAATGACGAGGACATCGAGACGGTCACGCCGGCGGTGCGGGGCATGATTGTGCGTGCCGACGCCGAACATCCGTCGAACTATCGCAGCCTTGCCGCGCTGGATCGCTGGCTGAAGAAGCACAATATTCCGGCGGTGGCGGGGATCGACACCCGCGCGCTGACCAGCCTGATCCGCGAGAAGGGCATGCCGCACGGCGTGGTGGTGAATCTCGGCGACGCGCGATTAGATCGCGAGGCTCTGGTGAAGCAGGCGCGGGGCTTTACGGGATTGGTGGGCCTGGATCTGGCGAAAGAGGTCACGGCGCGCCAGACTTTCAAATGGAGCGAGACGCCCTGGGCCTGGGGCCTGGGTTACAACAACGAAGCCGCGCCCTTTTTCCGGGTGACCGTGATCGATTATGGCGTCAAGCGGAACATCCTGCGCATGCTGGCGGGGCTTGGCGCCGACATTACCGTGGTGCCGGCCAATGCCACGCTCGAAGACGTGATGCGGCACAAGCCGGATGGCGTGCTGCTGTCCAACGGGCCGGGCGACCCGGCGGCGACGGGCGAATATGCCATTCCCACCATCAAGGGCGTGGTCGATGCCGGGGTGCCGCTGTTCGGCATCTGCCTGGGCCATCAGATGCTGGGCTTGGCGCTGGGCGCGAAGACCAGGAAGATGGCGCAGGGCCATCATGGCGCCAATCATCCGGTGAAGGACCTGAAGACCGGCAAGGTCGAGATCGTGTCAATGAATCACGGCTTCACTTTGGACGCAGCGACCTTTCCGGTGTCTGTGAAAGAAACCCATGTGTCGCTGTTCGACGGCAGCAATTGCGGCATCGCGCTGGAAGGCGCGGAGGTGTTCGGCGTGCAGTACCACCCTGAAGCCTCGCCCGGGCCGATGGATTCGCATTATCTGTTCGAGCGTTTTGCCAAGGCGGCGAGGCTTGGTTCTTTTCGTCCCTGAGTTCGTCGTTCGTCGCTCATGGGCTATTTGCCCACATCGCTCCTCACTCCTGCTCAGGTCCGAAAATCCCTCGCGCCCGAGCAATTATGCCTCGGGCTTACCTTCGTCCGCCGGCTTCCAACCGTTCAGATCACCGGTCGGCGGCATGCCCACCACATTGAAGCCGGCATCGACGAAATGCACTTCGCCGGTGACGCCGCCCGCCAGATCGCTCAACAGATAAAGCGCTGCCCCGCCGACATGGGTCAACTCGACGGACTTCTTGAGCGGCGCATGCGCCTTGTTCCATTTGAACACGGTGCGCGCATCCCCTACCGCGCTGCCGGCCAGGGTACGCATCGGCCCGGCCGAGATGGCGTTGACGCGGATATTGTCGCGCCCGAGATCGGCGGCGAGATAGCGCACGCTGGCCTCGAGCGCCGCCTTGGCCACGCCCATCACATTGTAGTTGGGCATCACCCGGCTGGCGCCGAGATAGGTGAGCGTCACCATGGTGCCGCCGCGTCCCGCCATCAGCAGCGAGGCGCGCTTGGCGACGGCAGTGAAGGAATAACAGGAGATATCGAGGCTCTTGAGGAAATTGGCGCGGGAGGTTTCGACATAACGGCCCTTCAGTTCGCGCGCATCGGAAAAGGCGATGGCATGGACCAGGAAATCCAGCCCGCCCCATTGGCGCTCCAACACGGCGAAGGCCTCATCCAGTTCCGCATCCTTTTCGACATCGGCGGGCTGGATGATCGAAGAGCCGATCGATTCGGCCAGCGGCTTCACCCGCCGGCCTTGCGCCTCGCCCTGATAGGTGAAAGCGATCTCGGCTCCCTCGGCGGCGAGCATGCGGGCGATCCCCCAGGCGATGGAATGGTCGTTGGCGACGCCCATCACCAGGCCCCGCTTGCCCGCCATCAGGCCCGATCCTTGATTCATCACATGCTCGCGGGGTGTCTTCTGTTCCATCTCTAGATTTTCTGGAAAACCAGACTGGCATTGGTGCCACCAAAGCCGAAGCTGTTGGAAAGGGCGGTCATGATCTTCGCATCGTCGATGCGCCGCCGCACGATATTGGCGTCCGCCACGGCCGGATCGATCTCCTCGATATTGGCGCTTTCGCAGATGAAGCCGTGCTTCATCATCAACAGGGTATAGATCGCTTCATGCACTCCGGCCGCGCCCTGACTGTGACCGGTAAGTGATTTAGTTGCGCTGACGGGCGGCATCCGCTCACCGAACACGGTGCGGATCGCCTCGATCTCGGGAATGTCGCCGACCTGGGTCGAAGTGGCATGGGGATTGATGTAGTCGATTGGGCCTCTGACGTTTTCAACCGCCATCTGCATGCAGCGCACCGCGCCTTCACCCGAGGGCGCGACCATGTCGGCGCCATCCGCAGTCGCGCCATAACCGACCATCTCGGCATAGATTTTCGCGCCCCGCGCCTTGGCATGCTCCAATTCCTCCAGCACCAGGATGCCGCCGCCGCCGGAGATGACGAAGCCGTCGCGGTCCTTGTCATAGGCGCGGCTGGCCTTTTGCGGTGTCACATTGAATTTGGACGACATCGCGCCCATGGCGTCGAACAACTCGCTCAAGGTCCAGTCCAGCTCCTCGCCGCCGCCGGCGAACATCATGTCCTGCTTGCCCCATTGGATCAGTTCATAGGCATTGCCGATGCAGTTGGCCGAAGTCGAGCAGGCGCTGGAGATGGAATAGTTATAGCCCTTGGTCTTGAACCAGGTGGACAGGTTGGCGCTGACGGTAGACGACATCGCCTTGGGCACGGCGAAGGGCCCCACCCGCTTGGGGCTGCTGTTCTGACGGGTAATGTCGGCGGCTGCGACAATCGCCTTGGTGCTGGGGCCGCCCGAGCCGACAATGAGCCCCGTGCGAGGATGGGAAATTTCGTTCGGCGTCAGTCCGGCATCGGCGATCGCCTGAGTCATCGCCACCCAGCAATAGCCGGCGCCGTCGCCCTGGAACCGCCGGGCGCGGCGATCCACGATCTCGTCCAGATTCAGTTTCAGGCTGCCATGGACCTGGCTGCGAAACCCCAGTCGCACATAATCTTCGGCAGTGACGATGCCGGAGCGCGCCTGACGCAGCGACTCGGTTACGTCCTCGGCGTTGTTGCCGATGGAGGAGACGATGCCGAGGCCGGTGACAACGACGCGACGCATGAAATCTTCCTACGTCCTCGTCCGGAGGACGATTGCAATCAGGCCGTCGCAGGCGCGACGCTCTGCGTCAATGCGGCCGCGGCGTCCGTGAAAAGGCCGACCCGCAGATCCTTGGCCTCATAGATCACTTTCCCGTCCACCTTCATGAGGCCATCGGCGACGCCCAGCACCAGCTTGCGCATGATGACCCGATTGAGATCGACCATGTAGGTGATCCTGCGGGCGGTCGGCAGTACCATGCCGGAGAATTTGACTTCCCCCACCCCCAGCGCCCGGCCGCGGCCGAGGCCGCCCATCCAGCCCAGGAAAAATCCTACCATCTGCCAGAGTGCGTCCAACCCCAGGCAGCCTGGCATCACCGGATCGCCCTGAAAATGGCATTTGAAGAACCAGAGATTGGGGTGGACATCCATCTCCGCCACCACTTCGCCCTTGGCTGCGACGCCGCCATCGGCGGTGATGGAGGTGATGCGGTCGAACATCAGCATGGGGGGCAGCGGGAGCTGCGCATTGCCGGGCCCGAACAATTCGCCGCGGGCACAGGCGAGAAGCCCCTGCAGATCGAAACTGGATTTGCGCACCGCTGTGTCCATTACTTTTCCTCAAAAGGCAGGCCGACAGCCCCGGTTTTGAATAAGGATAAAACGCGGGTTCCGGCTTTTTTTAACGCCCATAGCGCAAATGAGTCGCCGTGACCATCTTGAAAAGCTGGGCCGGGACCCGATTCTTGCTTAGAAGCGTTCTAACAAGTATCCTCTGCCAGTCTAACAGGGATCACGGCATCCCGACAAAGGAACCTGATGTCCTTGTCCGCCCGAAAAGCCCAGCATGGGGCGCCCCATCTGACCGCCCGGCTGCGCCAGGCAGGCTTGCGCCCAACGCGCCAGCGGGTCGAACTGGCCAGTCTTCTGTTTACCGGCGACCGCCATGTGACGGCCGAAAGCCTTGCCGAGGAAGCCGCCGCTGCCGGCCTGAAAATCTCGCTGGCCACCGTCTATAACAGCTTGCATCAGTTCACCGCCGCGGGATTGTTGCGCCAGGTTGTCGTGGACGCGGCGCGCAGTTATTTCGACACCAATATTGGCGACCACCAGCATTTCTTTGTCGAGAATGAGAATCGGCTGATCGATATTCCGGGCGAGAACATCGCCGTTTCCGGAGTTCCGAACCCACCGCCCGGCACGGCGGTGGAGCGGGTCGATGTGGTGGTGCGGGTAAAGCGGGCCTGAGCTAAGAATGATTCTCATAGTTTAGAATTATTCTAAACTATTGACAGGCTCTTGTGCGAGGGCCACTCTGCGCTCCGATCTCACCACAGGAGTGCCCTATGCCAGCCCTGAAGAACACCAAGACCTGGGAAAATCTCAAAGAGGCCTTTGCCGGCGAAAGTCAGGCCAACCGCCGCTATCTCTATTTCGCGCAGAAAGCGGATGTGGAAGGCCACAATGATGTCGCCGCGGTGTTCCGGTCCACCGCCGAAGGCGAGACAGGGCACGCCCATGGCCATCTGGAATATCTGGAAGAAGTCGGCGATCCCGCCACCGGCGAGCCGATCGGCGGCACCGACAAGAATCTGAAAGCAGCGATCGCGGGTGAGACCCACGAATATACCGACATGTATCCCGGCATGGCCAAAACCGCCCGCCATGAAGGCTTCGAGGAAATCGCCGACTGGTTCGAGACCCTGGCGAAAGCGGAAAAGAGTCACGCCGGGCGCTTCCAGAAGGCGTTCGACACCCTCGGGCAGTAATATTTGTCTCTCTTCTCCTTATGGGAGAGACAAATTTTCTTCCGGTGCGCTGTCATGCGCCGGAAGAGGTCGGTGAGCGGTATACTTGTGTCATGACCCCTTCCCGCGATCCTGCTGCACAAATTTCGATGTTGGTACGCTGCCGCTACCTCCACCCTCAAGGGGAGGTGATTTCCAGGGGATTCCCATGACCGGCGAAGGAAGCCTCGATGCTCCCACGCGTGAGCCTTTGGCGTGGCGCGATCCGGATTTCACCGATCCGGTCAAGTTGGACGCGGAGATGCGCCGCATCTTCGAGGTCTGCCACGGCTGCCGCCGCTGCTTCAATCTGTGCGAATCCTTTCCGCGGCTGTTCGACCTGATCGACAGCAACCCGACCGAGAATGTCGAAGGCGTCTCCTCGGCGGATTTCCCCAAAGTGGTCGAAGCCTGCACGCTTTGCGACATGTGCTTCATGACCAAATGCCCCTATGTGCCGCCGCACCCTTTCAATGTCGACTTCCCTCATCTGATGCTGCGACACCGGGTGGCGGAGGTGAAGGGCGGCAAGAAGGACTTCACCCAGCTTCAGCTCGCGGAGATGGACCGCAACGGCACCTTGGCGCGCGTCGCGGCTCCTGTCGTCAATTGGGCGTCGGACAAGTCCAATCGCCTGACCCGGCCGCTGATGGAAAAGACGCTCCATATCGACCGCAACGCGAGCCTGCCGAAATTCCACGCCCGCACTTTTCTTTCCGCAGACAAAGCCGATCCGATCCGCCCCAATCCGGCAGCGCCCGCCGCGTCGGCCGGGCGCAAGGCTGCGCTCTATGCCACCTGTTTTGTCAACTATAACCATCCTGCCACCGGACTGGCGGCGCGCGCCGTGCTCAATCATCTGGGGGTGGAAACCAAGGCAGCCTATCCCGGCTGCTGCGGCATGCCCTTCCTCGAACAGGCCAAGATCGAGCGGGTGGCGGAAAATGCGCAGAAAGTCTCCAAGGCGCTGCTCAAGCTGGTGGACGACGGGTTCGACATCGTCACCTTGACCGCGTCTTGCGGGCTGATGCTCAAATTCGAGTGGCCGCTGATCCTGCCGGAGAACAAAGGGATCAAGCGCCTTGCCGAACACACATTCGACATCGACGAATATGTCATGGACGTGGCCAAGAAACAGGGCCTGCCTTCCGGCCTGAAGCCGCTTCCCGAGGGTGTCACCGTGCATCTGGCCTGCCATGC
Organism: Rhizomicrobium sp.; assembly: GCA_036268715.1. GTDB lineage: Bacteria > Pseudomonadota > Alphaproteobacteria > Micropepsales > Micropepsaceae > Rhizomicrobium. Next base: position 16,627 of record DATATP010000046.1, on the reverse strand, counting down.
CCGGGCGCAGAACAAGGGGCCCAAGGCGGCGGAGATGCTAAGGCTGATCCCCGAGACACCCATCGATGTGATCGAGCGCTGCTCCGGCCATGGCGGCACCTTCGGGGTCGTGCAGCCGACCCATGAGGTGGCGGTGAAAGTGGGCCGGCCGGTCTATCGCGCCGCCAATGCCCAGAAGCGCGGCCATATCGTTTCCGACTGCCCGCTCGCCGCCATGCATATCGTTGCGCATACCGACACGGGCGTGCGCGAGCCGGAGCATCCCATCCAGATCCTGGCACAGGCTTTCGGGCTGACGGAGGGCTGAATGAGCGAAGCTGAACACAGGATCATGCCGACCGACATTCTGTCGCTTGCGGAATATGAGCAGCGCCGCGCGGCGCTAAAGCAGAATCTGTTGCCCATGAAGAAGCGCCGTCGGGTCGAGGTAGGCCCCTTCGCCACTTTTTATTTCGAAAACTACGCCACCATGTGGCTGCAGGTGCAGGAGATGCTGCGCATCGAGAAAGGCGGCGAGGAACAGTTGGCCGGCGAACTGGAAGCTTATAATCCGCTCATCCCGCAAGGCGATGAGCTGATCGCCACCTTTATGCTCGAGATCGAAGACGCCAACCGCCGCAACGCGACCTTGCTGACCTTGGGCGGCATCGAGGAATCCGTCTTCATGGAGGTCGACGGCGAGCGCATCGCAGCCACTCCGACCGAATATGACGACCGCACCACGGCGGACGGCAAGACATCATCGGTGCATTGGTTGCGCTTTAAGCTGAGCGGCCATCAGATCGTGCGCTTCACCGCAGCGCGGGTGGTGATCGGCATCGAACACCGCAATTATGGCCATATGGCATTGCTGAGCGATGAAACAAAGGCGGCGTTAGCCAAGGACTTCGCCTAATAGGCAATCATGCTGCGGGGCTGTCGGTCAGGCGTCTGGCGTTGCTGCGCGGGCTGAAATAGGTGACGGTGAGGACGCTGACCGGCATCTGATCGCCATTGCCGAGTGCCACCGAGAAACTCTCGCCGGTGATGTAGTCGACACTTTCCATCTGGTAATAGGTCAGAACCCGCATCGGCCGTTGCGCCTTCAGCAATGCGAAATACCCCGTGTTCCACGCCTCGACCGTGTCGGCCGACACCGAATCCTCCAGCAATCGTCCGGTCTGCTCGCCGAAATACTGCACCAGCGCCATGCCCTGAAGGCGGAATTTGAAGTGCGGCTTTCCATCCTGGTCGGGCACATGTTCCATAATCGTGAGATGGCGCAGAAAGGGCTTGAGCAGCCGCGCATCCAAGTCGCTGCGCGCCGGCAGCCCGCCGCGCTCGATGAATTTGAGTTTCCACAGATCGCGCAATTGACACAATTCGGCGCGCTCGAAAGCGAGCGTGGGGTCGACTTCGACACCCCAGCCTGCAGTCTGGGCTTTGACCTGCAGATCGGCGATTGGATTGACTTCGACAGACATAGCGCGCGCGAGAATACCGCCCCCACAGTGGAGGATTGGTAAGAATTTTAGGTTAACGGATGGCCGCGCGGGAATGTACTTACCCTTCGGCGCCGCCATTTCCCTAGAGCGTTTTCGGGTTTCGTCGAATCACGAAAATGCTCTATCTCCTTGTTTTGTCGCGGTTCCGGACGGAGTTGGCAGCGCCAGCGTACCAACGCCACTCACTTTTCCTGAAACCGCTCTAGGCGCGTTCTAAACGGAAGATGAATCGCCCGGATTAAAACTTCATTCGGCCGCCAAGGATGTCGGCATAGCGCTGCGCGGTCAGGCTTTCATAGCGCCCGTTGACCGGATCGAGCATGTACAAGGGATCGGCGATCTGGACGGGGTCGAACCCTTCGCGCACCAGATCGACCTTGCGCTGCTTGAAGGTGCCCGTGACGTCCAGGTGCGATGACAGGCGCAGGAAGACCGGCCGGGCGTAGGGGGCGAGCCGGGGTTTCAGATAGTCCGCCAGCCCGGCGATATCAAAGCCATTATCCGTTACCAGCGCCGCCATGCCGGCCCGGCCGTCCACCCCCGGCACCGCCACACCGTAAACATTGGCCTCGCGGATGCCGGGCACCGCCGCCAGCACCTCGCCGACCTGGCCGGTCGCCACATTCTCGCCCTTGAAGCGGAAGGTGTCGCCGACCCTGTCCACGAAGTAGAAATAGCTATGCGCATCGCGCCGCATTAGATCGCCGGTCGCGAACCAGGCATCGCCGCGCCGGAACACGTCGCGCAGGATTTTCTTCTCGCTGTCGGGCTTGTTGGTGTAGCCCTCGAAATTGCGCCCGGCCGCTCCGGAAATACCGCCCACCGCCTCGCCCACTTCATTCGGCGCGCATTCGATGCACAAGCCGTTCGGATCGCGGATGGGGATTTCCTTTTCAACATCGAATTTGATCACCCGGGTGGGCAGCTTGAACTGGATATAGGCCGGCACCCGGCCCACCGCGCCTACCGTGCCGTCGTAATTGAGCATCGAGACATTCCCTTCGGTCGCGCCATAAAATTCCACGATGCGGGGAATGGCGAAGCGCTGCTGGAATTCTCGCCAGATTTCCGGCCTCAGCCCGTTTCCGGTGATGGCACGGATGCCGTGGTCGCGCTCATGGGGGTTGGGCGGCGCGTTGAGAAGGTAGCGGCAGGTCTCGCCGATATACTCGAACATGGTCGCACCGTATTTGTGGACATCGTTCCAGAATTCATGCACCGAGAATTTGCGGCGCAGGATGAGCGACCCTCCGGAAAAGAACGCCAGCCCCACCGCGCAGACTCCGCCCGTTGAGTGATAGAGCGGCAACGGATCATAGATTCGGTCGCTCTCGCGCGGCTCCAGCGCGCCGACAAAGCCGCACATCATGAAAAGCATGCGCATATGGCTGAAATTCGCCGCCTTGGGCAGGCCCGTGGTGCCGGAGGTGTAGATGAAGAAGGCGCGATCCGCGGCGGTGAGCCCGGCGCGCGCCGCCTTGCCGGGGGAAATGGGCGACGCGGCCCTCAGCGCCGCGGACATATCCCGGGCCCCGGCGGGAAGCGTCTCCGCGGCGCCTTCGACCCAGAATTGCAGCGGCCTGCCGGAGGGCGTGTCGAAACCCGCGGCAGCGAAATTGGCCGCCAGTTCGGCGCCGACGATCGCATGGTCCGGCCCGGCAATGGCGACGGAATGAAACAGCGCCGCCCCGGTCAGATTGGTATTGATCAGCGCGACCTGCGCCCCGATCTTGAACATCCCGAGCCAGGCGCAGATATAGTCCGGCCGATTTTCCATCAAAAGCGCCACCCGATCGCCGCGCCGGATGCCCTGGGAAAGCGCCCAGTTGGCATAGCGATTGGCGCGCGCATCCATTTGCTCATAGGTGAGCATCTGATCGAGATAATAGATCGCCGGATTGCGGGGTCTTCTCGCAACCTGGCGTTCTACGATGTCGACGATGGTGCGCGGCGAATCGGGCTTAACCAGTCGCAGCATCCAGAGCGTCTTGCCAGCGTGCTTGATGTAAAGATATTCGCGCCGGATCGCGGCGAAAAGGCTCATCGCGTTCGTCCCCGACGCGCCAGTACCCAATTCCGAAATTCGATGTCTATATAGCACCGGGCGGGTTTCGGAATCATGGGACTGGCAATTACCGATTGCAGCTTGGGCCGCGCCCCACCGCTTATCAAGATGTGCTAATCAGCCGCGATGGAGGAGGTACTCGATCTTTGCGGCCTTAAATGCCCGCTTCCGGCACTGATGGCGCGGCGGGCGCTGGCGCGGCTGCCGCAAGGGACGATGTTGACGGTAAGGGCCGACGATCCGCTGGCCTCTGTGGATATCCCGCACATGTGCCACCGAGAGGGTCATGCCATCGAAAGCATCGCCCGGCATGACGACTATGTGGAATTTCGTTTGCGCGCGGCGGTCAGCCCTGAGGCGGCGGCGTCACGGTCGGGCGAAGATGGGCAATAATCTCCTGGGCGTTGACGGCGCGGTCCTCATGCGCTGCCTGCCCGGGGGTGAGGAGCACGATTTCGGCATAGGCCTGATAGCGGGTGGTGGTGATGATATCGACGTCCGGGCCGAACGCGCCATAGCCCCAGCCAGGCCGGAAGCGCCAATAGCCTGGGCCGCCCCACCAGCCCCAGCCGGGCCCCGGCTGGGGCATCGCGTTGTAGCGGGTCATGGTCCGCGTGTCCCGGCTGTCGAACATGAAGAACTGGTAGCCAGCCGCCTCTGTCACCTCGGCGGCGCGCAGCAAAAGATAATTTTCCACCGTCTCGCGCGAGGTGACGGAATTGCCGGTGAAGGTGATCCGGTAGCGGGTCTGGGTGAGCTCCTGGTCGGTGTAGCCGATGGACTGGCCGGCCTCCCGGGGCGCATAGGCGGCCGGCGAAGCGCAGCCGGCCAGCAGCGCAAGCGCCACCAGGGGGCCGGCCAGATGGACGAACGGGAATCGGGAAAAACGCCGCATCGCTTCCTCCTGAAGCCACCAAAACGCCCCTCCCCCACTTATACCTATGCAACCGGCCGACCAAAACCGGGTTTGGGGGCCCAGAGCCTTGATTTTGCTGATCTTAAACGCCGGCGGCCGCATTTCCGCTGCATCCCCCTTGCTAAAGCCGTCGCGGCGTAACAAGTTCGGCCGAGCAAGGCCCGTCATGGCCGGAGTCCGGCTGCCCGGGTCGGGTCCACATAAAGAAGCTGGTATTTAGAGGTAGGGGCCTGATCGATCGCCATGCACGGTCTTTCTCTCATCCTGCAATTTGCGCTTTCGCTTATCCTCCTCGCCGTCTGCACGCTTTCCGTTCAGTTGGGCGTGCTCGCCTGGGTCCGGATGTTTCGCAAATCGCCTCGTCTTGCCCGCGCGGACATGAAGGTAGGCGAACTGCCGCATGTGCTGGTGCAGCTTCCGGTCTGCAATGAAGGTCCACTGGCGGCCCGGGTCGCAGCGGCTGCGGCGCGGATGGACTGGCCGGCCGACCGGCTGACGGTGCAGTTGCTGGATGACGGGGACGAAGCCGGGCATGACGAGCTCGCCCGCGCGGTGGCGGGCGCAATGCCGAAAGGGGCGCGGCTGCAAATCCTGCATCGCGGCAGCCGCATCGGCTTCAAGGCGGGCAATCTCGCCTTCGGCCTCGCCCATTCCGATGCGCCTTATGTCGCCATATTCGACGCCGACTTCGTTCCGCCGTCCGATTTCCTGCGCCGCACCGTGCCGGTGCTCGCCGCGGACGAGGGCCTCGCCTTTGTGCAGAGCCGGTGGAGCCACGCCAATCGCACCACCAACTGGCTGACCCGGGTTCAGGGATTGCTGCTGGATTCCCATTTCGCGGTCGAGCAGGAGGCGCGCTTCCGTGCCGGCCTGCCCATGTCGTTCAACGGTAGCGCGGGATTGTGGAGCCGGCTCGCCATCGAACAAGGCGGCGGCTGGACCGGCGACACCCTGACCGAGGATCTCGATCTTTCCATGCGCTGCATGATGGCGGGCTGGCGCGCCGCCATGCTGCCCGACCTGGTGGTGCCGGGCGAACTGCCGTCCACGGCGGCGGCTTGGCGGGCCCAGCAGGCCCGCTGGACCAAAGGCCATGCCCAGGTCGCGCGCAAGCTGCTACCGGTAGTGTGGGCGGCGCCGATGCCTCTCTGGAAGAAGGCGGCGATGACCTTGCAAATGTGTCAATTCGCCTTCTATACCCTGGCTTTCATGAGTGCGGCGATCTCGCTCACCCTCATGTATATGGGCGTGGTCTATTACCCGGGGGTTGCCTGGCTTGGTCTCAGCGTCACCTTGGTGGGACTGGCCTCGTCGATCGGCTATCTGTGGCTCGGGCAGCGTATGCTGGGCCGTCATCGCGAAAAGAAACTGTTCGCCTCTCTGTTGCTGGCAGTGGTGTTTCCTTCCGGGCTCATCCTCGCCAATACCCGCGCCACCCTGGAGGCGTTCTTCAGTACACGGATGGACTTCCATCGCACTGTCCGGGCGGGCGAGGCCTATGCCGGCCGCTGGCGGGGCCTGCCCGAGTTGGTGGTAGGTTTTCTTTTGCCTTTATTTGCCTTCGCCGAGCAGCCGATCGGCGCCCCCTTCTTCTTCTTCGCGGTGGCAGGCCTGGTTTCCATCGGGGCGATGGGCGCGGCCAGTTGGGCCAAGCCGGTTCGCCAGCAGATCACGCCCGGCGAGTAACAGCTTCCAGCTTTTCAATTTTTCGTTAACCCTGGTACCCTCACCATCGCCGAAGAGAGCGATGATGGGTGGAGTTGGCGGCAAACTGGCTGTGTTGGGCGCGCTCGCGCTGCTTTCGGCCTGCGCCAGTCAGCCCGATTACTATGGCGGCCCGTTGCCCGGTGAACCCGGCCGCAACTTGGTGGAGAAAAACCAGCAGAAGCAGGTGCAATGCGCTCCTTATGCCCGGGAACATTCCCAGGTAAAGATTTTCGGCGATGCGGATACCTGGTGGGAGCAGGCCGCCGGCCGCTTCGCGCGCGCCCACTTGCCGCTGGAAGGCTCGGTGATGGTCCTCGCCAATTATGCCGGGCCGGATCGCGGCCATGTCGCGGTGGTGCGAGAGCTTGTTTCGGCGCGGGAGATCCGGGTCGATCATGCCAATTGGCTGGATGATGGCTCGATCTATGTGAACGATCCGGTGGCCGATGTCAGCGCGGCCAATGACTGGAGTGTCGTTAGAGTCTGGAACATCAAGACCGGCGGGTGGGGGACCAGGGTCTATCCCGTCCAAGGCTTTATCGGCCCGGGATCGGACATCGGTCTCGCTTCAGACAAGCTCAGTTGGGTGGAATTATCCACCAATAATCATGTAGGTACAGGACCTTAGATAAAATTCTGCGCTATTCTGCCTCGCCCCTCTTTGAGGCTGGACGGGGTGAGCCTATTTTCCCGCCCCTAACGAACCGGACAGGTTCCTCAGACCGGCCATTTGGCGCGTCCTTTCCATGACCACAACGGTCCAGGTGAATATCGAAACTTCCACTCCTGTTGAGAACACGGAACCGGCTTCGGCGCCGGACCAAACCCGCGGCCGACGCCAGACAACACTGGTGCTGGGCGCGCTGGGGGTGGTGTTCGGCGATATCGGCACCAGCCCGCTCTATGCGATGCGCGAGACCGTGCTTTCGACCAAGCCGGCCTTCGCCAACCACATAGCAGTGATGGGCTCGCTGTCGCTGATCTTCTGGGCGCTGATCGCGGTGGTGACGGTTAAATATGTCGCGCTCATCATGCGCGCCGACAATGATGGCGAAGGCGGCACCCTGGCCCTGGCGGCCCTGGCGCATCGCGCCTCCAACCTGTCGCGGCCGATCAAGATCGCCATCGGAATCGGCGCCGGCGCAGGGCTGGCCCTGTTCTATGGCGACGGCATGTTGACTCCCGCCATCACCGTTCTGTCGGCGGTGGAGGGCCTCACGGTGGGAAGCCGCAGCTTCGAGCCGCTGGTGGTGCCGCTGACCGTGATCATCATGATCGGGCTGTTCGCGATGCAAAATCGTGGCACCGCCCGCATCGGCCGGCTATTCGGGCCGGTAATGGTGATCTGGTTTCTCGCCCTGTCCCTGCTCGGCCTGTTCGCCATCATCGCGGCGCCGCAAATCCTGGCCGCCGTCAATCCCGTCTATGGCCTTGCCTTGTTCGGGCTGGCGCCCTGGACGGCGTTCAAGTCGCTGGGTGCGGTGGTGCTGGCGGTGACCGGCTGCGAGGCGCTGTATGCCGATATGGGACATTTCGGCAAAAAGCCGATCCAGCTTGCCTGGTATTTCATCGCCCTGCCGGCCTTGTTGCTCAATTATTTCGGCCAGGGTGCAGGATTGCTTGTCCATCCCGAGCGTGCCGACATCGCGTTCTTTTCCATCGTGCCGCCCTGGGCGCATCTGCCGATGGTCACGCTGGCGACCTTGGCCGCAATCATCGCCTCTCAGTCTGTCATCACTGGGGTGTTCTCGATCACGCAGCAGGCGGTGCAACTCGGGCAATTGCCGCGCATGGAGATCCGCCACACTTCGGCGACCGATTACGGCCAGATTTTCGTGCCACGGGTGAATGCGCTTCTTGGGATCGGCGTGGTGTTGATCGTGCTGATCTTCAAATCGTCGGACGCGCTGGCGGCGGCCTATGGCATCGCCGTGACCGGCGTGATGGTAATTTCTACGGCGCTGGTCGCCATCGTGGCCCGCTATCGCTGGCAGTGGCGGCGCAGCGTCGTCGTCACCGTGTTCGGGCTGTTGGGGCTGATCGACCTCTCGTTCTTATTCTCCAATGCCCTGAAATTCGTGCAGGGGGGCTGGCTGCCGCTGGCGGTCGCCGCGGCCATGATGGTGATCATGAACACCTGGCGGGTGGGCCGGCGGGTGCATATGGAGAAAGTGCGGTCCGAATCGCTGTCGCTGCCCCTGTTCTTGGAACGTGCTGACAAAAGCGCCCAGCGGGTCGCAGGCGTGGGCGTATTCCTGTCCTCGCGCACCGACGTGGTGCCGGGCGCACTGCTGCACAACCTCAAGCACAACAAGGTGCTGCATGAGCGGGTGGCAATCGTCAATGTCGTGGTCGAGGACACCCCGACGGTCTCTTCTGAGCATCGCCTGGAAGTCGAGAAGCTCGGCAAGGGATTCTATATCGTGAAGGTGCATCACGGCTTCTTCGAGACCCCCGATGTCCCCCGTGCGCTGGAGCAGGCCCGCCGCTTCGGCTTGGCGCTGGATGTCGACACCGCGACTTTCTTTATCGGCCGGGAGACATTGGTTCCGGCCACCCATTCCGAACTGGGACGCTGGCGCGGCTGGCTTTACCGCAACATGGCGAGCGCGGCGCTGTCACCGGGACGCTTCTATCACCTGCCGCCCAACCGCGTGGTGGAGTTGGGGACGCAGGTCACGATCTAACCGCGCGGCCGCGACCGCTAATCCAACGCGTAGACCAAGGTCTTCAGATAGGCGCTTTCGGGCAATTGCGGATGCGCCGGATGGTCGGGGCCCGCGCCGGCCTGGCGGATCAGGCGGGCAGCGCGGCCGGTGCGGGCAATGCCGGCGGCACACTCGGCGGCGAAACGCTCCAGCGGAATATTGTGAGAACAGGAGGCGAGCAGCAGCAGGCCCTGCTTCGCCGTCACTTCAGCGGCAAGCCGCGCCAGCTTGCGATAGGCGCGTGCGCCTGCTTCCAGGTCCTTCTTCGATTTCACGAAAGGCGGCGGATCGGCGATTACGATGTCGAATGTCTCGCGCGCTGCCGACAGCCGTTCCAGCTCCTCGAAGACGTCCGCCCGCACCGCCTTGAGCGCCACGCCATTGGCGCGGGCGTTTTCTTCCGCCAAGGCCAGGGCGGGAGCGGAAGAATCCAGACAGATCACTTCCTTCGCGCCTGCGCGAGCCGAGAGAATCCCAAAGCCGCCGGTGTAGGAATAGGCATCCAGCACCGACTTTCCTTTCGCCAGCGCGGCGACGAACGCGCGATTGTCACGTTGATCGTAATACCAGCCGGTCTTCTGGCCTTCCGCAAGATCAGCGAAATAGCGCGTGCCATTCTCTTCGAGTTGGATGCGCCGGCCCTCGCCTTTGGTGGCGCGCACATAAAGCGGAAGACCTTCCAAAGTGCGAGCGGGCGCGTCGTTGCGAAGAATTACGCTCCGCGGCGAAAGCAACGCCTCCACCGCCGCGAGTAGCGGCTCCAGCAGGGCTTCCATCCCAGCCGTGCCCGTCTGGACCGTCAGCGTGTCGCCAAAACGGTCGATCACCAGGCCGGGCAAATGATCGCCTTCGGCGTGGCAAAGCCGATAATATGGCCGGTCGTAAAGAGCTTCGCGCAAGGCCAGCGCCCGGCCCAGCCGCGCGCGGAAGAAATCGGCGTTCGCCACCACGCCGCATTCCCCCGCCAGCAGCCGCACCGCGATGAGGCTCCGCGGGTTGAACAGTCCGGTCCCCAAGGCGCGGCCATCATCGCCCTTGACATCGACCAGGGTGCCGGGCGCCAGCCCCTTGATCTGCTCCATGCGGACTTCATTGGCAAAAATCCAGGGCGAGCCGAGCCGCGCGCGGGGGCCTTTGCGGACGATGACGACAGGACGTGACATGACGCAGGGTTTATCACGGCCAGCCAACAAGAAAAGCGACTCCCCACCCCTTGCACTCATTCCAAGGCCATTCTTAGATGCCAAACACGTTTCGCAAGGAGACCGGCATGGCCGTGGATGGCAAGTGGGAAATCGTCATCAATTCGCCGATGGGGGCACAGAAAGCCACTCTGGACCTTAAGGCGGAGGGTGAGGCCCTGACGGGAACCCAGTCGGCGGCGCAGGGCTCCGGTCCCCTGGAAAACGGCAAAGTGGAAGGCAATGCGCTGCGCTGGTCGGCCAAGATCACCTCTCCCATGCCGATGACCCTGGAATTTTCCGGCAATGTCGATGGCGACAAGCTGGCCGGCAGCGTCAAGGCCGGTGCGTTCGGCTCCTTCCCTTTCAACGGCACCAGGCTGGCCTGACGTTCCGAACGAGCGGGCTTTGGTTTCGCGGGGCATGGGACTAAAAGCCACGCTCGCTAAGGAGCTTTCGTTTGCATCTTGCGATCCATCGCGAAGGCTGGCCCTTTATCGTCCTGTTCGCGGCGTGCAATCTGTTCGCCTTTCTGTTCACGGCGTGGCTCGGTTGCCTGCTGCTGCCGCTGACGGTCTGGTGTGTCGCCTTTTTCCGCGATCCTGAGCGCGCGACCCCGCTCGCGCCCGGCTTGGTCATCTGTCCCGCCGATGGCCGGCTGCTCCCGATCATTGCTGCGGTTCCTCCGGCCGAACTGGGGCTGGGCGATCATCCGCGCCCGCGATTGTCTGTGTTCATGAACGTGTTCAATGTCCATGTGAACCGCAACCCCGTGTCGGGCACGGTGATGGCAACGGCCTATCGCCCCGGCAAATTCTTCAATGCCTCCTTCGACAAGGCGAGCGAGCATAACGAACGCATGTCGATCCGGCTGCGCCCGGAAGGCGAGACGGACGGGAGCCGGGACATGGCCGTAGTGCAGATCGCCGGGCTGGTGGCGCGGCGCATCGTCTGCGATCTCACCCGGGGAGAGGGGGTGCGTCGGGGCGCGAGATTTGGCATTATCCGTTTCGGCAGCCGGGTCGATGTCTATCTCCCGGCCGACGCGCGCGTTGTTGCCGTGCCGGGAACTCGCGTGCGGGCCGGCGAAACTGTTTTTGCGGAATTCCCGCAACATTGAATCGGAACGGAACGTTGGACCAGGAACGCATCTCGCGCCGCAAACGCGCCCGCCAGATTGTCGCGGCCCGGCTGGAGAAGCTGGATGATCTTTCCGTCGGCAGGCTGGTGCCGTCAACCCTGACCTTGCTGGGTCTTTGCAGCGGCGCCACTGCCATCCGGCTGGCGCTGGAGAATGATTTTCGCCGCGCCGTCATCGCAGTGGTCGCCGCGGGTGTGTTCGATATGCTGGATGGGCGCGCCGCCCGCCTGCTGGGTGCCGATAGCCGCTTCGGGGCACAGCTCGATTCGCTTGCCGACCTGGTCAGTTTCGGCATCGCGCCCGCCGTCATCATGTATGTCTGGAGCCTGTCGGGGATGGGCGATGCGGGCTGGATCGCGACCTTGATCTTCTGCGCCTGCAGCGCCATCCGGCTGGCGCGTTTCAACGTCCAGGCGGCGCGCGACGAAGGCGCGACCAATGTGCATCCCTATTTCACCGGCCTGCCCACGCCGGCGGCGGCCTGCATGATGCTGTTGCCGCTGTTGATCAGCTTCCAGTGGAATGGGGCGATCGTGCGCCAGCCGGTGGTGGTGGGGGTGATGATCGCGGTCACCTCAGTGATGATGGTGTCCAAACTGCCCACGCCTTCGATAAAATACATGCGGCTGCAACGCCAGCACCGGATACTGGCCGGCCTGTTCTTCGCGGCGCTGGCGGGGGCACTGATCGCGTGGCCTTGGGCGACGCTGACCATTGGGCTTGTGATTTATATCGCCTCGATCCCGTTGGCGATCGTGCTGTCGCATCCGCGGCATGCCACCAAACCGGTCGCCGAGGTCTGATGGCTGTGACGGCCTGCATGCTCGTCGCGCAGACGCCCGGCACCATCGCTGCGGCATAACTTCCCCTCCAGCATGGACTTGCGCCGTGCCGGATAGTCGGTGACTCTGGATCATCGTGTCCGATGTGATCGAACCCAGGACCGCCATGTCCACCGCACGCTTCGATGAGTTGCGTGACGGGGAAGGCTCAGTGCGTTCCCATTGGCGAGCCTTAGTCCATGCCCTTGGCCGGTTGGGGCCGGAGGAATATGAGCGCCGCAGGGTGGCCGCCGCCGCAACGGTGCGCGACAATGGCGTCACCTATAATGTCTATGACGAACTGGCCGGTCAGGGGCGGCCCTGGCCGCTGGATATCTTGCCTTTCGTCCTGTCCGCAATGGACTGGCAGTTCATCGAAGCGGCGGTGATCCAGCGCGCCATCCTGGCCGATCTGATGCTGCGCGATGTCTATGGGCCGCAGCGCCTGGTCCGCGAAGGGATAATCCCGCCGCATATTGTACTGGGCCACCCGCAATTTCTGCGCGCGCTCTGCGGCGCAACGCCGGCGCAGGGCGTGCATGTGCATCTTTATTCCGCCGACCTGATCCGCTCGCCTGACGGTTCCTGGCGGGTGACGGCCAGCCGCGCCGATGTGCCGAGCGGCCTGGGTTATGCGCTGGAGAACCGGCTGGTTGTGGCTCAGACCTTCCCGGAAGTTTTTGGCGACATGCAGGTGGCGCGGTTGGCTTCTTTCTTCGATGCCTATCGCGAAAACATCCTGTCGCTGGGCACGTCGCGGCGTGACCGCGCCGTGCTGCTGACGCCGGGGCCTCACAACGAATCCTATTTCGAGCATGTCTATCTCTCCCATTATCTCGGCCTGACCTTGGCGCAGGGCGACGACCTGACCGCGCGGGGCGGGGAAGTGTTCCTCAAGACGCTGACGGGACTGGAACGGATCGCCGTGATCTTCCGGCGGGTCGATTCCGATTATTGCGATCCGCTGGAATTGCGCGGCGACTCGGGGCTCGGTGTGCCGGGATTGGTGGAGGCGGTGCGGGCGGGGAGCGTGGTGCTGGCCAATGCGCTGGGCGCAAGCGTGGTGGAGTCACCGGCGCTGAGCGCTTATCTGCCCGATGCTGCACGGGCCCTGCTGGGCGAGGAACTCAAGATCGCCGACATCGCCACTGTCTGGTGCGGCACCGAACAGGGACGCCTGGAAGCGCTGGCGCGGATGTCCGGTGGGATTTTGCGTGATGCGTTCGATCCGCAACCGCTCTTCTCACCCAACTCCTCCGCGCGGCTGGGCGCAAAGATGGGCGCAAGCGAACGCCGGCATGCGAAGGATCGCATCACCCGGCGGGGGGAAAAGCTGGTGGTACAAGAACTTTCCCCGATCGGCTTGGCGCCGGTGTTCGAGGATGGCCGGCTTGGCGTCCGGCCCGTCACTCTGCGTGTCTTTGCGGCTTGGACGGCTTCGGGCTGGATCGTCATGCCGGGCGGCCTCACCCGCGTCGCCGTCGATCAAGGTGATAGGGTGCCCTTGATGCAGTCGAGGGCGGAGAGCAAGGATACCTGGGTCCTGTCGGCCGCGCCGGTGGACAATTTCAGCCTGCTCGCGGGCAGGGGCCAGACGCTGAAGATCAAGCGCCAGGGTGAGACCGCGCCCAGCCGCGCAATGGACAATCTGTTCTGGCTGGGCCGCTATGCCGAGCGGATGGAAAATCTCGTTCGCGTCCTGCGAGCGGTCGCGAGCCGGGTAGGCGATGAACCTGCCGACGCACTGGATATCGCCCGCAAGCTTCTTGTGCCGCTAAGCCAGTCCAGCGACCAGCCGATCGCGGCCATCGATGACGACAAAAGTCTGATCGCCGAATTGCAAATCCTCATCTATGGCCGCCACCACAGCCGGGGCCTGCAGCGCCTTCTGGCGCGGGTGGAGAATACCGCCTGGTCGGTGCGCGACCGCCTGTCGTCGGACACTTGGCACACCATCCATGCCCTCACCGATGCGAGCGGATTGCCCGACGAGGAAACGCCGTTCGAAGGGCAGGGTGCGCGCATCTATCTCGACGCGCTGGTGCGGCGCGCGGCGGCGTTGGCGGGGCTGGCGGCAGAAGACATGACCCGCGGTCCCAACTGGCTGTTCCTGGATCTCGGCAGGCGGATCGAACGCGCGCAGCATCTGGCCTGGATGTTGCGCCAGACGGTCGCCTATGCCGACGCGCGGGAAGGCGAGACCATGCGGGTATTGCTGGAGATTGCCGACAGCGCGATGACGTATCGCTCGCGCTATCTCAATGTGTTCCAGTTCCTCCCCCTTGTCGATCTGCTGCTGCTGGACGCCTTCAATCCCCGTTCCGCCGCCTTTCAGTTCGCCGCCGTCGAGGCGCGGCTGCACGAGCTCCCCCGCGTTACCCCGGCCCAGCGCAGGGACGTGCCCCGCACCATCGTGCGGGAATTGTTCCGGCTGACCGCCGATGCCCAGCCGACGCAACTCGCCTTCTGCGACGGGGGTATGCGGCCGGCACTGATCGAATTGACGGACACGATCTATTCGAATGCCGCCTTGCTGTCGGATGCTCTCGCCGATGCCTATTTCCAGCACGCGTCGCGACGACGCACCGGAGCGGCAGGATCGAATTGATGAATTGCCCCGTTTTGTCCGCACAACAACCTTTATCTGTTGCATTCTCGCGCTTCGCGGCCAAACCGGGGCGGGGTCGCCGACGCACCGGTTCGGCGGGGATGGGCTAGATGGACTATTTTGTCCGCCACCGCACGACCTATCGTTATGTGCAGGACGTATCGCAATCCTGGCACATCGCCCATCTCGCCTTGCGCGAGGCACCGGGCCAGATTGTGCATGGGAGCAATATTTCCTTCGATCGTCAGCCGGCAAGCCGGATGCAGAGGCCGGATTATTTCGGCAATCCCGGCGAGTGGTTTTATTTCGACCAACCGCACAACCGTCTGGAGATCCTGGCAGAGAGCCGGGTGAAGGTGAACCCGTCGCCCGAACGGGCCTCGCGCGACAGCCTGACCTGGGACAAGGTGCGCGCGGCCCTGGAATCGCCCAGCGACGACATCGCGCGCGATGCGGTGCAGTATATGTTCGATTCGCCGCTCACGTCTTTCAAAAGTGATGTGAGCTCCTATGCGCGCCAAAGCTTTCCGCCGGGACGTCCTCTGCTGGCGGGAGCGATGGAGTTGATGCATCGCATCCATGCCGATTTCCGCTATGACACCAGCGTGACCGACGCGACCACGCCGGTGGATGACGTATTCGAGATCCGGGCCGGGGTGTGCCAGGACCTGGCCCATGTCGGCCTGGCGGCGATGCGCAGCCTCGGCCTGCCAGCCCGCTATGTGTCGGGCTATCTGTTCACCCATCCGCCGGCGGGCAAGCGGCGGCTGGTTGGCGCCGACGCCAGCCATGCCTGGTTCTCGGTCTGGGCGCCGCCTTTTGGCTGGGTCGATCTCGACCCCACCAATGCGGTGATCGTGAGCGACGGCCATGTGACGGCGGCCTGGGGCCGCGATTATAGCGATGTTGCGCCGGTGGCGGGCATCATCCTTGGCGGCGCCGATCATGCGATCGATGTCGCAGTGGACGTGATCCCGGCCTGACTATTCGCCCGGCGAAAGCGCATTCGCGCAAAGAACGACCCCTTGTCCAGTTTCTGGAAAACGGGCCGGGGCTAAGGCTGCTTTTCGAAGAATGGATAACGGCGCGTGAAGGTTTGACGCTGGCTCAGCGGCCAATTATCCATGCCTCATGGCTGCACAGGATGTGAGCAAAATGTGGGGGGCATGACCACATCGCTCGTGATGTTTCTCAGTCTCGCCACGGCTGCCACCACCATGATGGGCGGATTGCTCGCGATTGCCTTGCAAGGCCGCCTGCCCTTGGTGCTGGGTTTTTCCGCCGGCGCGGTGATCGGAGTCGCTTTTTTTGACCTGCTGCCGGAGGCGGTTGCAGTTGGAAAAGGCTATCAGGATGCGCGCGCGCTGATGGGGTTTGCAGCCCTGGGTTTTTTTCTCTACGCGGCGCTCGACCGGCTGGCGGCCCAGCATGGCCGGGGGGGCGTGCCCGCGCCGGCACGCGGGCTGATCGGTGCGGCGAGTTTCTCCGTCCATAGTCTTCTGGATGGGCTGATGATGGGAATCGCTTTCCGGACAGGGCGCGAGATCGGGTTGGTGGTCGCGGCTGCGGTTCTGGCGCACGACTTCTCCGACGGTCTCAACACCGTCAATATCGTGACGAAGAATGGCGGGACGCGGGGCCGGGCCCTTTCCTGGCTCCTCCTCGATGCCGTCGCGCCCGTAATCGGCGCGGCTCTGAGTTTGCTGATCGCGCCGCCGCGGAATCTGACCGGCGTGCTGTTGGCTTTGTTCGGCGGCTTTTTTCTTTATATCGGCGCCGCCGATCTTCTGCCTGCCAGCCTGCGCGCCCGTCCGCGGCCCGGCACCATCATCGCCATTTTCATGGGCGCGGGCGTGTTGTGGCTGGCGACGAAATTGGCGTAGAGCTGGATGTTATCGAAGCTGCGCATAAATCCCCTCTCCCCTGGAGGGAGAGGATGCAAAATCCTGTACCAGGCAGAGCGCAGCGAGGCCAAGTGCTTGGATTTTTCAGGTGA
>DATATP010000045.1:0-2440 GCA_036268715.1 Rhizomicrobium sp. | reverse complement strand
CACAACCTGCCCGTGATCTGTGGCACGGCCACGACGGGTTCGTGAAACTGTTATGGCTGGAACGATTTCCGTCCCGGACGCCGCGGAACTTCCCGTCTTATCGGGATGGCGTCTGTATCGGCGCGCAATTGGTGCGCCCAGACATCAGGCAATCCTCCATCTTGGCCGAGGAATACAACTCGCGGGTGAGGAACAGGCCAATCGCGAACAGCAAGACGACGACGCCGAGCGCAATCAATGCGCCGCGTCGGCTGGACGGCTCGGGGTCTCGCTGCACCATGGACCGGCTACCGGTTCAAGGCCGATAAGCTAAGGCCACCGCGGTGGGGACGCATGTTAAACTCCTGTCATCATGCGAAGCCGCTGCTCCTTACGAGCCGGCCGGCCGCGCCCACGGCCCACGATAGCTCTGACGCCATGCCAGAAATCGGCGAAATTCGGCCTGTCCGACCTGAGCCGCGGCGAGGGCTGCGGTTCCGACGTTGAGGGCGGCATCGACGACGAGCGGTGGTCATAATCTGACACTTGGTACCCACAGGCTATGGCCGGTGTCGACCTCGAGCGGACCTACGGAAACGGGTTTCACACAAAGCATTCACAACGACTGCCGGTTCGCACCAAGCGAATGTGCCCAATAGATTGTCGGATCGACGATGGCCTAGAACTTGGTGCTCAGTCCTCCACGACAGAGCGGGGCGCATGGCAGCGAGGTGGTCTGATTCAAGCCAAGGGAAAGCCGATGGCGACATCATTCTACGATCTCAGCGTGCCGACCTTCCTACAGACCGTGAGGGCTGTCGGGGGCTTCCTCGACAGCGCGGCCAGCCACTGCGCCGAGACTGGCGCCGACCCGGACGACTTCGTGCACGCCCGGCTCTTCGGCGACATGGCGCCCTTCCATTTCCAGATCGAAGCGGCGTGGCACCATTCCGTATGGGGGCTGGAGGCGGTGAAGACTGGCGTGTTCTCCCCGCCCGCCCTGGTCGGGCCGGTCCCATTCGTCGACCTGCAGGCCATGATTGGAAAGGCGGAAACGGCGCTAGAGGCCTTCACCCCCGACGAGGTCAACGGGTGGGCGGGCAAGGACCTGGACCTTCAGATCGGCCCCCGGAGGCTCGCCTTCATGTCGGAGACCCTCATCCTCTCGTTTTCGCTGCCCAATTTCCATTTCCACGCCGTTACCGCCTACGACATCCTGCGCTCACGGGGCGTGCCTCTCGGCAAGCGCGACTACGAGGGCCGGCTGCGTACCCAGCCGCCTAGCCGGTAAGGTCCGCGCGCCACCGGGAGCCGACCCAAGGACCGGGCATCAAGTGTTAGATTATCACCGATAGGGCAGGGCGATCCGGCCGCCCCGCAGAATGAGCCATGGAGCAATGACAACCCGCTACCGGCCGCGCCAGGCCCGCCGCGGCGCATGACCGGAGGCTCTTGGCTCAGGACGCGGCAAGCGCAGCGTTTGTGGCCATCGCTGCGGCGCTGCTGGCGTGGTTTGTTTGGACGTTACTATAGGCTTAGCGAATGCCGCGGCGGTTCGGTGCAATACTCAGGGCGCTGTCCCCGCAGCCGGGGTTTTTCTGAGCACGGCGGTGATGCTGGTATCGTTGATGGGGATTGCAACTCTCGCCGCCGACGCCTGCCGCTGGGTCAGCAGCAGATAGTCAACGAAAAGGGTGTCACGGTGCGGTTTTCATGACGCCTCTCCGCACCAGCCGCATTCTCGAGCACCTCGTCGGAAACCGTGTAGGAGAGGATTTCTTCGTCAGCCTGCTCGAGGGTGTTGTCGATTTGATCGTTCATGACTTTCGTTCCTTTGCTTGAAGACCACGACCATAGCGATGCTTTTCAAGACGAACCAGGGGGGATGGAAAGCGGCGATCAGGCCGTACTCGATGGCAGTGGCGCCGCTTTGATCTTTGAAGAACCGTCGAAGCAAACCCGGCATAAGGCGAATCGCCTACCGCGTTCTTCCGATATGACACGCGTACGGATGCCAATAGCACCAGCGGTTGCCGCCATGCCCCAGATTTTTGAACTCACCCGGATGTCGTTCCGATCGACTTGCCTGTAGGTTTGCCGTGGTGAGCAGCTTGTGCGCCGTCAGTCATCACGGGGAGGGCCACAAAAACGGCGAGTGCGCAGAGACGAAGCTCTTTCATATCAACCGCCAGGCGTCGTCGGCCTCAGGCCACGGCTTGCGTGTCGGCACGTCGCGTATGGCGGCGACGAGCCCCACCGTCACCCGCTCCGATAGCGGCCCGCTCAGGTCATTGCTGCGCCAGCGGGACACCGCGCGCGTGTGCGGCCTAAAGCCAACATTCGCGAAGTCGTAGCGGTTCGGGCCGCGGCCGCTCCGATCCATTTTGTTACCCCGATTGTTACCCCAGCTTGATTTTCGGCCGCGTGGATTTGCCCTAACTTGTTGGATTTAATGGTGAGC
>DATATP010000044.1:0-8537 GCA_036268715.1 Rhizomicrobium sp. | reverse complement strand
CAGCGTTCCGTTGGAGCACAGGGCCGAGAAGCCGTTGATGGTGTTGGTGAACATGGTGGCGCAGCCCGGCAGCTCGATCTTCTTCTCAAAGGCGTGCTTGGTCAGGTCCACCACATTGACCGAGGACGACGGCTGCATGTTGTAGATCAGGGCCTTCTTGCCATCGCTGGTCACCACCAGATTGTGGGTGCGGTTGCCGATCAGCATGCGGCCGGGGATGGGGACTTCGGCGGTCAGTTTCAAAGTGTGGACGTCATAGGCCAGCAGCATGTCCTGGCGGGTGCCGCGATCGGTCTTTGTCCATTGGGTCTGGGCGACATAGAAGTTTCTGCCCAGCGGATCGAAGGCGAAACTGTCCTGGCCATACATATTGACCATGCCCATCATCTTGCCGCTATCGCCGTCGAATATGCGGGTACCGTCCTGGCCGTTGCCGCGATTGACGAACACCCAGTGCGACTGGACGTCGCCCAGCGTGCCGACGCTTGGTACTTCCGCCTGGGGGATCGTGGCCGAGCCCGCCGGCGAAGTGAGGTTCGGGGGCTGCTGGGCCAGGGCGGGCGCTGCAACCACGGCGAGGATCGCCGAAGCGAAGCGCAGATATTTCTTCAAATGCGTCATCGCGGTTCCCCTAGCCGAGCGTCTCACGAGGAAAACAGAGCCGTCCTGGACGATCAAGCGGAATTGTACGAAGATTTCTACCCGGCCATTCCTCATTCACGAAATTATGCAACCGTATCGCAGCGCGGCAAATCTTTCGAGAGGCGCCCCCGCGGGGAACCGCCTATTTCCAGTGCAGGTTGACCAACAAATGCGTCTGCAGCGGCGGGCCCCCGAAGATCGCGAGCTTCTGAGCGGCGGGAGTTTGCCCCGTCTGCCGCCGATCGAAAGTGTCGATCCCTGGAAGGGGAAACACGGTCGGCGTCCGATCGCGCGGAGCGACGAAAGGCGACTGGATAGCTATCCCGCCAGGCGGCCCAAAGCATCCTGCAGCCGCACCGCCAGGTCAGATGCTTCCGCCCGCTTGTCGCGCTGCTCGGCCAGGACTTCCTCCGGAGCCTTGGCGACGAATTGCGGATTTGCGAGCTTGGCATCGAAGCGCGCGATTTCGTCATGGGCCTTTTTAAGGTCCTTCGCCAATCGCGCTTGTTCTTTGGCGAGATCGATAACATCGCCAAGCGGGAGCGCCGCTACCGATTCGCCGATCACGAACTGAGCGCAGCCCCTGGGCAACGTGTCGGCCAACTCGGCGCTGGCGAGCCGCGCCAGCTGAAGAATGATGGCGCGGTTGCGCGCCAGCAGCGCTTTCGATTGCGCGCCGGCATCTTTCAGCAGCAATGGCGGCCTTGCCGAAGGCGGCACGTTCATCTCGGCGCGGACGGAGCGCACACCTTTGACCAACTCGACCACCCAGGCCATGTCGCGGCTGGCCTCCTCGAATTTTGGAAGGCTGCCGAGATCGGGCCACGCCACCAGGATCAGCATGCTCCCGCGCGGCTTCTCGCTGGTGCGTGCCCAAAGCTCCTCGGTAATGAAGGGCATGAAGGGATGCAGCAACGCCAGGATGGTGTCGCGCGCCCACGCCGCGGTGGCGCGGGTTTCGATCTTGTCGGCATCGGCGCCCTGCTGGAAGACCGGCTTGGCGATTTCCAGATACCAGTCGCAGAACACGTCATAGACGAAGTGATAAGCCGTGTCGGCTGCCTCGTTGAAGCGCAGCGCCTCCAGGCTGGCGGTGATGCCCGCGCCGGTGCGCGCAGTCTCTGCAACGATCCATTGGTTGACCGTCAGTGTGACCGACGCCGGATCGAAACCCGGCACGGTGATGCAAGCGTTCATCTCGCAGAAACGCGCGGCGTTCCAGAATTTGGTTCCGAAATTGCGCCCACCCTCGACCCGCGTCGGACCGATGCGCATGTCGCGATTCTGTCCCGCCGCCTGCGCCAAGGTAAAGCGCAGGGCATCCGCGCCATAGGCATCGATGAGTGTGAGCGGATCGACCACGTTGCCCTTGGTCTTGCTCATCTTGGCGCCCGCTTCGTCCAGCACCCGGTTGTGGATCAAGACAGTCCTGAACGGCACATCACCCAGAAAATGCGTGCCCATCATCATCATGCGCGCGACCCAAAAGAAGATGATGTCGAAGGCCGTGACCAGCACGCTGGTGGGATAGAATTTTTTTAGCTCCGCAGTCTCGTCCGGCCAGCCCATGGTTGAGAAAGGCCAGAGCGCCGAGGAGAACCAGGTGTCGAGAACGTCCTCTTCGCGCCAAATCTGCGCTATGCTTTGTCGATCAACCACATCGTAGTGTGCAGGTTGAGCACTAGCATACGCGGGCGTCTGGTCTACGATTGTAACCTTTTCACCATAATATTCTTCGGCAAGCTTTATCGCCTCTCCCTCGTCACGAGCGCAAAAAGGTTCGGTCTGAAACGCAGCAGTTCTATGACCGAGGCCCAACGTATCCTCTTGCAATTTCCTGCCATACCAAACCGGTATCTGGTGTCCCCACCACAACTGGCGGCTGATGCACCAGGGGCGGATGTTTCGCATCCAGCCGAAGAACACATCGGCCCAGTTGGCGGGCACGAATTTCGTTTCACCCTGCTCCACCGCCGCGATCGCCTTGGCCGCCAGCGGCTCGACATTCAGGTACCATTGCTCGGTGAGGAACGGCTCCAGCACCACCGTCTTGGTCTTTTCGTCATGCGGCACGGCGTGGGTAATGGCTTCGGTCTTTTCCAGGAGTCCCATCGCTTCCAGATCGGCGACGACTTTCTTGCGCGCATCCTCGCGGCTCAGGTCGCGATAAGGCGCGGGCACATCGCTATTTAATGTGCCGTCCTTGTTGAGAATGGTGATGAGCGGCAGCTTGTGGCGCTTGCCGACCTCGAAATCGTTGAAGTCATGGCCCGGCGTGATCTTGACCGCGCCGGTGCCCTTCTCCGGATCGGAATATGCGTCCGCGATGATCGGGATCATCCGTCCCGTCAACGGCAACACAACCATCTTTCCGACAAACGCCTTGTAACGCGCATCGTCGGGATGCACCGCCACCGCCGTGTCGCCCAGCATGGTCTCGGGCCTGGTCGTGGCGACCGTAATGAATTGGTCGCTGTCTTCGACCGGATAGCGGATGTGCCAGAGATGACCCTTGACCTCGATATTTTCGACTTCCAGGTCTGACACCGCCGTCTGCAGGCGCGGGTCCCAGTTCACCAGCCGCTTGTCCTTGTAGATCAGACCCTGGCGGTAAAGTTCGACGAATACCTTGGTGACGGCGCGGCTGAGCCCCTCGTCCATGGTGAAGCGCTCGCGGCTCCAGTCCGCGCTGGCGCCAAGCCGCCGTTGCTGTTCGACGATCGCGCCTCCGGACTCGGCCTTCCACTTCCATACTTCTTCCAGGAATTTTTCCCGCCCCAGGCCGACGCGGCTCATCTGCCGCTCGGCGAGCTGGCGCTCCACGATCAACTGGGTGGCGATGCCGGCATGATCGGTGCCCGGCTGCCACAGAACATCCTTGCCGCGCATGCGCTCGAAGCGGGCCAGGATGTCCTGCAAGGTGTTGTTGAGAGCGTGGCCGATATGCAGCCGCCCGGTCACGTTGGGCGGTGGAATGACGATGGAGAAAGGTTGGCCGCTGCGCCCCGGCTTGAACGCGCCCGAGGTTTCCCATTGGGCGTAGATGCGCCCTTCGACATCGGCGGGATTGAAGGTCTTGTCGAGCATGGCGAACCTGAAAATCGCCGGAGCCTTTCCGGCTTTTTGTTGGCGAGGTCAAGAGCTTCCGCAAAGCCGGGGTCGATGCCCAAACCTGTCATGGCCCGGCTTGACCCACCATCCACCGCAGTGGCTCCGATGGATGGCCGGCTCGGAGACCGGCCATGACATGCGCTGAAAACGCAACGACCAGACTTCTGGCTCAGCGTTTTATATGCGACCGCGCCACCCGCTCGGCTTCAGCGCGCACAGCCCCTTCCAACAGCGCCGGGAAATGCTCGTCCATCCATTCGCGGATCACCGGCTTCATGCCCTCGATCACGCCGGCGGCGTTGTCGGCCAAGTATTTGCGCAGCACCGGTTCGAAGCTTTCGCTGACCGCCTTTTCAAAAACCGATTCCAGAGTGGGACCGTGCGCCGGACCGAACACATCCGCAGTGGCCGGTCGCGGTGCAGGTTCAGGCTGTGGAATGGTGGGAATATTCGCGAAGGTATCTTCCATCGCCTTGCGGGTGCGATCGGAGAAAATTCCTTCATGCGCAGGCGAGGCGGACGCAGGTTCGGGTTCGGGCGCAGGCTCGACGGTCTTGAACTCCACATCCTGTTCCGGTTCTTCCGGCTGCACGGGTGCGGCTACGGTCTCCGGCTCGGGGGTGGGCACAGCGTGCACCGATGCGGGCCCGGGAGCGACCTCCTGCGTCAACTCCAGCACATCGTCCGGTTCGGGTTCCGGCTCGGGCTGAGGCACCGGCTGGGGAGTGGGCGCCGCGGCGACCGGCGCAGGGCCCACGGCCTCGGGCGAATCTTCCGAGATAATCTTGCGTATGGAAGCGAGAATTTCCTCCATGGTCGGTTCGTGCTGGGGATTCGACATGCTCTGCTCCGGACGCCTTCAGCGACTTCCACCCTAGGATAGTGTCCGGTCCAAGGCAAAGAGGAAGTTAAGGTTTCCGCCCAAACCCGTGATTTGCCGCTCTAAAAGACGAACCCGATCGCTTTTTTGAACCCCGCCAGCAGCGGCACCTCGGCATCGAAATCCGGCCGCCGGCCGACGCTGCCATGCTCTTTAAGGAACAGAAAGGCGCGCGCGTGGCCCGCTTCACGCATCGCCGTCACCAGCCGGCCGCCCTCGCCCAATTGGCCGAGCAGCGTGTCGGGTATCTGCTCGATCGCCCCATTTATGAAGATCACATCGTAAGGCGCCGCGGCCTTGAAGCCTTCGATCAAAGCGCCCTGGGCGACTTCGACCCGCCCAGGGGTACCGGCCAGCAGTTCGCTGGCGATACGCACCAGATCGGCATCCTGCTCCAGCGCCACGACTTCCCGGCCCATGCGCGCCAGCACGGCGGATGAATAGCCGGTGGCGCAGCCCACATCCAGGATGCGGTCTTCCGCAGTGATGCGGGCGAGCTGC
The DNA here is from genome assembly GCA_036268715.1 of Rhizomicrobium sp. Classification (GTDB taxonomy): domain Bacteria; phylum Pseudomonadota; class Alphaproteobacteria; order Micropepsales; family Micropepsaceae; genus Rhizomicrobium. The sequence continues at coordinate 3,403 of DATATP010000044.1, read as the reverse complement.
AACAATTTCGCGAAGCTGCGCGGATCGAGCAGATAGCGGCCGGGCGCCACTTCTACCGGCACATCGGCGTACGCGAGTGCTTTGCGTGCGGTTGGCACAAACCGCTCCCGCGGCACCGCCCCCATCGCCCCCAAGACACGCGGATCGGTTACCGCGCTGGTGCGGATCTGGGTTTCGATCATGTTGAAGCGGGCGGATTCGGACATGGCGGCTCCCGTGGCTATTCGCGGCTTATAGGGCGCGTCTTCGCAGGTGACAACGCGGCGGGGTTGTCCTTTGTCGAGCCGTGGCGCCAAGTTGATCCCCGCCGAGCCTAAGGACGCGGGCTTCAATTCGCTTCGCTCGTTCGGGCCCAGAAACAGGTCCCCACCCACGCGGGGGGGCAGCAGTTTTCCAACTCGCCGCGCCCGTAAGAAAAGCTAGGTGCTTTCTGCTGCGATCTGCTATAGGCCGCCCCTCGCTTCGGCCCGCTTGGACCGGACGGCCACGTGGCGGAGTGGTGACGCAGCGGTCTGCAAAACCGCGTACCCCGGTTCAATTCCGGGCGTGGCCTCCAACAACCCTATCTGCCGCGGGCGCGCATGGTGAGAACCTGCCACGGCCCAGCCGGCCGCATTCGAGTTGACCTACACTCTGCCTATTGCTGTGCCGGTGACTGTTGCGCTGGCGCTGATTCCCCACTTGCCGGCGGCACCGGGGGTTGGGGCTGTGGCACCGCGTTAGGGTCCATGCCGGTTCGCGCAGGCTGACCGTTATCCTGGTATCTAGCAGCTTTGGCGGCAGCGGCTGGCGCTCGGGCTGCCGGCTCGGCACCAACCCTTTGCCCCGGCACGACGGCGGTTGTCACAAGCGGCGCAGTGGCCGGCCTGTGTTCCATATAGCCAAACACGGCGGCCCCACCAACAATAAGCCCGACGGCGAATGCGGCAACCACGGCGCCGAAATTTCTGCCGGGGGCTTCGTACTGTAATACGGTCATTTTGACCTCCAAGGCGCGGCGGACTGCCCCCTGCAAGACGAAACGAGCTTCCCGACACAAAGTTTCCCGGGAATGGAACCGCAATGCCCCGCAATTTCGACGATGCGCACGACCTTTGGCGTGCGCCGTTGCTTTGGAAGAGCGCGCGGCCACGCGCGCCGAAAATCGCACGGAATGTCCACTCCAATCGCAAGAGCCGCGCTCGCCTTCAAACAACATGTCAGAGGCAGCCGGCGCATATGCGATGGCGGCCGAATAGCCGCAGCGGCGCGCTATGCTAGCAATTCACGATGATCGCGTGCCGCGCACGCAGCGTTCCCGACCATGGCCTTCCCTTTCGAAATTGCTATTTCGCCTTGGGCCGGCGCAGTACGGCTGCACCGATCAAGCCTGCGCCAAGCAGGGAAATCGTTACTGGCTCGGGCGCGCCGATGTTTTGGAGCATCATCACGAAAGGACCGTTATCCGGCGTGTTGGCGAAAACTCCATCCGTGGTCGCGGACCACTCGCCCGCCGTCCCGACGCCTGCATCGCTATTCTCGAATTCCCAATTGATGCCGCTGTCGGTCGCTGTCGTCAGCTCGATCCAATAGCGGGTGGTGGGATCAAGCGGGTTCAGCAATGTGACGGGCAGATCGTAAAGGCTGAAAGCGCCGCTCAACTCCGGATCGTTATCATCGATCACACCGAGTTGCTGGATCAGCGCGCCAGGCATATCACCGCCGACGGTCCCAAGCAGGTTCACGGTGATGCTTTTGCCGATCTTGGTATCGAGATCGACGACATTCAGGCCGAGCTTCAGGTCGTTGAATGTGAGCGGCGGCAAACTGTTGGTTGAGAAGGAATTGGCCAGCGGTCCCTCCGAAGAAACACCAACGCCAGCACCGGCCCTATCCGTCGTACTGTCGTAAAGCACATCCGCCTGCACGCCGGTGGCGAAGGCCAGGCTCACGACTGCAACCGCCAGATATTTCATCGCCACCCCCGATTAACCTTAACGGACAAGCAAAAGCTAAGCCAGCAGGCGCCCTCCAATAAAATCAACGGGTTGGAGGTGGGCCTCCTAAAAGGTGTAAACACTTCTTACAACCCTTAGCGGCCAACCGGACATACTTTCAGCATCTCGGCTTGGCCTGAGGCCAAATTCTCGAAGGTAAAAGAGGCGTCCGCCGCCGGAACGCCGGGAGGGGCGTAATGCACCGTGACATGCTGGGCCGCCCCGATCGCCCGCTCCACGAGATCGGTATTGAGCGGCACCACCACATCGGTGTCCGGCGCTTTGCCGCCATCGTCATCGGCAAAGGCGTTGGCCTCCATGACAACAGGCGGCCGGTCATCGATCTTGAGGGTGATCTTGGTCTCGCCCTCGCTCAATACGAAACGCTTGGGGAAGATAAGTAACCGGAAGCCGTTGCTGCTGTCGCAATAAAGGTTCATCCGGTCAGGGCCCTTGTCGGCGTCGGCGAAGGCCGACATCTGGACGACGTCCTCGAAGCGGGTGGCCTGATGGGTCGTCTGCCAGGATTGCCGTTCGGCCGCGGCAGGCGAGGCGACCAACACAAGTACGAGTAGGGCGATGTGGTTTTTCATGGCATAAATCTATGCGGTTTGCCGTGCATTGCGAAACAATTGAAAAGCCAAACGGAACTTTTTTCAAAAAATCCTGCGTGATTAAGATTTTATTAACCCTGCGGGGCCATCCTCCCGCTCGTCTTCCTTGAAGACACCCCACCATTACCCAACGCCTTGGGGCCGGGCTAACCACCCGGCCTCATTTTTCTTGGGGGAATCACCACATCCGCCAGGAAACAGGTGAATTTTTCCGCTGGTTTTGCGGCGGATGCTGGGCTAGACACCGCCTCCGCGTTCCTCGGTAGCTCAGTGGTAGAGCAACCGGCTGTTAACCGGTTGGTCGCTGGTTCGAATCCGGCCCGGGGAGCCATTTAAAATCAAAGACTTATGAGATAATTGGGAGCCCGAGAAATCGGGCTTTTTGCGTTTTTGGCAACACTGGTGGCAACAGTTTAAATATTTCGTGGGCGGAAAAATTTCCGTGCGCATTGCCCCGCGCCATGCTGTTCCGCGTCTGTTCTGCGCCCTATCTTAAATCCGAGGAGTCGATCCCACCGCTGCGAACCGGACCATCCTTACGAGGTCGCAGTCGCATGTCAGAACGCCCGTTTCCCTGGTCCTGGATATTGTGCCCTAGCTTTGGATCACCACCCTTCTCAAAAGGGAAACTGTCCTCCTTCTAGCTCGGCATTCAGAACGATCCCGCAATAGCCGGCAATTATCGTCAGAATGATGAACAACAGCAAAGTGCGCTTACCGAGCTTCACCCGGCTTTTCCTAGGCCCGACGCGGCGCATCTGGACTTTGCGTCTTTGGTTCATCCGCAACTCCCCATCCTGGTGGATGGCAGGC
>DATATP010000043.1:0-14918 GCA_036268715.1 Rhizomicrobium sp. | reverse complement strand
GCCCAGCCTGTATGGCCGCCGCAAAGGCCCCAAATTGTCCGCCCGCCAGGCCGAACTTCGCCGAACGCTGTTACAGGAACTGACTTATCAGCCGGGCGCCAATCCCAGATCGGTGTTCGGGGACGCCATTCAGGAAATCTGGCTTGAGGTGGGTTTTGGTGCCGGCGAGCACCTCGTATGGCAGGCTGAACAGCGTTCGGATGTGGGGCTGATCGGGGCGGAACCCTATGAAATGGGCGTGGCCAAGCTGCTGACCAAACTTTGCGAACAGCCCCTGCCCAATGTCCGCATCTATGAAGGAGACGGGCGGGATGTCATCGATGCCCTGCCCGCCGCCAGCCTGGGGCGGTTCTTTCTGCTGTTCCCCGATCCTTGGCCCAAGACCCGCCATCACAAGCGCCGCTTCATCCAGATGGACATGCTGGACCGCCTGGCCCGGGTGCTGAAACCGGGGGCGGAACTGCGCTTCGCCACCGACGACAAATCCTATCTGCCTTATGCCCTGGAACGGCTGATGGCCCATCCGGCCTTCCTGTGGCTGGCGGAGGGGCCGTCTGACTGGAAAAACCGGCCCGCCGACTGGCCGCCCACCCGTTACGAGAAAAAGGCGATCAAGGGGCCGCCGGTCTATCTGAGATTTGTCCGCCTATCTTCGCCCGCGCGGGCGGGATAAAATGCCCCGATGTCGCATAAACCCGTCGAGGACGAGCTGCCGGAGCGGAGCATCTATGGCACCCACGCGGGCGATCTTGGTGTCATCGGCGTCGCCATCCTCTTGACCCTGGTGATGGTCGGTATCCTGCTGTTGCCTTCGCCGTTCGCCAAGCTGGAAAAGGCCCAGGCCGACCAGGCCCGCGTCGCCCGCCAGCAGGCCCGCGTCGCCCGCCAGAAGGAAATCGACAAGGCGGTGGCCAGCGGCGAAGTGAGCGTTTCGATCTCGCCCGTCCGGCATCATTAATCGTCACCGGGTCTTGAACATCCCAGCGGCCGAGCGTAAATAGCTGCCATCCCAAACAACATGACCTGTTGTGTGGCGGTCGCAAGATCGCCGCGGGCAAAGAACTGTAGTTTTGGCCTGCCGCTTCGCTGCTTGAGGCCATAGGAGTTTCGACCATCATCACCGCCGCGCAGCATCTGGAGCCGGTCTTCGAACCCGTCATCGAAAAGGCGGGGTTCAAGCTTGTGCGTCTGCGCATCATGGGCGGGGCGAGCCGCACGCTCCAGGTCATGGCCGAACGCCCCGATGGCAGCATGGATGTGGAAGGCTGCACCGAACTGTCGCATGTCTTGCTCGACTTTATCGAACGCGAAGACCCGGTCGAGGGCGATTACGAGATCGAAGTGTCCTCCCCCGGCATCGACCGGCCCCTGACGCGCGTGAGCGACTTCGCGCGCTGGTCGGGGCATGAGGCGAAGATCGAACTCCACACCGTTATCGAGAACCGCAAACGCTTTCGCGGCACCCTGCTTGGGCTCGATGGCAGCGACATCGTCGTCCGCGCCGATGGCAAGGACGTCAAATTCCCGTTCCGCAGCGTGGCCAACGCCAAGCTGGTTCTCACCGACAAGCTCGTTCAAGAAGATTTGAAAACGCGCAAGCGTTGATAGAGGAGAAAGACATGGCAGCCCCCGTAGCCGCAAACCGGCTCGAATTGTTGCAGATCGCCGACGCGGTCGCGCGCGACAAATCCATTGACAAGCAGGTGGTCCTGACCGCGATGGAGGAGGCGATGCAGCGCGCCGCCAAAGCCCATTACGGCACCGAAAACGATATCAAGGTCGATATCGATCCCAAGACCGGCGAGACCCATGTCTCGCGCTATCTGCATGTCGTGGAACAGGTCGACAACGACAAGACCGAGATCGGGCTGGACGAGGCGCGCCGCCGCAATCCCGACGCCCAGGTCGGCGACATCATCGCCGAGACCCTGCCGCCGGTCGATTTCAACCGCATCAATGCCCAGAACGCCAAGCAGGTGATCGTGCAGAAGGTGCGCGATGCCGAGCGCGAGCGCCAGTATGACGAATATAAGGACCGGATCGGCGAGATCGTGCATGGCGTGGTCAAGCGCAGCGAATTCGGCTCGGTGGTGGTGGACTTGGGAAAAGCCGAAGGGGTGGTGCGCCGCGACGAGATGATCCCGCGCGAGAGCTTCCGGGCCGGCGACCGCATCCGCGCCTATATCTATGATGTGCGCCGCGAAGCGAGGGGCCCGCAAATCTTCCTGTCGCGTTCGCATCCGCAATTCATGGTGCGGCTGTTCGCCCAGGAAGTGCCGGAAATCTATGACGGTGTCATCAAGATCCAGGCGGTCGCGCGCGATCCCGGCAGCCGGGCCAAGATCGCGGTCATCAGCAGTGATTCCTCGATCGATCCGGTCGGCGCCTGTGTCGGCATGCGCGGCGTGCGCGTGCAGGCGGTGGTGCAGGAGTTGCAGGGCGAGCGTATCGACATCATTCCCTGGTCGGTTGAGCATGCGACGTTCATCGTCAATGCTCTGGCGCCCGCCGAGGTGACCAAAGTGGTGCTGGACGAAGACACCCACCGGGTCGAAGTGGTGGTGCCGGACGAGCAATTGTCGTTGGGTATCGGCCGGCGCGGCCAGAATGTGCGCCTCGCCTCCCAGTTGACCGGCTGGCAGATCGACATCTTGACCGAGGCGGAGGAATCCGAACGCCGGCAGAAGGAATTCAACGAGCGCACCAAGCTGTTCATGGAATCGCTCGACGTGGACGAAACCGTGGCCCAACTGCTCGCCTCGGAAGGCTTCGCGACCATCGAGGATGTCGCCTATGTCGATCTGGGGGAACTTGCCCAGATCGAAGCTTTCGACGAGGAAACCGCCCAGGAACTGCAAAGCCGCGCGGTCGAGTTCATCGAAGCGCGCAACAAGGAAATGGACGACAAGCGCAAGGCGCTGGACGTCGAGGACGCGGTCCTGGAAGTCGAAGGCGTGACCCCCGCGATGGCCGTGGCGCTGGGCGAGCATGACATCAAGACCCTGGACGATCTGGCCGGCTGCGCCAGCGACGACCTGATTGGCTATTACGAGCAGAACAAGGAGAAGGAGCGGGTGCGGGTTCCGGGCGCGCTGGAAGGCTTCAACCTGACCAGCGACGATGCCAGTGCCATTGTGATGAAGGCGCGGGTCAAGATCGGCTGGATCGAGGAACCCGTGGCGCAGGAAGAACCCGCCGAGGAAGGCGTGACGGAGACCAGCGAGGCCTGATGACCGCAGTGGCGCGCAAATCGGACGCGAACACCAACCCCACTCCCCCGCGCACGCGCCAGCGTGCTGGCGGGAGAGATGTCATAGCTTGTTCGGCCGACGAAGGCAGAGGGGGCAATAAGGAACCGCGCGAGCGCCGCTGCATCGTGACGGGCGAGGTGATGGCCGCCCATCGTTTGATCCGCTTTGTCGCGGGGCCTGACGGCGTGGTGGTGCCCGACGCGGCGGCGAAACTTCCGGGGCGTGGCCTCTGGGTGACGGCGTCTGCCAAAGCGATCGCTCAGGCGGTTGAAAAAAAACTTTTCGCGCGCGCCGCGAAAGCCAATGTGACCGCCGCGTCCGATCTTCCCGCCCGCGCGGAAAAAGCCCTGGTGGCGCGTATGCTGGGCGATCTGGGGCTCGCGCGGCGTGGCGGCGCGCTGACGTTGGGTTTCGACAATGTGCTGCGCGCGCTGGAAGGATTAAGGCCCCCGCTTGTGCTGATCGAAGCGTCCGAAGGCGCACCGGACGGCAAGCGCAAGCTTCGTGCCGCCGCGCGCCGGCTGGGGCTCGACTGCGGCGAAATCGAGGCGCTGAGCGGCGCCGAATTGGGCTTGGCGCTGGGGCGCGAGAATGTGGTACATGCCGCCGTTCAGCCGGGCGGCCTGGCGGAACGGCTATTGTTTGATGCGGAGCGGCTCGCAGGCTTTCGCGAGCCCGGCTTGCGCGCCCGGAACGAAAGCCCGCGAGCAAACGCGAGCAAAAACGAAAGTAAGTCATGAGCGATACCGAAGACACCAAGCGTCCGGGCAAGACGCTGTCTCTGAAGAAGACGGAAACCTCGACCGTCAAGCAGAGCTTCAGTCATGGCCGCACCAAGGCGGTCGTGGTCGAGAAGAAGCGCACCCTGGGCGCACCGGTCCAGACCAAGAGCGTGGAAAAATCCGCGCCGGCCAAACCCGTTCGGGGAGAGGAAGCCAAATCCACGGCATCCAGTGTGCCGCGTCCCAGCGGTGTGGTGCTGCGCCAGTTGTCGGAGGAGGAAAAGACCCGCCGTGCCGCCGCGCTGGCGGATGCGCGTCTGTCCGATGCCGAAGCTCGTTCCCGCGCCGAGGATGAAACTCGCCGCCGGACCGTCGAAGAAGAAAAGCTGAAAGTCGAACGCGCCGCCGCCGAAAAGCGCAAGATCGAAGAGGAAGCGCGCAAGGCGACCGACGAGCTCGCCAAAAAGCGCGCCGAGCAGGAGGCCGCCCGCCGTCTGGAGGTCAAGCCTGCCGAAACACCCGCCGAACCCGGCCGCCGCCGTCTGGAAAATGAAGAGGAAGAAGAAGCGCCCGCCAAGAAGATCGGCGGCAAGCTGGTGCCGGCCAAGACACCGGCCCCCAAAAAAGCCGAAGGCGAGCGCCGCCGCGGCAAACTCACCGTTACCCGCGCCCTGGAAGGCGATGACGAGCGCATGCGCTCGGTCGCCTCCTATCGCCGTCACCTGCAGCGCGTGAACAAAGGCCATCAGCAGCAGCCTGCCGGTCCCGCCGGTCCGCGCGATATCACGATTCCAGAAACCATCGCGGTCAGCGAACTTGCCAACCGCATGGCGCGCCGGGTGGTGGACGTCATCAAGGTGCTGATGAAAAACGGCATGACGCCGACCCCCAACGACATCATCGACGCCGACACCGCCGAACTGGTGGCCGCCGAGTATGGCCACACCGTCAAGCGCGTTGCGGAAAGCGACGTGCTGGAAGGGCTGATCGGCGCCGACGACGAAGCCGCGGAAATGACGCCGCGGGCCCCGATTGTCACCGTGATGGGCCATGTCGACCATGGCAAGACCTCGCTGCTCGACGCGCTGCGCAAGACCGATGTGGTCGCGGGCGAGGCCGGCGGCATCACCCAGCATATCGGCGCCTATCAGGTGCAATTGAAGTCCGGCCAGAAGATCACCTTCCTGGACACACCCGGCCATGCCGCCTTCACGGCGATGCGCGCGCGCGGCGCCCAGGTCACCGATCTGGTGATCCTGGTGGTCGCCGCCGATGACGGGGTCATGCCCCAGACGGTGGAAGCCATCGCCCACGCCAAGGCGGCAGGGGTACCGATCATCGTCGCGGTCAACAAGATCGACAAGGGCGACGCCAATGCGATGCGGGTGAAGACTGAACTCCTGCAGCATGAAATCCAGGTCGAGGACCTGGGCGGGGAGACCCAGGCCGTCGAAGTGTCCGCCACCAAGGGCATCAATCTCGACAAGCTGGAAGAGGCGATCCTGTTACAGGCCGAACTTCTGGACCTGCGTGCCAATGCCGGCCGCGCCGCCGAGGGTGCGGTCATCGAGGCCAAGCTGGACAAGGGCCGCGGCCCGGTGGCAACCGTGCTGGTGCAGCGCGGTACCTTGCGGGTAGGCGACATCGTGGTCGCAGGCGCGGAATGGGGCCGGGTGCGGCTGTTGCAGAATGACCGTGGCGAGACCGTGAAATGGGCGGGGCCGTCCGTGCCTGTCGAAGTGCTGGGCCTGTCGGCGCCCCCGGAAGCGGGCGACGAGATGGTGGTGGTGGACAATGAAGCGCGCGCCCGCGAAGTCGCGGAATACCGTGCCCGCAAGCGGCGTGAGTCGCGCCAAGCCAGTTCCTCGCGCCAGACCCTGGACCAACTGCTCAAGACCCGCGAAACCGGCGAGAAGAAACTGCTGCCACTGGTGCTGAAGGCCGACGTGCAGGGTTCGGCGGAAGCGATCCAGGGCGCGCTGGCCAAGCTCGAGACGGACGAGGTCGGGGTGCAGTTCCTGCAGGCAGGCGTCGGCGGCATCACCGAAAGCGACATCATCCTGGCGCATGCGTCGGGCGCTGGCGTGATCGGCTTTAACGTGCGCGCCAACAACCAGGCGCGCGAGCGAGCCAAGCGCGAAGGCGTAGAGATTCGTTATTACGCCATCATCTACAATGTCGTGGATGACGTGAAGGCAACCCTGTCGGGCATGCTGACCCCCGAAATCCGTGAGAAATTCCTCGGCAATGCCGAAATCCTGGAAGTGTTCAACATCTCCAAGGTGGGCAAGGTGGCGGGCTGCAAGGTCAGCGAAGGCGTGGTGCGGCGCGGCGCCAAGGTCAGGCTGATCCGCGACAATGTCGTGATCCACGAGGGCGAGCTTTCGACCCTGAAGCGCTTCAAGGACGAAGTGCGCGAAGTGCAGGTCGGCCAGGAATGCGGCATGGCCTTCGCCAATTATCAGGACATGCAGAAGGGCGACGTCATCGAGTGTTTCGAGGTCGAAACCATCCAGCGCGCGCTCTGAGCGCTGGCGTCCTCTTCTCTCGGGTGAGTCATGGCAGTGGCTGGATCCGGATCGCTTTCCGGCATGACGCGTCTAGAGGATGTCGAAGCGGCCTTGCGCGCCGGCGACATGACGCGTGCCATGCGCCTTAGCGAGGCGGCGGTGGCGGCAGGCGCCGAGCATCCCACCTTGCTGTCGCTGGCCGGATTGAAGCGCATGGGCGGCGGTGACAATGCGGCCGCGCTACCGCTTCTGATCCGCGCCCGCGAACTGGCGCCGCGCCATGTCGGGGTGCTGGACGCGCTGGGCCAATGCCTGACGAGGCTGGGCCGGTCACGCGAGGCGGTGGCGGTATTCGATGCCGCGCTCGCCATCGCGCCGGATGCGCGGCTTCATTTCAACAAGGCGATGGCGCTGGAAGACTTGAGCGCGCTGGACGAAGCGCGCGCCGGTTTCGAGCGCGCCGTGGCGCTGGTGCCTACCCATGCCGAGGCGCTGGCGCGGCTGGCGGTCCTGGCAGCGCAGCGTGGCGAGACCGGCGCGGCGCGCGAGTGGGCGATGCGCGCGATACGGATCGATCCGCGTGAGCCGGTGGCGCATATCGCCCTGGCGATGGCGGCGCTGGAAGAGAAGGATTTGACTGCCGCCGAAGCGCAGATACACATCTTGCTGCAGATACCCGATCTCTCGGCGGTCAATCTTGCCATCGTGCATGGGCTGGCGGGCGATATCCTGGATGCGCAGGACAAGCCCGCCGAAGCCTTTGCTGCCTACAGCGCCGCCAAGTCCACCTTGCGCAGCGCCTATGCCCCGCTGATGAGAGGCGAAAGCGCGCAGGCGCGGGAGCGGCGGCTCGTCGATTACTTCCGCGATGCCGAGCCTGCCCCGTGGCATGCCATCAAACCACCAGCTCCGCGCACGCATGTGTTCCTGGTGGGCTTTCCCCGTTCCGGCACGACTTTGCTGGAGCAGGTGCTTGCCGCCCATCCCGATATGGAGGCGATGGAAGAGCGCGCCTGTCTTGCCGACTCGGCAGCGGAATTCTTCGGCGCGAACGAAGACCTGGATCGTCTCGCCGCGCTTTGCGATGCCGATCTCGCGCCCTGGCGCGCGGCTTATTGGAATCGCGTCGCGGAAGCGGGGCCGATGCCTTCCAAACCCGTTTTCATCGACAAGATGCCGCTCAACGCGGTGTTCTTGCCGCTGATCGCCCGGCTGTTTCCTTCGGCAAAAATTGTGTTCGCCTTGCGTGATCCGCGCGACGTGGTGCTGTCCTGCTTCCGCCGCCGCTTCGGGATGAACACGGGCATGTTCGAGTTCACTTCCCTCGACAGCACTGCCGCCTATTATGCGGCGGTCATGGATTTGATCGCCATCTATCGGGAGAAGCTCGCGCTCGACATGCTGGAAACCCGTCACGAACATCTGATCGCCGATTTCAGGGGCCAAGCGCGGCGCCTGTGCGAATTCCTGGGCGTGGAATTCCGCAGTGAAATGGAGAACTTCGCCGCCCAAGCCCGGGCCCAGAACATCGACACGCCGTCCAGCGCCCAGGTCGCGCGCGGTCTTTCCGCCGCCGGGCTGGGTCAGTGGCGCCGCTATCGCCCGCAACTCGCCCCCATTCTGCCTTTGCTCGCCCCTTTCGTGGCGCGGCTGGGATATCCGGAGACCTGAACATGCACCGCCCGTCCCACGACCGTCCTTCAGCGCGCCGCGCCCGCCGCGATGGCTCGCATATCAAGGGAGGGCCTTCGCAACGTCAGCTTCGGGTCGGGGAAATGCTGCGTCACGCCCTGTCGGAAATCCTGGCCCGCAGCGACATCCGTGATCCCGATCTGGAAGGCGTTTCGGTTACCGTGACCCAGGTGAGGCCGAGTGGGGACATGCGTTATGCCACAGTCTATTGCGAACCCCTGGGCGGAAAGAATGCACAGACCATCGTCACGGCGCTCAACCGCCACAAGGGATTTTTGCGCGGCGAAATGGGAAAGCGCATCGCCATCAAATTCACTCCGGAGCTGCGCTTCGTCGAAGATCAATCTTTCGCCGAAGCGCAGAAGATCGAAACCATTCTGAACTCGCCCGAAGTCCAGCGAGACCTTGCATCGTCGTCGGATGACGACGATGCTTGATTTTTGTTTCTCCCCTCTGGCCGCTACGCGCTCTCGCGCAGCGGCCATCTCTCCCCGCCCTGCGCTGACGCGCAGCGGGGGAAGAAAGCCGGTGTACGATGGGAAGGCGTAAAAAAGGCCAGCCCGTGCATGGCTGGGTCGTCCTGGACAAGCAGCAGGGGATGACTTCCACCCAGGCGGTTGCCGCAGTGCGCCGCATCTTCGATGCCCAGAAGGCGGGGCATGCCGGCACGCTCGACCCGATGGCGACCGGCATACTCGCCATCGCGCTTGGCGAAGCGACCAAGACTGTTCCCTTTGCGATGGATGCGGAGAAAACTTACCGCTTCACCGCGACCTGGGGCGAGGCGCGCGACAGCGACGATGCCGAGGGCGCCGTGACCGCCACTTCCCCGCTGCGCCCGGATCGCGCCCAGATCGAAGCCCTGCTGCCGCGCTTTACCGGCACTCTTAGCCAAGTTCCGCCGGCCTATTCCGCCATCAAAGTTCAAGGAGCGCGGGCCTATGATCTCGCCCGGGAGGGGGAACAGGTCGCGTTGGAGCCCCGGTTTGTACAGGTTCGCGATGCCCGATTATTGGCCGCGGAACCCAACAGCGCTGAATTCGAAATCCGTTGCGGCAAAGGCACTTACGTCCGGGCCTGGGTGCGCGACGTGGCGCAGGCCCTGGGGACTCTGGGGTATGTTTCCGCCCTGCGCCGCACCCGGCTGGGCGGCCTCGATGAAAAAGACGCGGTCGCTCTGGAAACCCTGACCCCTTTTATGCATAGTCCCGCCGCTTTTGCGTATCTGAGGCCCCTTTCGACCGTGCTGGACGGCATCCCGGCGCTGGCCGTCAGTGGCGCAGATACGGTTCGCCTCCGCAGCGGCAACCCCGTCCTCATCCGCGCAAATTTGTTTGCGCAGATGAAAGGCGAGTTGCCCGAAGGCGAACTCTCCGGGCTGACCATATTCCTCCGCGACGAGGCGGGTGGGCCCGTGGCGCTGGCCGAAATTGCCGCAGGCGAACTGCGGCCGTTTCGCGTCTTCAACCTTTAAGCATGGATGACCGATGATTACCCCTGAACGCAAAAAAGCAGTGATCGCCGAATACGCGACCGGCAAAGACGATTCCGGCTCCCCGGAGGTTCAGATCGCGATCCTTTCGGAGCGCATCGCCAATCTGACCGACCACTTCAAGACCCATGCCAAGGACAATCATTCCCGCCGGGGCATGATCAAAATGGTGTCCCAGCGCCGCGGCCTGCTCGACTATGTGAAGGCCAAGGACCCCAAGCGCTATGAATCGATCATCGCGCGCCTGGGCCTGCGCCGCTGAAGTCCGGTTTCACAGAATTTGCGGCGGTGCATGCCAAGGCGTGCGCCGTCGCTTTTGCATTTGTGCAGGATGAGCTTGCGCAAAGGCACGCTCCATAGGGGAGCAGTCGTGGCCGCGAGAGCGGGAGCGACAAAAAGAGGGAGCGCCCGCGCAAGCGGGAACAGCCCGAAAGCAAGGTCTGCCGTAATCCGGCGGCAGGCAATGACGAAAGAAAAAAATGATGTTTCACACACACAAGGAAAGTTTTGAATGGGGCGGGCGCACGCTCACCCTAGAAACCGGCAGGATCGCGCGCCAAGCTGACGGCGCGGTGCTTGCCACGTACGGCGAGACGGTTGTGCTCGCTACCGTGGTTGGCGCGCCCATGCCCAAGGAGGGGATCGATTTCTTTCCTCTTACCGTCAATTACCAGGAACGCTATTACGCCGCCGGTAAGATTCCGGGCGGCTACTTCAAGCGCGAGCGCGCCCCGACCGAGCGCGAGACGCTTACGTCCCGTCTGATCGACCGGCCGATCCGGCCGCTGTTCGCCGAAGGCTATAAGAACGAGACCCTGGTGGTGGCGCAGGTTCTTTCTCATGATCTGGAGAATGATCCCGACATCGTGGCACTGGTGGCCGCGAGCGCGGCGCTTACCATTTCGGGCATTCCCTTCCTGGGCCCGATCGGCGCGGCGCGGGTCGGCCATATTGCCGGCGAATACAGGCTCAATCCCCCCATCGACGAGATGGCCAATTCCACGCTCGATCTTGTCGTCGCCGGCACCCGCGACGCGGTGCTGATGGTGGAATCCGAGGCCAAGCAGCTCTCCGAGGAGGTGATGCTGGGAGCGGTGATGTTCGGTCACCAGCAGATGCAGGCGGCAATCGAGGCGATCATCCGTTTGGCGGAAAAGGCGGCGAAGGAGCCGCGTCCCGTCCCGGAGGATGTCCATGCTCCGCTGCGCGAGAAGCTCAAATCCGTGGCCGCCGGCGAATTGGCCGCCGCCTTCCAGATCAAGGAAAAGCATGTGCGCCGCGACGTCATCGCCGCGGTGCGCAAGAAACTCGCTGCCGATTATGTCGGCGAGGGTGAGGGGCGGGTGCCGGCCGCAGCGTTTTCCCGTCTGATGCATGACGTGGAAGCCCATGTGATGCGCAGCGCCGTGCTGGACACCAAGCGCCGAATCGACGGCCGCGATCTCACCACCGTCCGGCCGATCCTCGCGGAGGTCGGGGTGCTGCCGCGCACGCATGGTTCGGCATTGTTCACCCGGGGCGAAACCCAGGCGATCGTGGTGACGACCTTGGGGACCGCCGAGGACGAGCAGTTCGTCGACGGGCTGGAAGGCACCGCCAAGCAAACCTTCATGCTGCACTATAATTTCCCGCCCTATTCGGTGGGCGAGGTCGGCCGCATGGGCTCGCCGGGCCGGCGCGAGATCGGTCATGGCAAGCTGGCCTGGCGCGCCATCCATCCACTGCTGCCGGCCAAGGAGTCCTTCCCATACACCATCCGGGTGGTGTCCGAGATCACCGAATCCAACGGCTCATCCTCGATGGCGACGGTGTGCGGCACGTCCCTGGCGCTGATGGATGCGGGGGTGCCAATCGCCAAGCCGACCGCCGGCATCGCCATGGGCCTCATCCTGGAAGGCAGCCGTTATGTGGTGCTGTCGGACATTCTGGGCGACGAGGATCATCTGGGCGACATGGACTTCAAGGTCGCAGGCACCGAGGACGGCGTCACTTCCTTGCAGATGGACATCAAGATCGCCGGCATCACCGAGGAAATCATGCGCGTCGCGCTCGACCAGGCAAAAGGCGGGCGGCTGCACATCCTGGGCGAGATGAACAAGGCCATCGGCCATAGCCGCGACCAGCTTGGCGAGCATGCCCCGCGCATCGAGCAGATCAAGATTCCGGTCGACAAGATCAGGGACGTGATCGGTACCGGCGGCAAGGTGATCCGCGAGATCGTGGAAAAGACCGGTGCCAAGATCAATGTCGAGGATGACGGCACCATCAAGATCGCTTCCGCCGATGGCGAATCGATCAAGGCGGCGATGAAGTGGATCAAGGGCCTCACCGCCGAGCCGGAGATCGGCCAGATCTATGACGGCAAGATCGTCAAGGTGATGGATTTCGGCGCCTTCGTGAACTTCTTCGGTCCCAAGGATGGGCTTGTTCATGTCAGCGAACTGGCGACGCAGCGTGTCTCCAAGCCGTCCGACGTGGTCAAGGAAGGCCAGGAAGTAAAAGTGAAGCTGCTCGGCTTCGACGACCGCGGCAAAGTGCGGTTGTCGATGAAGCAGGTCGATCAGACGACCGGCGAAGAGATTGCCAAGAAACCGACGAACGCCTCGGCTGAATAGCCTCAGGACATGGATCAGCCGCTCGCAGAATTTGTGGGCGGCTGATCATTTGCCGGGCCACGATGTTCGGCATCAAAGTTGCCGGCTTCGTGATGTCGACTGTTTGTAAGATGGACCCGCGCCCTGGAAATTTTGCTATCCGGATGCGCAACCGATACTTAACAAAGTATTAACTTCCTTGTGCCTGCAGGGGCCGGGGCGTAGCTTCCGTCAGTTTTGGGCGATTGGGGTGCGGCATGTCGATGTTGATGCGGCTGATCAGCCTTATTCTGATCGTGGGCGCGCTGATGCTGCTGGGCGCCGATATCATCACATCGCTGGAGCGGGGCGGCCAGATCGCGGTGCGCTCGGTGGCCCATGTCTGGGCTTTGTTCGACAAAGGCAGCCTCGACAGCTTCAAGGCCTGGACCGACCACAATATGCCCGGTTTCCTGGCACATGGCGTCTATTCCGTGCTCTCGGTGCCGGGTTGGAGCATTCCCGGCGTGCTGGGCGTGATTCTCGCCTTTGTCTTCGGCCGCAAGCACGAGGAGTGAGGGGCGGTTCGAAGGCGAACGAAATAGTCCGGTGGACTATTTCGAGCGACGAATGCGGCGAGCTTGGGCGAGCGGCAACAAAATCGACGCGCCTAGGTCTTCAAGAGGGAAATGATCGCCAAGCCCAGTTTTGCGTTCACCGATTGCCACCCGGCACCCACAGCACATCGCGCGCGCCCTTGTCGTTGGCCCAGCGCGCCGCGACGAACAGATGGTCCGACAGCCGGTTGGCATAGGCAAGCGCCTGGGAATTGACCGCTTCTTTCGCCGCCAATTCCGTGATCATTCTTTCGGCCCGCCGCGCCATGGCGCGCGCCAGATGCAGATGCGCCGCCAGTTTCGTGCCGCCCGGCAGCACGAAGGAGTTAAGGGGAGCGAGCGCCGCGTTCATCGCGTCGATCTCCCGCTCCAGCCGTTCCACCTGGGACGCGGCGATGCGCAGCCGGCCCTCCGCCTTGCGGCCGTCCTCGGGCGCGCTCAGATCGGCGCCCAGGTCGAACAGGTCATTCTGGATGCGGGCCAGCATCGCATCCATTTCGTCCTCCGCGCTGAGCCGCGCCACGCCGATGGCGCTGTTCGCCTCGTCCACCGTGCCCATGGCGGCGATGCGTAGATCATGCTTGGGCCGCCGCGTGCCGTCGCCTAGGCCGGTGTCGCCGGCATCGCCGGTTCTGGTATAGATGCGATTGAGGGTCACCATCGCCCGGAAACTACCGTCAAAGTCGCTTGCAGGCAAAATGCGGAAGGTTATGATCCCGCCGCCGAAGGAACCCTGCCATGCCCGCCCTCGCCCCCGAGATCATCGAAGTCGATCATACCCGCGTTTCCTGCGATGGAATCGGCGGGACCTTGGGTCATCCGCGCGTTTATCTGGAGATGGGCGACGAGAATTTCGTTGAATGCCCGTATTGCGACCGGCGCTTTGTCCTGAAGGATGGGGCGGGGCACACCCATTGAGCAGCCGGCATTGAGCGCCCTCAAAAAGGGGGACCATCTCTATCTGGTGGACGGCTCGGGCTATCTGTTCCGCGCCTATCACGCCTTGCCGCCATTGTCGCGCAAGTCCGACGGCCTGCCCACCGGCGCGGTGGCGGGCTATTGCAACATGCTCTGGAAGCTGCTCGAGGACATGAAGGGCGGCGATGTGCCGACCCATCTGGCAGTAATCTTCGACGCCGGGGAGGTGACCTTCCGCAACAAAATCTACAAGGACTACAAGGCCCACCGTCCGCCGCCGCCGGAAGATTTGATTCCGCAATTTCCCCTGGTGCGCGATGCCACCCGCGCGTTCGGCGTCGCCTGTGTCGAAATGGCAGGCTATGAGGCCGACGACCTGATCGCCACCTACGCGCGGGCCGCGCACAAGGCGGGCGCGCGCACCACCATCATCTCGTCCGACAAGGACCTGATGCAGCTGGTGGTAGACGGCGCCATCGAGCTTTACGACACGATGAAGAACAAGCGCATCACGTCGGCAGAAGTACTGGAGAAGTTTGGCGTGGCGCCCGACAAGGTGGTGCAGGTGCAGGCGCTGGCCGGGGATTCGACCGATAATGTGCCCGGCGTGCGCGGCATCGGGATCAAGACGGCGGCGGAGTTGATTGGCGCCTATGGCGATGTCGAGACGCTGCTCAAGCGCGCGGGCGAGATCAAGCAGAACAAGCGCCGCGAGACCCTGATCGAGAATGCCGACAATGCGCGTATCTCCCTGAGGCTGGTGACTTTGGATTGTGAGGTGCCGCTAAAAGAGCAGCCACACGAATTCGCGGTGCGGGAACTGGACCCGCAGACCCTGATCGCGTTCCTCAAGGCGATGGAATTTTCCACCATCACCAAACGGGTAGCGGCGCATTTCAAGATCGAGAATTACGAGAGCGTGGCGCCCGCCGCCTCGGTGGCAGCGCCCCCAGCGGCACCACTGCTGGAAACGCCCGCCGCGGCATCGGCCGAGGAGACGGCGTTGCGCGCGCCCATCGATCACAGTGCCTATGTGACTGTGATATCCGCGGCCGAACTCGACAAATGGATCGCGCGGGCGCGCGAGAAAGGTGTCATCTCCGTCGACACCGAAACCACTTCGCTTGATCCCATGCAGGCGGG
>DATATP010000042.1:0-2571 GCA_036268715.1 Rhizomicrobium sp. | reverse complement strand
ATCTCGGGATCAACCTGGGTAGCGAACTTCTCTCGGGCTTGTGACGACATAGGAACCTCCGGCGTCATGATGTATCATGAAACGTCATGATAGACAATTGCCGGGCAGCGTTTTAGAGCCGCTTCATCCAAGGACGGCGAAAACCCGAATTCTTCAAAATGCCTGGAATCGCGCGGACTCTTTGGACACAGTATTGGTCACACTGGTTTTATGACCTGTTTAACTGCTTGATTTTTCTGGTTGTTTTGGTATCATCACTGGAACCTAAATCCAGCGCGTCGACCAGTTCCGCCATGTCCGCAAGCGGCGCAGGATTCCACGCCAAGGTCGGCCCCTATAGCAGGGGTTTTTGGGCGAGGCTAGGGCTGGTCGCCAAGCGGCTTAACGTAGAACGCGACGTCCCAGTAGCGGCCGAATTTCCGGCCGATTTCCGGCAGCACGCCACGCCGGACGAAGCCCATCGCCTCATGCAGCCGATTGGAAGCGGGATTGGGCTGGGTGACCCCGCCATAGGCGCGGTGAAGGTCCTCGCCCCTCAGGGCCTCGAACAAGGCGGCGTAAAGACGGCGCCCCAGCCCGCGCCCGGTCTCCCCCGGGGCAAGATAGATGCCGGTCTCGATGCTGGTCTCATAGGCTTGGCGCTCCTTGAACCGGCTCGAACTGGCCCAGCCAATGGCCCCGCCATCGCGCACCGCGACCAGACATCGGTACCGGCCGGTCGGCGCAAATCCGGCCAGCCATTCCCGGCGCTGGGCCAGGGTGCGCGGCTCCAGATCGAAGGTGATCGGCGTCTCGCGCACATAATGATTGTAGATGTCGAGCAGCGCGGGCGCGTCGTCCATCGCGGCGTGGCGGACCGCGATGTCGCTCATGCGATCAGCCTTTCGAGAAAGAGGCTGGCTGCGACGGTATGCGGCGGCTTTGACGCGTAAGGCTCAAAGATCGAGCAAGGCGAAAAACCCCAGCGCCGATAGAAGCCGATGGCTCTGGCGAAGTTCGCCCCGGTTTCCAGCCGCAGAACCGTGAGCCCTGCTTCGGCCGCTGCCCCGACCAATCTGGCCATGATGGCGTCTGCGGCGCCGGTGCCGCGCGCTTCGGGCCGCACAAACATGCGTTTCACTTCGGCGAAATCGGGAAAGAACGCGAGGCCACCGCAGCCGACGGTCAAGTCATCGCGGTATGCCAGAAAGAACCGGACATGCGGCTCGAAAATCGCATCCAGCGCCAGCCCGTGCCGCTGTTCGGGCGGGCTGAGAGCGGAAAGCTCGGTATCAAGCGCGCCGACCAGGGCGCGCACCTCGGTGGTGGGACCGAATGCGCGCTCGACATGGATGACCGCAGCGCCGGTCACGTTCGCACCAGCGCGACGGCATAAGTGCAAGGCTCGTCCCCCTCATTGGCGAATGTCACCTTGGACGGCGGACCGAAGCCCAGACAATCGCCCGCGTTTAATGTGTTGCGAACATCGCCTTCGGTGATGACCAGTTCGCCTTGCTGCACCCAGACAAGCTGACGGATATGGGCATAGGACCAGGCAGGAAAAACCACGCTTTTTCCGGGGGGCAGTTCGACCCGCACCAGCTCCAGCGGATGGTCCGGCCGACTGAATATCTGCTTGCGGACATAGCCGGTGGCTGGATCGCGCCAGACCGAATGGTCCAGGCTGCGCGACAGGCGCCGGCCCTCGCCTTCCACGCGCAGAAGCAGCCCTGCCAGTGTCAGGTCGAAGGCGGCTGCAAGCCGCACCAGAATGCCGGCCGAAGGGCTCATCTCCTGGCGCTCGATCTTGCTGATCGTCGCCTTGGCGACCCCGGAATGTTCTGCCAGGCCGCCCTGCGACCAGCCCCGTGCATCTCGTTCCAGCTTGATCCGCCGGGAAATTCTGGCGTTTTCTTCGTCTACTATAGTATCCATTTGTCCATTATAATGGACACGCTTTTGGAGGGCAATCGGCCAACCCCGTCAGCGCTTCAGGAAGTATTTCGGGAAGATCTTCCGCGATCAGGCCAGGGCCAAAACGGCCGGCCGCGTCACCATGAAGCCAGACTGCGGCGGCGGCAGCCGCAAAAGCGGGCATGCCTTGCGCCAACAGCCCGGCGACAAACCCGGCCAGCACGTCTCCCGCGCCGGCAGTGGCGAGAGCGGGTGGGGCATTGGCATTGATCGCGGCATGACCGCCATCACCCTGGGATGGCGGTGCCGCAATGACCGTGTCCGCTCCCTTCAACAGCACTACGGCACCCGCCCGGGCTGCCGCGGCGCGCGCCGCGTCCAGTTTGCTGGCACTGTCATCCAGGAGACGGGGAAAAAGGCGCTCGAACTCCCCGGCATGGGGCGTCAGCACGCATTTTTCATGAAGCCGGGCGAACAGCGCGTCGGGATCATCCTTGAAGGACGTCATGGCGTCGGCGTCCAGCACGATCGCCCTTTTTGTCGCTCCGGCGCTGCTCGCTAGCGCCGCCATCACCAATTCGCGGGTCTGTCCGCCGACACCCAGCCCGGGGCCCAACGCCACGACATTGTACCGCTCGTCAGCGAGCAGGTTCGCCAGCCCGGAGGCGCCGTCGAAAG
>DATATP010000041.1:0-21291 GCA_036268715.1 Rhizomicrobium sp. | reverse complement strand
CGCCAGTTGCGCGTGATCTTGTCCAGGATGCGCGCCACCGATGCGCCCTGCATCAGGGACGGTGTGCCGCCGCCGAAGAAGATGGTCTCGACGATGGGACGGTCTTCGCCCTGCGCCGCCGCGGTCCAGTCCAGCTCAGCGTCGATGGCACTGACCCAGCCCGATTCATCGAAGGCAGTACGGACATGGCTATTGAAATCGCAATAGGGACATTTGGCGGCGCAGAAAGGCCAATGGACATAGATGCCGAAGCTCACAGCCAAACCGGACTGTCATGGCCCGCACTCCGGCGGGCCATCCAGTTGAGAGCGGCGCAGATATCGCAGGATAAACAGCGCCCAATCCTTCTGGAGATTTGCAAGACGTCACCTGGGTGGCCCGCATTTGCGGGCCATGACACTTGTGAAGGATGTTGGCTACAGCGATTCATCGAAGATATGACTGTGCAGCAGCTTTTCGAACGCTTTGGCGCGATGGCTGATCGCGTGCTTGCGGTGCGGCTCGATCTCCCCGAAGGTCTGCTCCATGCCGTCGGCAATGAAGATCGGATCATAGCCGAAGCCCTTATCCCCGCGCGGCGGAAAGGTGAGGCGACCATGCACCTCTCCCAGGAAGGTTTTCATTTCCCCATGTGGCATCGCCAGCGATAAGGCACAAACAAAATGCGCCTTGGCATCGCGCACGGTTTTTTCCTTCAACTCCTTCTCGACACGCGCGATGGCGATGCGGAAATCCTTGGCCGGTCCCGCCCAGCGCGCCGAATAAATGCCGGGCGCGCCGTCCAGTGCGTCCACCGCCAGACCGGAATCATCGGCCAGGGCGGGATGGCCGCTTGCGTCGGCTGCCGCCCGCGCCTTCAGCTCGGCATTGGCGGCAAAGGTAAAACCGGTCTCCTCCGGTTCCGGCAGCCCAAGCTCTGCCGCGCCGACCGGTTCGATTCCATGCGGACCCAGCAGCGCCTTGATCTCCCGCACCTTGCCGGGGTTATGGGAGGCGACCACCAACACACTGCCGCGCGGCAGCTTCACGCCCTGCTCCTCATGAAAGCGCCTGTTTCTGCAGGTCGACCAACTCGCCGATTCCCTTGCGCGCCAGCCGCAGCAATTCCATCAACTGATCTTCGCTGAAGGGCGCGCCTTCGGCGGTCCCTTGAATCTCGACCAGCCCGCCCAACCCGGTGAGTACGAAATTGGCATCGGTCTGAGCGGTCGAATCTTCCTCATAGTCGAGGTCCAGCACCGCCATGCCCTTCACGATCCCGCAGGAAACCGCCGCGACATGATCCTTGATGATCGGGGCGCTCGCCATGCCCACCTTCTTCATGAACGCAACGCATTGGGCGAGTGCCACAAAACCGCCGGTGATCGCTGCCGTGCGGGTGCCGCCATCGGCCTGCAGCACGTCGCAGTCGATGGTGATCTGCCGCTCCCCTAAAGCGGCAAGGTCGCACACCGCCCGCAAGGAGCGGCCGACCAGGCGCTGAATCTCCTGTGTCCGTCCCGACTGCTTGCCTGCGGCCGCCTCCCGCCGCATCCGTTCATGGGTGGAGCGGGGTAGCATGCCATATTCCGCCGTCACCCAGCCTTTGCCCGAGCCCTTCAGGAAAGGCGGCGCCTTTTCTTCCAGGCTGGCGGTGACCAGCACATGGGTGTTGCCGAACTTGACCAGGCATGAGCCCTCCGCATGGGCGGCAAAGCCGGGTGTGAGGGAGACGGCGCGCATCTGGTCCGGGGCGCGCCCGGTCGGGCGAAGCCCGACAGGGGTGGAAGGGGGCATGGAGCCTCTATGACCTTGAAGTGGATGAAAGCGGGCGTTACCTACCGGGGCGCCGGGACGCATGCAACCTGCCGGAGCGCTGGCGCAAAACGAAGGGACTTTCAAAGACTTGTCTCTCGACCCCCGCCCGCCCCATCTGTTTCCCGTGCCGCTGGGGGAGCGTCCGCGCGAGGTTTTCCGCCATTTGGTCGAGGCCTTCCTGACCAGCGGCGAGCCGGTCGGCTCCCGCACCCTGTCGCAGCGCCTGCCGCTCACCCTCTCGCCCGCTTCCATTCGCAACGTGATGAGCGATCTCGAAGCGATGGGGCTGCTTTACGCCCCCCATACCAGCGCCGGGCGGGTTCCGACCGAGAAAGGTCTTCGGCTGTTCGTGGACGGGCTGCTGGAAATCGGCGATCTGGCGCCCGAGGAGCGGGGTGTCATCGAAGCGCGCATCACCCGCAGTGGCCAGGATTTGGAAGATGTCCTGACTCAAGCGACCCAGATGCTGTCGGGTTTGTCTCGCTGCGCCGGGCTGGTGGTCACCGCCAAACAGGACAGTTCCCTCAAGCATGTCGAATTCGTCGCTGCCGGTCCGGGCAAGGCGCTGGTGATCATGGTCGCCGAGGATGGTCAAGTGGAGAACCGGGTGATCGAAACCCCGCCCGGTCTGCCGGTTTCGGCTCTGGCCGAAGCAACCAATTATATCAATGCCCGGCTGCGCGGCCGCACCCTGGACGACGCCAGCGTCGAAATCCTGGCGCAACTGGACAGCGAGCGGCTGGAACTCGACTCGCTGACCGCCAAAATCGTGGCGGAAGGCCTGGCGACTTTGGCCCAGTCGCCGCTTTCCTCCAGCGGAGGCCCGCGCACCGAAGAAAAGGTACTGATCGTGCGGGGCACAGCCAACCTGCTCGACAATGTGGAGGCCCAGGCCGATATCGAGCGGGTGCGTCAATTGTTCGACGATATCGAGCGCAAGAACGATCTCATCCAGCTTCTGGAACTGGTGAAGGGCGGCGATGGCGTCAAGATCTTCATCGGTTCCGAGAACCGGCTGTTCTCGCTGTCCGGTTCCTCCATTGTCGCGGCCCCCTATGCCAATGCCGCGGGGCACATTGTGGGGGTGATCGGCGTTCTCGGACCGACCCGGCTCAATTACGGCCGCATCATTCCGATGGTGGACCATACCGCCAAAGTCATTGGACGATTGCTCGGTTAATGTTGTCCGCGCAACCCGCTTCACACTTTGCCCTGTTGCGCTTTTGCGTTTAAGGAATTCCCATGAGCGAAGACCCCGACACCCAAACCCCGCAGGATGAAGCGCCGCACGCCGCCGAATTCGCCGTGCTGGAGGCCCTGAAGGCCGAAGTGGAATCCCTGAAGGACCAGCGCCTGCGCGCCTTGGCGGAAGTCGAGAATATCCGCCGCCGCGCCGAGCGCGAGCGCACCGAGGCGAGCCAGTATGCCATCACCAAATTCGCCCGCGACATGCTTGCCATCGCGGACAATTTCGCCCGCGCCCTGGCGGCGGTGCCCCGCCCCATCCGCGACGCGGCCGACCCGCAATTGAAAGCGGTGCTGGACGGGGTGGAGGCGACCGACCGGCAGTTGATGGCGACTCTGGAACGCTATGGCGTCAAGCCGATCGATGCGGGAGACGGCAAGTTCGATCCCAACTTGCATCAGGCAATCGCCGAAGTGCCAGGCAATGGCAAGCCGCCGGGCAGCATCGTCGATGTGGTGCAGGCCGGCTTCATGATTGGCGAACGGCTGTTGCGCCCCGCCATGGTGACGGTGGCCCGCAAGGACAGCGCGCCCGTCGCCGGCTTCGATACCAGCGCATAAATCACATCACGGGGAGGATCATGGCCGATCTCAAACTCGTCGTCGCCGGCGCGTCCGGGCGCATGGGCCGCACCCTGATCCGGGAAATCGCGCAGGGCCAGGGCATCACCCTGTGCGGCGCGCTGGAGGCGGAAGGCCATCCCAATCTCGGCATCGATTCCGGCACCCTGGCCGGCATGCAGGGCAATGGCATGAAAGTGACCGCCGATCCCTTGCCGGTGCTGGTCGATGCGCAGGCGGTGATCGATTTCACCACTCCCATCGTCTCGCTGATGCTGGCCGAGCTTGCCGCCCAGGCGCGCATCACCCACGTGATCGGCACCACCGGCTTCTCGCCCGAGGGCGAGGCGCGCATCAAAGCGGCGGCGCGCCATGCGGTGATCGTCAAATCGGGCAATATGAGCCTTGGCGTGACCTTGCTCGCCGCCTTGGTCGAGCGCGCCGCGAAGTCGCTGCCCGACTATGACATCGAGATTTTGGAAATGCATCACCGCATGAAAGTGGACGCACCGTCCGGCACCGCGTTGCTGCTGGGGGAGGCGGCGGCACGCGGCCGCGCCATCGCGCTGGAGAAGAACGCGGTCAAAGCGAGGGACGGCATCACCGGACCCCGCGACAATGGCGCCATCGGTTTTGCCTCCTTGCGGGGCGGCACGGTGGTGGGCCAGCATGAAGTGATGCTGGCGGGACCCGGCGAGCATATCAAGCTGGCGCATTATGCCGAGGACCGCTCGATCTTCGCGCGCGGCGCCCTGGCTGCGGCGCGCTGGGGCCATGGGCAGAAGCCGGGACTTTATTCCATGACGGATGTCTTGGGCCTGTGATCCCCATGGTTCGACGGGCTCACCATGAGGATTTCCGTGCAATCCTCATCCTGAGCCTGTCGAAGGATGAGGCCGTGCGCTAATGCCCAAGCCCTTCACCAAAGCCGAAGTCGAGGAATTCTTCGCGCGGCTGAAGAAGCACACACCGCATCCCAAGACCGAACTGCAATACAAAAACCCCTACACCTTGTTGGTGGCGGTAGCGCTGTCGGCGCAGGCGACCGACAAGAGCGTCAACAAGGCGACTGAACCGCTGTTCAAGACCATCGACACGCCGGAAAAGATGGTGGCGCTGGGCGAGGCGAAACTGGCCGAGGCGATTCGGACCATCGGGCTTTATCGCGGCAAGGCGAAGAATGTGATCGCACTGTCGAAACTGCTGATCGAAAAGCATGGGAGCGAAGTGCCTAAGGACCGCGACGCGCTGGAAGAATTGCCCGGCGTGGGCCGCAAGACCGCCAATGTCGTGCTCAATGTCGCGTTCGGCGAGAAAACCATCGCGGTGGATACCCATATCTTCCGCGTCTCCAACCGCACCGGCCTGGCGCCGGGCAAGGACCCGCTGGCGGTGGAGTTGGCGCTGGAAAAGAAAGTGCCGGACCAATATCTGCTGCACGCCCATCACTGGCTGATCCTTCACGGCCGCTACACCTGCGTCGCGCGCAAGCCGTTATGCCCGACCTGCGTGGAGCGGGATTTGTGCCGCTTCAAAGACAAGACGCAGGAAGTCGCGGACCCGCCTAGGAAGTCTTTGCCGGCGAAGCGCGCAAGGCGGTGAGGCAGGCCTGGTCGGCGGCGCTGTCCAGGCCGCGCGGCAAGGTTTCGACATGGCGCACCAAGCGGTTGTTGTCGTCGCCATAAAGAAAGAAAAACGCCCGGCAGGAAGCGCCGTCGTAACGCCACATCTCGCTAGCGCCGTCGTGGCGCACGAAAGCGGGTTCGCCCAGTGCGGCGCGCAACCGCGCGGCGGGGAGATTGACAAAGCCTTGCGGTTCGCCGCGCCGGGGTGCAGGCGGAATTGACGCCGAGGGCGTGGGCGCGGGCGTGGGCGCAACGAGAGCCGTGGTGGCCTTGGGCGCGGCGCAGCCGCAAAGCGCCAGCGCGGCCAAAAGGACGGCAACAGATCGGTTCATGGCGCGCCCTCGTGCTGGATGCGCTTGAACAGATGCACCATCAAGGCCACACCGAACAAGGGCGCGATCAGATTGAGCAGCGGCAGCATGCTGAAAAAGGCAATGGCAATGCCGCCCATCGTGATGCGACCGCGATAGCGCCGGCGCAGCTGGGCCACCGCCTCGCGCGGCAGGTGACGCAGCACCGCCAACTCGAAATATTCCCGTCCCAGGAGCCAGCCATTGCCGAGCAGGGTGGCAAGCTCCGCCGGACCCGGAAAGGCGGCATCCAGCGGCAGCAGCGCGATATCGAAACACAGCACCAAAAGCGCCAGTGCCGCCCCCGTCCTGAGGCCGGTCCAGAACCCCATGCCTGGGGCGGGCGGATCGTTGGGGTAATCCGTAGCCTCGATCCTGGCTGCCAGGCCTTCCAGGAACAATCCGGCGAACAAGGCCGCCACGGGGCCGCCCAGCAGCCACAGCAGCACAAGAAACAGCACGGGAGCGAGCCATTCCAGCGCGCTGTTGACGGCGGGCGAGCCCAACTGCGGCAGCAAGGCGATACCATATTCCAGGGCGAGGAACCCCAGCACGAACAGCAGCAAGGTCAGCCCGATGGATTTCAGCAATACATTGAGCGCGGCCGGACTGCCTAGCAGCCGCAATGCGCGGGTCATGCTTGCGAACATCGCCGTCCTCCCCTACTCCGGATCAGGTTACAGGGTGAAGGAATGTGATGCCGCAAAAATACGATGTCGCAGGGCTGGGTAACGCAATCGTCGATATCATCGCTTCGGTGGACGACCGCTTCCTGCTGTCTCACCGGATCGCCAAGGGTGCGATGACCCTGATCGACGAATTCCGTGCCGGGGAACTGCACAAGGCACTGGCCGATTTGAGTCAATCGCTTTCCTCCAGCCATCAAGTCGCGGGCGGCTCCTGTGCCAACACGATGGCGGGTCTTGCCTCGCTGGGGGCCCGGGGACTGTATGTCGGCAAGGTGCATGACGACCGGCTGGGGTCGGTGTTCGGCGACAGCATGACCGGGCTGGGGGTCGAATTCACCACCAGGCGGGCGAGCGCCGGTTCGCCCACGGCGTCCTGCATGATCGCGGTGACGCCGGACGGGCAGCGCAGCATGAGCACCTATCTCGGCGCCTGCCGGGAATTGACCCCCGACGATGTCGACGAGCACGAGATCGCCAAGGCGGCAGTGCTTTATATCGAGGGCTATCTCTGGGACGAGAACAGCGCAAAACTGGCCTCGCGCAAGGCGATCGCGGCGGCTAAAGGCGCCGGCGGACGCGTGGCGCTCACCTTGTCCGATCCCTTCTGCGTCGGACGTTTCCGGAATGAATTTCTCGGCCTGCTCGAAAATGATCTCAACATCGTGTTTGCCAATGAGGAGGAAGCCAAGGCGCTGTTCGAGGAGGAGAACTTCGAGGGCGTGGTGGCGCGGGCCAAAAATTGGGGCGGGATCGCGGCGATCACCCGCTCGGCCAGGGGCTGCGTGATCGTCGAGGAAAACAACGTCCATGAAATACCCGCCACGCCGGTGGGCCGCGTGGTGGATACGACCGGCGCGGGCGACCAATTCGCGGCGGGGTTTCTTTATGGCCTGACCCGGGGCAGGAGCCTTGCCGATTGCGGCAGGCTGGGTGTGATCGCGGCGGCGGAAGTGATCTCCCATTATGGCGCGCGTCCCGAGATGCCGTTGAAGGAATTGGCGACCAAGGCTGGGCTTGCCTGACCGCGGCTAATCCCCGATTACATGCAACAGGACCTGGCGGCGGTGCGGCGCGCTGCGATGCTCGAACACATAAATGCCTTGCCAGGCACCTAGCGCCAGCCGTCCGTCCTGGACCGGAATGCCAAGGCTGGTCTGGGTCAAGCTGCTCTTGATATGGGAGGGCATGTCGTCCGGCCCTTCGGCGGTATGGCGATAATCCATGCCGGTCTTTGCCAGCGCGGCGAAGAAATCGCGCAAATCCTTCTGCACGTCGGGATCGGCATTTTCCTGGATCAAGAGCGAGGCAGAGGTATGGCGGATGAAGCAGGTGACAAGCCCCTTGCCGATCACTTCCCCGGTCACAAAATCCCGCACCGCATCGGTGATCTCGTAAAGCCCGGCACCCTTGGTGGACACATCGATAGTGCGAAACCCCTGCCTCACCGTCTCTTCCTCAGATACACATAGAGCGCGCCCCCGCCGCCATGGCGGGAATGGGCCGGCCGCACATTGGCAATCAACGCCGCGAACTCCGGTTCGTTCAGCCAACGCGGCACCATTTCCTTCAGCACGCCCACCCTGCGGGTGCTCCAAGACGCCGTGTCGTCAGAGTCGGGGTTGCCTTTGCCGGTCACCACCAGCACCAGCCGGTCGCCGCGGCGTTGAGCGCCTGCAAGAAAGGACGACAAGCTGCGGTGTGCCACCGCTTCGGTGCGGCCATGGAGATCGATCTTGGCATCCGGCTCCAACGCACCCCGCATGAGCCGCTGCTCGGTCGCCCCATTGATGCCGCTGCCGCCTGGCGCCGCGGGCGCTTTGCGGGGCGCGACTTTGCGCGTTGCCGGCCTGATCGGACGCGCTTGCCGAAAATCATGCTCGAATTCCTTGCGTTCCTCCTCGGAGGTGATGCGGCGTCTCATGGCGCGGTCCAGCCGTCGCCGAGCTTGGCCGCCAGCGCATTGGGCAGTAGCACGAACATAAGACCTGGCGCTTTCAGCATCCCGGCACGCTGTTCCGCCTCTGCCCCGAAACCGAAGAAAATATCCCCCCGCACCGCGCCCCGGATCGCCCCTCCGGTGTCCTGGGCAATCAGCAAACCGTCGAAGGCATCATCGCCTTCCGTGGCAACATAGAAGGGCATGGCCAGGGCATGCAGCCGTGCATCGACCGCAAGGCTCGCCTCGGGCGTCAGCTTCACGCCCAATGTGCCGATGCCACCCAGCGCCGGATCGCCCAGTGGCGTTTCCCGGAAGAACACATAGCTTTTATCCTGTTCCATCACCGCCCGCGCCTTTTGTGGATGGGCTTTCAGCCAGGCCCGGATGGTTTGCAGCGACACAGCGTCTTTCGACAATTCCTTCTCATCGACCAGCACCCGCCCGATCGCCGTATAGGGCTGGCCATTGTCGCCGGCATAAGCCAGCCGCACCACTTCGCCATCCGCCAGCAGCCCCCGGCCCGAGCCCTGGATCTGGAGGAAAAACAGCGCCGCCGAATCGTCGGTATAAAGGATCGGAACGGCACCAGGGATTCCCGCCGCATCGATGGCGGCCCGGCCGGCATAGGGAATCAGGGTCCGCCCCTGCAGTTTTCCTGCGATATGCTCGCCCTTCAGCCTGGACAGGAAAGCCCCCAGATCGGCCCGCACCAGATCGGGCGGCAAGCCATAAATGGGAATCTGGAATGCACCTTCCCGGCTGCGGCTGACCTTGATCTGCGGTTCGTAATAGCCGGTGAACAGGCCATGGCCGGCAGCCTGCACCGTAAAAGGCGTGAAACGGGTCTCGAAGAACTGCCGCGCGTCGGCATCCCGGGCCTCGCACGGCGCCCGCCAGTCGCCTATCGTCCCGGCATAACCCGCGCCCCCCATCGGGTCGTGCGCATCGCGGCGCGCCAGCATCGCACAGCCCCGCTGGAACGCGGCGAGCGCCGCATCGAGATGGACACTTTGCCATTTCGGAAGGGCGGCGAAAGAAGCCCGCGCAAGCCGCAGGGTTGGTGCCGGCTGGTTGGTGCTGGTGCATCCGGCTGCCAGTGCCGCAGCCAGCACGGTTGCGGCAGCGGCGCGGACGCAGGCCGGCGTCATTCCGGCAGATCGCCGGAGGTCGCCACCAAGGCCCAGTTGGGATTTTCGTCGTCCATGCGGCGGCCGAAGGTCCACACGTCGGTCGCATCCTTGCCGCCCGCAAAGCCGGCGGTGAAAGCGACCGTGATTTCGGCCTGCTGGCCGTTCAGCGACGCCCCGACGATGCGCGCATCCTTCAGACCGGTAAACGCGGGTAAAGGTTCCGGCCCACGCGCCCCGATGGCGGCGTCGAAGGCCGCGAACACATCGCCCGATAGCAGCGGCTTGAGCGCCGGGCGGTCGCCCTTGTGGAAGGCGGTGATAATCATTTCATAAGCGGTGCGCGCGCCGGCGATAAAACGCTGGGTATCAAAATTGCGGTCGGCAAGTTGAATATCGAGAAGGCCGTGGCCGCCCGGACCCTTTGCCGGTTCCACCGATTGCGGCGGCAAGATGGCGGCGCCGCTTTGCGGGCGACTGCCGGGCTGCTGCGGCGGCGGCTCATGTCCGGTGCGGCGCCCAAGCACTGTGTAAAGCCGGAACAGGATGATCCCGGCCACCATGGCGATGACAAGAATTTCCAGAACTTGGGAGCTTGGCATGTCCATGAACCCGAAAAACCGCCGGTCCGTTCCCAAAAGGTCAACCTAGTGTTGGTTTCGAAGTTCGCACGGTGCCAATATATTGGAGATCGCGCGAATTTCGGATCGGGACACTAGCGCTCCGCGACGGCTCAGCGCAAATCTTTCGCCCGCGCTTGTCAGTCCGCTTCGATCCGTGCTAGCGCGCAGGGCCAAATTTACCGAAAGTCATAAGAATGAGCAGCGAAGGAACCGGATTTTCCGGTGACAATCAGGGCTTGCCGGGCGTTCCCGCCCTTGCCATCGTGGCGCAATACATCAAGGACCTGTCGTTCGAAAATCCTGGCGCGCCGGGCGGGTTGACCCAGCGGCCGCAGATCGAGCTGGGCTTCGACCTCCAGGCCCGGCGCGGCGACAACGAGCATTATGAGGTCGAGATGAAAATCCGGGTCAACGCGACCCATGAAACCCGGCCCCTGTTCCTGATCGAATTGGCTTATGCGGGCCTTTTCCGGTTGCAGAACATCCCGGAGGAAGTGGTGCAGCAAATTCTGATGATCCAGGCGCCCCACATGCTGTTTCCCTTTGCCCGGCGCATCATTGCCGATGTCGCGCGTGACGGCGGCATGCCGCCTTTGATGATCGAACCGATCGATTTCGCCGCGCTGTATCAGACGCGCGCGGCGCAGGCTGCCGCGCAGCAGCCCATGGGCACCGCCTAAAGCCTATTCCAGAGCGCGTCCGGACCGAGTTCGGCAAGCACAAACGCAGCGTGGATTTCCAACTCCGCTTGCGTGAGACGCAGGGCCAGCCTTTCCGGGCGCTGGCGGGCAGGTCCGGATGCAGCGGCTTGGGTGGCCGCGATCTCGACGGGCGCCAGCAGGAAGCCGCGCTGGCGCCCGCCGACAAGCTCCAGATAGATTTCTGCCGTCAACTGGGCGTCCAGCAAGGCGCCATGCTTGGCGCGCGCCGAGAGATCGACCCCGAAACGCTTGCACAATTCGTCCAGGGAATAGCGCGCGCCAGGCAACTTGCGCTTGGCGATCTCGATCGTGTCGATGGAGCGGGCGAACGGGATCGGCGCGCGGCCCAGTCGCGCCAATTCGGCATTGATGAATTTGATGTCGAAGCCGGCATTGTGGATCACCAGCGGCGCATCGCCGATGAAGGTCAGGAATTCGTCCGCCACCTGCGCGAAGAGCGGCTTGTCGCTCAGAAACTCCGCCGACAGGCCATGGACCCGCTGGGACTCGATGGGAATGTCACGTTCGGGATTGAGATAGAATTGTAAACTGCGTCCGGTGGGGAAATGATCCAGCAACTCGACACAACCGATCTCGACGATACGATGACCCTCGCCGGGCTCGAAGCCGGTCGTTTCTGTGTCGAAGACAATCTCACGCATCGCGATTCTCTGTTCGTTGACGGCTCCGGATTTCCGCCAGGATCATTTTCACCTGTTCGCGCGCATGATCCAAGCCTTTGTCTGTCATCACCACGAAATGGGCCTGTTGACGCTTTTGCGCATCGCTCATCTGCCGCGCCAACAGGCGGGTGAACTTGTCCTCGCTCATGTCCGGCCGGGCCATCACTCGCGCCCGCTGGACATGGGCCGGCGCGCTCGCCACCACCACCGCGTCGACCGGGACATTGCTTTCCAGCAGCAGCGGGATATCGAATAGCACGATGGGGGCGGCGGCATGGGCGCGAAGGAATGCCCCCCGCTCCGCCGCGACCAGCGGATGCAGCAATGCTTCCAGCCGCGCCAGCGCCCCTTCGTCTTCCACCACCAGGCGCGACAAGGCGGCCCGGTCGATCGCGCCGTCCTCGATCGCGCCGGGGAATGCTTTTTCCACAATGGAAACCGCGCCACCGCCCGGCCGATAAAGCCGGTGGATCGCCGCATCGGCGTCGAACACCGGTACGCCTTCGGTGGCGAACAGTCTGGCGGTTTGGGTTTTGCCCATGCCGATCGAGCCGGTGAGCCCGATGATGAAGGGCCGCGCCTTCACCTCATCGCTCACCGAGCGCCTCGACCAGCGCGGCGCGCAGCTTTTGCGTCACCTTGGGCCTCACCCCGAAGAAAGCTTCGAAGGACGGAACGGCCTGGTGCATCAGCATGCCAAGGCCATCGATTGTCTTATGACCGCGCGCTGCCGCCTGCCCGAGAAGCTCGGTTTCGAGCGGATTGTAAACGATGTCGCATACGGCCGCGTCCCGCGGCAGCGGCCCAAGATCAAGGTCCAATGGCGGATTGCCTTTCATCCCGGCGCTGGTGGCGTTGACCAGCAGCGCGGCTTGGGCCGCGGTCTTGTTCCATTCCGTCAAATCTCCCGGCAGCAATTCGGCGCGGACCAGCGGCGCCAATGCCACCGCCAGCCGCTTGGCTCGCCCGCCGTCCCGGGCCAGCAGATGAATGCGCGCCGCCCCTTGTGATTCCAGCGCCAGCACGGCCCCCCGTGCCGCGCCGCCCGCTCCCAGCAGCACCGCAGTCTTTCCGGCCAGCGCGCCATTGCCCAGGCTTTCCCGGAGAGACTCGCTCAGTCCAATGGAGTCCGTGTTGCGCCCTTCGATGCGGCCATCCCGGAATATCAGCAGATTGACGGCTCCCGCATCGCGAGCCGCTAGGTCCAGGACCTCGGCGAGGGCGAAGGCGGCCTGCTTGTGCGGGACCGTCACATTGACGCCCACACAGCCGGCGCGCCGCAGGCCATCGATTACCGCCGCGAAATCTTCCGCCTTGACCGCGAATGGCACCATCGCGCCGTCGATTCCATGCTCGGCCAGCCAATAACCGTGCAGCACAGGCGATACCGAATGCATCACCGGCCAGCCGATAATGCCCGCGATCCTGCCTTTGCCGGTCAGCATCATGACGGAAGTATGCCTTGCATGCGCAGCGCCTCCAGCACGGGAAGCAGCGGCAATCCCAGCACCGAGAAATAATCCCCTTCCACCGTTTCGAAAAGCTGTGCCCCCAGGCCTTCCAACCGGTAACACCCGACCGTGGACAACAGGGCCTCGCCTTCTTTAGCCAGATAGGCCTTCAGGAACCCGTCGCTCAGCCGGCGCATGGTCAGCCGCACGGGACTTGCAAGGCTCCATAGTACCACGCCGTCGCGCGCCAGCACGGCGGCGGAAACCAGAAGATGGCTCTGCCCCGACAGGCGGCGCAGCAGCGCCTCGGCGGCCGCCATGTCCTGACATTTGTCGATCCATGCGCCGGCAAATTCCACCATCGTGTCGCCGCCCAGCACCCATGCGCCGCGATGGCGGCGCGACACGTAACGCGCCTTTTCGCCGGCAATAGCTGTCGCGACCTTGGCGGTCTCCGCTCCTTCCATCTCCTTCATCAAGGCCGCTTCATCGAGATCGGCGGGCGAAACTTGAAATTCCACCCCTGCGCCGCGCAACAGGGCGGCGCGGCTGGCGCTGGCCGAAGCAAGGACCAACCCGCTCATGATGCGCTTTCCGCCCGCTCGGCGAGCAGATTGAGGATCCCCGCCGCCGTCTCCTCGATGGAGCGGCGGGAGACATCGATGGTCGGCCAGTCCTGGCGCTCGAACAATTGGCGGGTCGTGGCGACTTCGGCGCGGACCGCGTCGATATCGACATAATCGCTGTCGCGAGTTTCGCCCATGCTGGTAAGGCGGTTGCGCCGCACCTGCACCAGGCGGTCCGGCGACACCCACAGTCCAACGACCAGAGGTCCCCTGGCTTTCAGCAGCGGAATAGGCGGCGGCATGCCTGGAACCAGCGGAACATTCGCGGCGCGGATACCGCGGATGGCGAGATAGACGCACGTCGGCGTCTTGGAGGTGCGGCTGGCGCCGGTGAGGACCACTTGGGCCTCTTCGATCGTCTCCAGCGACTGGCCGTCATCATGTTGGATCGTGAAATCCAAGGCATCGATGCGCGCAAGATAGCGCTGGTCCATCTCATGCTGGCGGCCGACCTTGTGGGTTTCCGCCGCGCCGAGGAACTGGCGCAACGACGTGACCGGGCCCTCCAGAATATCGATACAATCCAGCAACAATTCATCGCAGCGGGAAATCAGCTTGCTGCGCAGTCCCTCGCTGGCGAGGGTAAAGAAGACAAGGCCTGGAGCGATGGCGATATGGTCCAGGGCCCGGCCCAGCTGATGCTCGCTGCGCACCAGGGCGTAGGAATGAACCTGGACACTGACATCCTCGAACTGGGCGAGGGCGGCATTGACCATCGCGTTAAGGGTCTCGCCGGTCGAATCCGAGACCAGGTGAATATGAAATTTTCGATCCACAGAATCCCAGGGCTTTTGTCCACCGGCCATAGCCGATAAGGGGAAAGTGGAGCAAGAGCGGACCGATTGTGCATGACCGGCCACTTCCCAGCCAACTGCCGGTAAGATGTCGGCGGGCGCTCCGGACTGCCAACCGCTTGAGTCGCTTCGCTTATCGTTTTAAGCCAAAATCCTCTTCACCGATCCGCCCACAGATCACAGGGCCAACATCATCTTCATCAACTTAGATTCTAGGATTCTGTCTTGTGTGATGACCGAAAACTTGTGAGTGTTTTGGCAGGAAAGCCATCCGATGTCCCGCCGATCTGGCTGATGCGTCAAGCCGGGCGCTATCTGCCGGAATACCGCGAGCTGCGTGCCAAGGCGGGCAGTTTCTGGCGGATGGCGTTAACGCCGCGTTACGCCGCCGAGGTGACGTTGCAGCCGATTCGTCGTTTCGGCTTTGATGCGGCGATTCTGTTCTCGGATATCCTGACTGTTCCTGAAGCGCTCGGGCGCAAAGTGACATTCACGGAAGGTGAAGGTCCGAGGCTGGAACCGGTGACCAGCGCGAAGGGCTTCGATAGGAATCGCGATCACTGGGCCGTTTATTTCGCGCCTGTGTATGAGGCGCTGCAACTGACCCGCGCGAGTTTGCCGGAAGAAACGAGCTTGCTGGGTTTTGCGGGCGCGCCCTGGACTTTGGCGACCTATCTGGCGGCCGGGGCAGGCGGGGACGAGCAGCGCGCCGCCAAGTTATGGGCCTATCGCGATCCGGAAGGCTTTGGGTATCTTCTGGACATTTTGGCGGAATGTGTCGCGTTCCACCTGATCCGCCAGCTTGAGGCCGGCGCCGACGCGGTGCAGATTTTTGACAGCTGGGCGGGCGGCCTGCCGGAAGGGGCTTATTCCCAGTGGGTTGTCGCGCCCACCCGCAAGATCGTCGAAGCGGTCCGTGCCCAATGTCCGGGTGCAAGGATCATAGGCTTTCCCCGCGCAAGTACGCTCGCCGGCTATCAGCTATACGCGGTCGGGACGGGCGTCGATGCAGTTGGGGTGGATACCTCCGCACCCCGGAGCTGGATGACCGTATTTGCGAAGACGACAATTGTGCAAGGCAATCTCGATCCCGTTGCTTTGGTAGCCGGGGGCGCCGCGCTGGACGAGGGGGTGGACGAAATCCTTGCCGCGATGAGCGACAAGCCGTTCATTTTCAATCTCGGCCATGGCATCCTGCCCGAGACCCCGATTGCCCATGTCGAGCAATTGATACGGCGCGTGCGCCGATGAAACTCGCCGTCGTCCTGTTCAATCTGGGGGGACCGGACGGCCCGGATGCTGTCGAACCTTTTCTACGCAATCTGTTTTCCGATCCCGCGATCATCGCCCTGCCCGGGATTGTGCGCCTGCCGCTGGCGCGGCTGATCGCGCGCCGCCGCGCCCCGGTGGCGCGGGAAATCTACCATCACATCGGCGGTGGTTCACCGATTGTGGAGGAAACCGAAAAACAGGCCCGCGCGCTGGAAAATGCGCTGACAGATGACGGTCTGAACGTGAGGGCCTTCATTGCGATGCGCTGCTGGCATCCAATGAGCGACGAGGCGGCACGAGCCGTCGCGGCCTTCGCGCCCGACCGTATCGTGTTGCTGCCGCTTTACCCACAATTCTCCACCACCACGACGGGCTCTTCGCTGAAGGATTGGAAACGGGCGGCGCGGGTGGCCAAGCTCGCCGCGCCGACGAACGCGATCTGCTGCTATCCGATGGAGCAGGGCTTCGTCCGCGCGGTCGCAGCAAAGATCAAGGCCGAAATGGCGCAGTTGCGTCCCAGCTTGTCCTATCGTCTCCTCCTGTCGGCCCATGGCCTGCCCAGGAGCACGATCGCCCGGGGCGATCCCTATCAATGGCAAGTCGAGCAATCGGCGCGCGCCATCGTAGAGCAGCTGGCCTTGCCGGAGTTGGACTGGCAGGTCTGCTACCAAAGCCGGGTCGGGCCAATGGAATGGATCGGTCCGGCCACCGATGCCGAAATCCGTCGTGCCGGCGCGGATGGCAAGGGCGTGATCGTCGCGCCGATTGCCTTTGTCAGCGAGCATTCCGAAACCCTGGTAGAATTGGACATCGAATATCGCCGTCTGGCAGGCGAATGCGGCGTGCCGGATTACCGCCGCGCCGCGACCGCGGGTATTCAGGCTGATTTTGTCGCAGCCCTGGCAGGGCTTGTGCGGCAGGCCCTGGCCGGTAAGGATATCATCAGCGGCAGCGGCGGGCGCCTGTGTCCGGAAGGTTTCAAATGTTGCGGCTTTGGGTGAGAGACCATGGATGATCTGCGCAATCTGCTGGCCGATTACATTCCCTGGTTTTTGGCGGCCCATATCATCGCGGTGATTGCGTGGATGAGCGGCATGCTCTATCTGCCGCGGCTGTTCGTCTATCACACACAAGTCCAGCCCGGGACGCCGGAAAGCGAGCGTTTCAAGGTGATGGAGAGAAAATTGCTCCGGGGTATCACCAACCCGGCGATGATCGCTGTGTGGATTTTAGGGCCACTGCTAGCCTGGCTGACCAGCGCCTATCTGGATACCTGGCTGCATATCAAATTCGCCCTGGTGATCGTGCTGAGCGCGGTGCATGGCTATCTGGTGAGTTGCTTCAAGGCGTTCGCCCGGGATGCCAATACCCACAGCGAGCGCTTCTACCGCATCCTTAACGAAGTTCCAGCGGTGCTGATGGTGCTCATCGTCATCCTGGTGGTGGTCCAGCCCTTCGGCGGCTGAACCCTATTTGCAAGGCCGTTAAATCGAGCTATAACTTGCGGCGTTCTCCTTGACCCGCATACTGCCGGCGCTGCCGGACCCGGAACACCGGTGCGGGCCGAACCAACCTTACCGATGACGTCTCCGGATATCGTCCGGATTCGCGGAGCCAATTTCCCCCTTCCCTTCCAGGTATTTCCATGACTGTGCAAGATGGCCTGCAGGCAATGAAGCTGCAGGAGCTGAAGAACAAAAAACCCGCCGATCTTCTGGCCTTCGCGGAGGATTTGGAGATTGAAAACGCCTCGTCCATGCGCAAGCAGGACATGCTGTTCGCCATCCTGAAGGAATTGGCAGAGCGCAATGTCGAGATCACCGGCACGGGGGTGGTGGAGATCCTGCAGGACGGCTTCGGCTTCCTGCGCTCGCCGGAATCCAACTATCTGCCGGGCCCAGACGATATCTATTGCTCGCCTTCCCAGATTCGCCGCTTCGGGCTCCGGACCGGCGACACGGTGGAAGGCCCGATCCGCGCGCCCAAGGAAGGCGAGCGTTACTTTGCGCTGTTGAAGGTCTCGACCATCAATTTCGAGGACCCGGAGCAGATCAAGCACAAGGTCCATTTCGATAACCTGACACCGCTCTATCCCACCCGCTGGCTCACGATGGAGCTGGAAGATCCTACCATCAAAGACAAGACCGGACGGGTGATCGACATCGTCTCGCCGCAAGGCATGGGTCAGCGCGCCCTCATCACCGCGCCGCCCCGCACCGGCAAGACCGTCATCCTGCAAAACATCGCCAAGGCGATTTCCGCCAATCATCCGGAAATCTATCTGATCGTGCTTTTGATCGACGAGCGGCCCGAGGAAGTGACCGACATGCAACGCACCGTGAAGGGCGAGGTGATTTCCTCCACCTTCGACGAGCCGGCGACGCGCCATGTGCAGGTGGCGGAAATGGTGATCGAGAAGGCCAAGCGCCTGGTCGAGCACAAACGCGATGTGGTGATCCTGCTCGATTCCATCACGCGGCTCGGCCGCGCCTATAATACGGTCGTACCGTCCTCGGGCAAGGTGCTGACCGGCGGCGTCGATGCCAATGCGCTGCAGCGGCCCAAGCGCTTCTTCGGCGCGGCGCGCAATATCGAGGAAGGCGGTTCACTGACGATCATTGCCACGGCCCTGATC
The DNA here is from genome assembly GCA_036268715.1 of Rhizomicrobium sp. Taxonomy (GTDB): domain Bacteria; phylum Pseudomonadota; class Alphaproteobacteria; order Micropepsales; family Micropepsaceae; genus Rhizomicrobium. The sequence continues at coordinate 3,173 of DATATP010000041.1, read as the reverse complement.
GATACCGGCAGCCGCATGGACGAAGTGATTTTCGAAGAGTTCAAGGGCACCGGCAACAGCGAAATCATCCTCGACCGCAAGGTCGCCGATAAGCGCGTGTTCCCGGCCATCGATATCATGCGCTCCGGCACCCGCAAGGACGAGCTGTTGATCGACAAGGGCACCCTGGCCAAGACCTATGTGCTGCGCCGCATCCTCTCGCCCATGGGCACGGTGGACGCGATCGAGTTCCTGCTCGACAAGATGCGTTCGTCCAAGAATAACGGCGATTTCTTCGAGTCCATGAACACTTGATGCTCCGGGTCCTCCGCGGCTGCGTTATGGTCGCGGGAGGAAGGTCATGACAGAAGGATGGGCCGCGGGCGGCGTCATCGCCTGCTTGATCGCCCCGATGTCATCTTTCGACGGCCAGTGGGAATGACTGGCATCAGGTCAGTTTCAATCCACAATGCTTGGCGAAATGCCGGAAGTCGCTGTCCCGGGTGATGAGCGGCACGTCATGGTCGATGCAGGATTGCGCGATCAGCGCATCGGCGATTTTGGCCTTTAAACCCTTTTGTTTCAGAAGGCGCCGAAGGTCGCCGGCGCGCAGCCAAAAGCCGTCCTGAATAGGCAGCAACGGGAAATCCGCCACCGTTTCCAGCATATCGTGCTTTGCCAGTGGGTCGCTCAGCATTTCCGTGACCACGACAGGAGGCAGCACAATTTCACCTGCACGGAGCGCGGCATGAACAAGGTCGGTTTCGCGGGCGTGGTCGCCCTTGAAATAGGATGACAAAGCGGAGGTATCGACGGCGATCATTCCCGGTCGTAGCGCATTTCATCGAGCGACATGGAGAATTTGACCTTGCCGCGAAGTTCCATCGCCCGCTTCTGCGCACGCGCGGATCGCAAATGCGCCAGCGCCGCCCGCACAGTTTCCGTCACGCCGCCGCCGATATATTCCTGTGCTGCGATAAGATCGTGCTCCGGCACTTCGACGGTGATTTTGCGCATCTCGCCCATGCCAGGCTGCATACCATACATGATGCTGGTACTCAAGCTGGTGGCGAAAATGGTCTACGGGACCAGGATGGTCGCCCCGGTGGTCTTCCGGCCCGCGAGGGCCTCATGCGCCTTGGCCGCGTCCTGGAGAGCGAAGCGCTGGTTGACGGCGATCTTCACCGCGCCCGAGGCGATGACGGCGAAGAGATCATTGGCGGTTTCCTGGGTTTCCTGGGCGCTGCGTGTGTAATTGCCCAAGGTCGGGCGGGTGAGATAAAGCGAACCCTTGCTCGCCAGGATGCCGAGAGGAAACGGTGTCACTGGGCCGGAGGAATTGCCAAAGCTCACCATCAACCCGCGGGTCGAAAGGCAATTCAGCGATCCTTCGAACGTATCCTTGCCGATGGAATCATAGACCACCGGCACGCCGGCCCCGGCGGTGAGCTCGCGCACTTTTTTGCTCCAGTCCTCGTTCAGCAGCAGCACGTGCGCACAGCCGGCCGCACGCGCCGGTTCAAGCTTGGCCTGCGAGCCCACAGTGCCGATCACGGTGGCGCCGAGATGCGCCGCCCACTGGCAGGCAATGCTGCCCACGCCCCCGGCAGCAGAGTGAAACAGGATGGTCTCGCCACGCTTTACGGCATAGGTGCGTTTGAGCAGATATTGCGCCGTCATTCCCTTGAGCAAAGCGGCTGCGGCGATCTCATCGCTCACGCCATCGGGGATCCGGATCAGCTTGTCGGCGGGCACATTGTTCGCTTCGGCATAGGCGCCCAGCACGCCACCGCTATAGCCGACGCGATCGCCCATCTTGAAGCCGGTGACCCCTTCACCCAGCGCCTCGATCACGCCTGCCGCCTCCGAACCCAGGCCGGACGGCAATGGCACTGGGTAAAGCCCGGAGCGGTGATAGATGTCGATGAAATTGACGCCGATGGCGCGGTGCCTGACTCGTACCTGGCCGGGCGGCGGTGCAGGCAGATCATAATCCCGATAGCTCAGGACGTCCGGTCCGCCGGTCTTTTCGAAGCGGATCGCTTTCATTTCACTCCCATCTGTCCGCTACGCGCTCTCGCAAATCTGAAGGCCTAGCCATTTGCCACTTGCCGCTGTTGCTGTGGCAGGGTCAGCGCCTGGCTCAATGTGACCGCGCTGGTGATCGGCGGCGAGCACATATTACGCTGGCAGATATAGGCGGTGGGCTGACCGCCTTGCATGCCCTGGCCGGTGGCGATATGGCCGGGCGGCAGGGGATCGCCGGGCTCGATCTGGGTGACAAGACGGTTGGGCAGCGCCTTGCCCCAGATGGTGCGCAGCAATTCCTGGGTGCGGGCGTTGCCCTTGTGGCCGATCACCAGAAGCTGCAAAGCGGTGCCAAAATATTCGACGCCGCCAAGGAAAGCGCCGGCTGAAATCAGGCTGCGGTTCATCTCATCGCCCATCGCCTGGATCAGCGCGTTGGCGCGGGTGCCATAGGCTGCTTCCCCGGTCAGGATGGCGAGCCGGGTCAGCACCGTCAGCATGGTGCCGTTGGCCGACGGCGTCGGCATGTCGTAAAGCGTTCGTGGCCGGGCGATCAGCGGCGCCGCGTCGCTGGCGGTCAAGGCATAGCCGCCTTTGGCGTCGTCCCAGAAATAATCGTTGAGGGTGCGCACCCAGCCGATCGCCGGCTCAAGGAAACGCGTATCGCCCGTCACTTCCAGCAATTGCAGCGCCGCCCGCGCCATATTGGCGTAATCGTCGGCAATACCTGGCGCGCCGGGCCTGCCTCCCGCAAAGGAATGATGGAGCCGTTCGCCGTCGCCGAGATTTTTCACCACCTCGTCGAAGGCGCCGATGGCGGCGTCGATCCAGTCGGCGCGCTCGAACACCATGCCGGCATTGGCAAGCGCGGCGATGGCAAGCCCATTCCAATCCGCCAGCACTTTGTTGTCGCGCAAGGGCCGGACCCGTTTGTCGCGCGCCGCCAGCAGCATGGAAAGCTGCTTGGCGATCAGCACCTCGTCGGCCTCGCCCGCCGGGGCGGGGTTGCCCAGCCGCCGCAGCACGGTCTTGCCCATATGATTGCCATCGCGAGTCACGCCATAGACCTGCTTGAACCGGGCCGAGAAGGTACCCATCAGGGCGGCGTCTATCTCCGCTTCGCTCCAGACATAGTATTTGCCCTCCTCGCCTTCGGAGTCCGCGTC
>DATATP010000040.1:0-5329 GCA_036268715.1 Rhizomicrobium sp. | reverse complement strand
GGGCGACCATGGCGCGGCGATCCTGGCGGCACGCGGCGACCTGGCGTTGGAAACGACGCTGGAAAGTGATTGCGCTGCCCTGCACGGCCTGATCGGCGCGCTGCTCCGGGCTGCGCCCGGCACGCGCTTTGTCCGCGACGCTACCCGCGGCGGCATTGCCACCGTATTGAATGAGCTAGCCGCTGCGTCGGGAGTGGCCATTGAAATCGACGAGCAGATCACGCCGTTGCGCGACGAGGCGCGTGGGGTATGTGAAATCCTGGGACTCGATCCACTCTATCTCGCTAATGAGGGCAAAATCGTCTGCGCTATCCCGCCGGATCAAGCTGGAACAGCTCTGGCGGCATTGCGGGCGCATCCCCTGGGAGCGGATGCGGCCGACATAGGTATCGTGACCGATGGCGAAGCCGGGCGCGTCACGATGCGCACAGTGTTAGGGGGAACTCGCATCGTCGATATGCTGGTCGGCGAACAGCTGCCAAGGATCTGCTGATGCATGAGCTCGCTATCGCGCAGGGCATTATCGAGAAGGTTGACGAAACGGCCGCAGGGCGCAAGGTGCGTCGCGTGATCGTAGAGATCGGGCGCGACAGTTGCGTTTCCGCAGAGGCGCTAGCCTTCAGCTTTGACCTCGTGGCCGAGGGTTCCGCCGCGCACGGCGCGGTGCTGGATGTTCGATCGGTAATGGGCACGACACTTAACGTGAAGAGCATGGAAGTCGAGGAGGCAGCCTGATGTGTGGAAGCTGTGGCTGCGGCAGCAGCGAATTGACAATGACCAATCTTGAAACCGGAAAGCAGACCCCCCTGACGGACGATCCCCTGGAGCATGTCCATGCCGACGGTACCCGGCATAGACATCATCCCGAACCCGACCATCACGACCATCATCACGACCACGAACATACTCACGACCATGCGCAGCATCACGAGCCCGCGCCTGTCAGTACAATCGACCTGAATACCCGTATCCTGGCAAAAAACGATGCAGCGGCGGCACAGAACCGGGCTTGGTTCAAGGGCCGGGAAATTCTGGCTATCAATTTGATGAGTGCGCCAGGAGCCGGCAAGACCACACTTTTGGAACGCACCATCGCCAGTCTGAAAGGCGATCACAAGGTTTTCGTCTTGGAAGGCGACCAAGCGACCGATCATGACGGTGCTCGGATGAAAGCGGCCGGAGCACCGGCAGTGCAGATCAATACCGGTCAGGGTTGTCATCTGGATGCAGACATGTTGGCGCGGGGCATCGGCGAGTTGAAGCCCGCGTCAGGTTCCATATTGTTCATCGAGAATGTTGGCAACCTCGTCTGCCCTGCTTTGTTCGACTTGGGCGAGGCCCGCCGCGTTGCAATCCTTAGCGTGACCGAAGGCGACGACAAGCCACTCAAATATCCTCATATGTTCCGGGCCGCCGACCTGATGCTATTGAACAAAATCGATCTGGCGCCGCATGTGCGTTTTGACCGGCAACGCGCCATTGCCTTTGCCCACCAAGTCAATCCTGCCATTAAGGTGTTGGAACTGTCGGCGCAGACTGGCGAAGGTGTGGACGCATGGCTGCGCTGGATCGACGCGGAACATGCCACCGTCCGTGCGGAGGCGTTTGTGTGAGGACATCGCGGCCCTCCGTGCAAAGGCTGATAAGCATTTATGCCCTGCTGGTTGCAGGAAATATCGGCGCGTGGGCATGGGCACATGCTCTATTTGGCAATAACCCAGTACTGATGGGCACGGCTGTACTCGCCTATGCGTTGGGGCTGCGCCACGCGGTGGACGCCGATCACATCGCCGCCATCGATAATGTGACCCGCAAGCTTGTGGCCCAAGACAAAAAGCCCGGTACCGTAGGTCTGTATTTCTCGCTGGGCCATTCCACGGTGGTAGCGTTGGCTTGCGCCGTGATCGCAGTGACCTCGGTTGGCGTCAACGCCCATTTCGCAGCCCTGCGTGCGATCGGCAGCGTGGTGGGTACAGGCGTATCAGCCGCCTTCCTGTTCATAATCGCGCTCGCCAATATCGTAACCTTAGCCGCGATCTGGCGTGGCTTTCGCCATTCGGGACCGGGGGACGAAACGGATCTTCCGCTTCCAGGGGGACCGTTTAGCCGCCTTCTGCGACCGTTCATGGGCGTGATTGCGCGTCCCTGGCAGATGTATCCGTTGGGATTCCTATTTGGACTCGGCTTCGATACGGCCAGCGAAGTGGGTTTGCTGGGCATTTCCGCCAGCCAAGCCAGCCATGCCGTACCGTTATGGACTATCATGGTTTTTCCGGCCCTATTTACGGCAGGCATGTCGCTCATCGATACCAGCGACGGCCTGCTGATGACGGGCGCCTATAGCTGGGCCTCGGTCCGACCGCAGCGTAAGCTTGTCTATAACTTTACAGTTACCCTTTTCTCAATTCTTGTGGCGCTGATCATCGGCGCGCTTGAGGCATTGAATCTGGTCGCCAATCGTTTCGCCTTGGGCGGCCCTTTCTGGCGGTGGGTGGGCGATCTCAACGACCATTTCGGCACCATTGGTTGCGCTATTATTGGGACGCTCGTGGGATGCTGGCTGCTTTCCTTAATGCTGTCACAAACGCGATCCTCCGTAACAGTGTGAGACAGAATGATCGTAACCAGATCAAGCAAACATGCGACAAAGTGCATTTCACCATGGGCCAATGAACGGCATTGTATAAACTTGCCGAAAACGAGCTAGTTGGAAACAGGGCGTGACGCTTGAAATCATCCGCTCAATTTCCTGGGCCGCGCTTGGGCTGGCGGCCGGATGTGCTTTCTGGGTAATCTGGGATGAAACAGTGCATGCTCAGCGGATGAGGATCATGTATCTGGTGTGGCCGCTCGTGACTTTATCGGGGGGGCCGATAGCGGTTTGGCTGTACCGGAAGTCCCGGCATTATGGAAACAGCACAACACCCTTCCCACTCGCAGTGGCATCCGCAACCTGCCACTGCGGCGCCGGCTGTACGCTCGGCGATCTTGTTGCAGAATCGATAGCATTCTCGTTTCCAGGCGTATTGGTGCTTTTCGGTCTGGATACCTTTTTTCAGCAGAAAATCTTTGCCACGTGGGTTTTGGATTTGGTTTGCGCCTTCCTGCTTGGTGTTGTGTTTCAGTATTTCACAATCGCTCCTATGCGGCATCTTGGACTTAAGGCCGGCATTATCGCCGCTCTAAAGGCCGACGCACTTTCGCTTATCGCGTGGCAGACAGGCATGTACGCAATGATGGCGGCGGGCCAGTTTGCGTTCTTCACACCATTGACCGGGAAGGTGATGGATGCATCCTCCCCGGAGTTCTGGTTTCTAATGCAGCTTGCGATGATAGCGGGCTTTTTTACCAGTTATCCGGTCAATTGGCTTCTATTGAAGATCGGCATCAAGGAAAGAATGTAGCCGTTCACGCCAAGACAATATCTGCCCTTTCGGGCGCAGACTTGCGCTCGCCCCGGTTTAGCAGAGTTTTTAAAGAATGCTCGAACACGTGCACGAAAAGCTTTGGGTCGCGGAAGGAGCAACTGTTAGCTTCTTTGGTCTGCCTTACCCAACGCGGTCGGTCATCGCCAGATTGGAGAATGGCGATCTTTGGGTATGGTCACCGGTCAAGCTAATCGCGGAACTGCGCGCCGCAGTAGACCAGCTCGGCCCGGTCAAACACCTTGTGAGCCCCAACAAACTCCATCACCTTTACTTGAAAGAGTGGACCGCGGCGTATCCAGAGGCGCAGGTGTGGGGGCCGCAATCGACAATCAAGAAGCGGCCCGACATCAAGTTCCGAGAAGCCTTGCGGGACAGTTCGCCACTCGAATGGCTTGGCGATATCGATCAGGCGTGGTTCAGCGGTTCCTTTGCCATGGACGAAATTGTCTTCCTTCATCGCTCTTCTGCCACCGTGATAGTCGCCGATTTAATTCAAACATTCAGCGAAACATTTCTGCGGGAGCATTGGGGACGGTGGCGGTTTCTGGCGCATCTGGATGGCATTACCAAGGACCAAGCGTGTGCGCCTCTGGAGTGGCGACTATCATTTGTCAATCGCGTACGGGCGCGCGGAGCCCGCGATAAGGTGCTGAGCTGGGCCTGCCGCCATGTGATTGTGGCTCACGGCGATTGGCCGCGCGGGAACGGCAATTCCTTTCTTGCCAAGTCGTTTCGATGGCTCGGCGCTTAGCCGAGGTGTTCCGCAGCGGTCGATAGTTAGCGTAATCCCGTCACTCCCCGTAGTCCCGTTCCGGGGAACGCGTGGTTCGATAATAATGGACAAAAAACGTCTTAGACCCTTTTATGGCGCTCTTTGACCCACGACTGCGACGAGATGATGAAATTGTTATCCTTTACCGAACACGCTGATTCGAATACGGATCGCCTCTTGGCGCTAAGGCGGATTCCGTATCCGCGCTTTAGGATACGCAGCTCCCCGTGTGTCCGTCTCAGATTAGGCGGAACTCTCTAAGCGCTTAAACGTTGGAGACGTACCTTGTTCTGCGGAGATCTCCATGGTTCTCAAATCCCATTTTCCGATTTGTCTACTTGTCGCCGCTGTTGCTTGGCTTCCGACGGGCGCTTTTGCCGACAGTCCGCGGCAATTTCTTAGCCATGCCCTCAAGGGCGATAATTCGGAAATCATGCTTGGACACGTAGCTCAAGATCAGGGGCGGAGTTCCAACGTGCGCGATTTTGGTCGCACGTTGGTTGCTGATCACTCCGAAGCCCGAGACGAGGTCATTCGGACCGGGCAGAGAATGGGTATTAAAGCCAACCGCGACGTCGCGCCGGAAGCGCGAGAGGAGCGCGAAAAGCTCGCGCATCTTCGTGGCTCCGACTTTGACCGCGAATTCGCGCGCTATATGGTGGAGGATCACCGGAAAGATATTTCCGACTTTACTGAGGAAGCGCAGGAGGGTCATGGGGCCGTTAGCAACCTAGCTCAACGGCAGCTTCCTACGCTTCGCAAACATTTGAATATGGCGATCGCGTTGGATAGCAATCGCGGACAAGACCGTCGTGGCTTTGATGGCCGGGAGAATGGCGATCGCAAGATCGACCGCGACGATCAGCGCAATCGCTAATGGGCTTGGCTCAGCTCGCGAAAATCGTTCATACTCAGCGAAGTCTGACGCAATTATGCACGCCGGATTGGCTTATGAGAAGTATGCGGTGCTGTCTTCGAGCTGTTCCGTGGACCCCTTGATCGCCTAAGTCGCATTATGGGAATTCGTGAAAGGCGTTCGGCCAGCGCCTTGACTGACCATCACGTCCAGTTTAGCGCCATCTTTTCGAGCCTTTACCACCACATCCGCATCGGCAGCCAATTGGCTTTA
>DATATP010000039.1:0-9384 GCA_036268715.1 Rhizomicrobium sp. | reverse complement strand
GCCGCGCAAAACCTCTTTGGCCTGATATTCGTGGATATTCATGGAGATAGCCCTGAATTCGGGAGGCGGAAGGAGCATGGAAAACGCCCGGCACCATAGCAGCGGAACAGCCTTTCGCAACGCGGCGAATGGCCCCTTTTGGGATGGGGTGACGCCCGCGTCATGTGGCCCCCCGGGTGCCACACCAAGACTGTGAAGGGTGCGTCTCGCCTTGCAGACGCGAAAAGCTCCGCGAATCCGCGTCCTTCCTCGAGGCCGAGGAGTGCTCGAGATTTTTCATGTCGGAGGTGTCGAAGCAGGAGCGCCGCAGTGATTGCTGTGCTCGTTAATCCTGCACACGAATGCAAACGCCTGGAATCTTATTCTCGCAAATGGCATGCGTACGCGCGCCGGGGATTCCGATTGCCGGACCGTCCTTATTGATGAAAGTGCCTTTTGATATGGCGCGGCTATGACGGATTAACTCGGAAGCACGGATGTTCTTGTTGATATTAAGCTTTTCGGAATTGCTCATCGCTGTGTCGATATCGATAGTCCCGCTTATATATGGAGTTTCGTGAGCGCCGCCGCTTGTAGACAGTGGGCGGCGCGGAATTGTTTGTCGTCATATCGATATTTCAGTTGATCGCAGCCGGATTGTGGACATTGATATCGCTGTTGAACACTGGCTGGTCGAAGCCATTGGTTTTCCGATCGGGTTGCTTGTCGTTGGGGTTGGAAATGCCAGCGTTGTCGCCTCGTGTTTGCAGACGGCTATGGTCCGACATCATTGGCGGGGCGCATACCGCAACGCTCAGAGCCGGCACGCCGTTACCGCTTCCAGATTTACGCCGCAGATGCGGGGCGTCGCGGCCCTTTTGTGCCAGAATGGCACACTTCCGATCCCGGCCTGCAAGACGCATGGCTTGGCATGGCTTTCGCTGTGTTGCTGATAGGCGGCCGTCCGGCGTTCCGAACTGGAGCAGGGCGGCCCAAGGAACAAAGGCGTCATGAAGCACAAGAATTCACATTTGCTGGTGGGATATTGGAGCCGCTTGCGGCGCGGGCGCACGATGCCGGACCAGAGCGATATCGATCCGCGCGCGATCAAGCGCATGCTGTCCTATACATTCATCTTGGATTGCGCCAATCCGGCGCGCCCGTCCTATCGCCTCGCCGGTACGTCCTTGTGCGAGCGGTTCGGTTTCGAGTTGAAAGGCACCAGTTTTCTAGGCCATTGGGAATCCCAGTCCGGCCTGTCGCTTGCCCCCCTGCTGCGCCAGGCGCAGAGATTGTCTCAACCGGTGTGCCTGTCCTCTGTCGCTGCCACGATCGACAATGGCATGGCGGAATTGGAGACCGTCCTCGCCCCCATCAGCTTCAATGGCGCGCCGGTCCGTTTTTTCGGCCTGGTCCAAGTGCTGAGCGATCCGACCCCCCTCATCGGGCGGGCCATCGCCTATCAACGTCTGGTCGGCTCCGAATTGATCCAGGAAGACGAACCGCTTCCCAGCTACACGCAAAATCCGCCCCCTCCTCCTCCGTCGGCTTCGCCCGCCCATCCCAAGGCTCCCTGGTTGCGGCTGGTGATCTCGGAAAAGAAGTCCGGCCTCGATTTTGAAAGCGGCGAATCTTTCGAAAAGATGCGCGAGATGATCGCCGGCATGAGCCCCGATATCGGAAACAATAACTGATTTTAATTCGCTGCTTCAGGGCGGCGGTGTGCGGGGCGGCTGGTTGGGATCCTGCTGCTGTTGCGCGGAATCGTTCTTGAGCGGCCGATCAATGGGATCGTTGTGCAAGACGTTGCGTTCGAAATTCGCTTCGTTGCTCTTTTCCTGCAAATAGGGAATCTCGTAGCGCTCGATCTTGTCGCGATAAGCCTCGAAGATCTTTTCGTCCTCCGGCGTGCGTTGGTCGCAGCGGTCGGCCGGCAGATGCGCCTCTTCCTGGCACCACAGGTCGAAATTCATCGTCTGGACATTATAATTCTTGCCCGTCTGTGCCGAGGCGGTCAGCCCCAGCACAAGCACCGCTCCGGCGCCAAGAACAAAACGCAAGCCCATCCGTCTCATAACGTCAACTCTAGGCGCTTCGTTGCCCGGACGATAGAAGCGAGGGGGCCACACCGGCGCTTAATTGCGCGTCATCCTGGTGTGTTTACTCTGTCCTCCGCGGCGCGCTGGGGGGACACCCCAAGCATGATGTCGGCCGCCTTTTCAGCAATCATGATGGTCGGCGCGTTGGTATTGCCCGAGACCAGGGACGGCATCACCGAGGCATCCACCACCCATAGGCCTTCCATGCCATGCACACGCAATTGCGGATCGACCACGCTGTCGCCGTCATGGCCCATCCGGGCAGTCCCGACGGGATGATAAATGGTTTCGGCGCTACGAGACAGAAACGCGTCGATCCCCGCGTCGTCATCTGCCCCGCTGCCGGGCATGCGCTCGGCTCCGCGATAAGGATCGAACGCTTTTTGCGTGAAGATCGCGCGGGCGATCTTCACGCCTTCGCGCAGAACCCGCCGGTCGTCCGCCGCCGACAAATAATTGGGCTGGATCAGCGGCGAGGCCAGCGGGTCGGTGGAGTGCAACCCGACAAAGCCCCGGCTTTGCGGCCGCAAATGGCAGACATGCGCGGTGAAGCCATGACGATCGGCCTTCATTCTCGTATGGTCGGTCATCAACGCCGCGACAAAATGAAATTGCAGGTCGGGAGTCTCGAGCTCGGCGCCGCTTCTGAGGAAGGCGCCGGATTCCAGGCCCTGGCTGGCGGCGACGCCGCGCTTGAACAACAGATATTCCAGGCCGGTCATCGCCGCAGTGAAACCTTTTTGGCCGTAGAGCGTGACCGGCAATTTGGATTCATATTGGATCGAGGCGTCGAGATGGTCCTGGAGATTGCGCCCCACCCCGGGAAGATCGGCCGTCACGGGGATCGCGAATTGCCGCAGCAGCGCGGGATCGCCGACGCCCGACAGAAGCAGAATTTGCGGCGTGTTGACCGCGCCGCCCGACAGGATCACCTCGCGCCCGAAAACCCGTCTGGTCTGGTTTTTCTGGCGGAACTCCACCCCATTGGCGCGGCGGCCTTCGAATAACACGCGCCCGACATGGGCATGGCTTTCGACTGTCAGATTCTTCCGCCCCAAGGCCGGGCGCAGATAGGCGCTCGCCGCGCTCCAGCGCCGGCCGCGATGGATGGTGAGCTGGTAAGGTCCGAAGCCTTCCTGGCTCGGGCCATTGAAATCCCCGTTTTCGGGATAACCGGCCTGAACACCGGCGTCGATGAACGCCTGGAATAGCGGATTGCCGGTTTTGGGATCGAGCCGGCGGGGATTGGAGACACGCAGCGGTCCATTGCCGCCATGATAATCGTCGGGGCCGTTTTCATTGGCCTCGGCGCGTTTGAAATAAGGCAGCACCTCGCCAAAGGACCAGCCTTCGCAGCCCATCTGCCGCCAATGGTCGTAATCGCGGGGCTGGCCGCGGGTATAAATCATGCCATTGATCGAGGAGGAGCCGCCCCAGCCGCGGCCGCGCGGCCAATAAAGTTCGCGGCCCGCCAGATTCGTCTGAGGTTCGGTTTCGTAATACCAGTTGTAGGGGTTGGGTCTGCGCAGCAACGCCGGAATGCCCGCCGGCATGTGGATCATAGGCGAGGAATCGCGTCCGCCCGCTTCGATCAACAATACGTTGTTCGCAGGGTGGGCCGACAGGCGGTTGGCCAGAACGCAGCCCGCGCTGCCCGCGCCGACGATGATATAATCATAGTTCGTCATGGTCCCGCCTTATCGGCCGGGACCATGACAGGCGCCAGCCTCACGGCTGCAGGGTGACCACAGCGCGGCGGTTTTTCGCTTCCTTCACGCCGTCGGGAGTGGGCACCGCGAGGTCGTTCTCGCCCACGCCCGAAGCATGGATCGCTGTGCGGCGCGCACCCAGATCGACCAGCGCCTCGACCACCACATTGGCCCTGCGCACCGAGAGCTTCTGGTTATAGTCGGCGGGCCCGGACGTATCGGTGTGCCCGACGATGGTGATGTGGGACTGGCCCCCGGAGCGCGCCGTCGCGATCACACTGTCGATCACCTTCAAATCTTCGGCAGTGAGGGTCCAGGAATCGAAGTCGAAATAGACCGCGTACTCGCCTTGGGCGGGTGCGGGCGTTTCCGCGGCGCTCGGCGCAGGGGCCGGCGCCATGGTCACCGGCGCGGGAGGCGGCGCGGGCATGGGCGCCGGCGCCGGACGGCCGCCGCCCTCCAGCTTCAGCAGGGACGTATCCAGCGAAGTCTTGCAGGCCTGGGACGCGGCGGCGGCGCTGGGATAGCCGCCATAAATGACCCAGCAGTCATAATCGGCCTGGGCCCGCGCGGCGTCGTCGGGGGATTGTTCCTTGCCGGCGGCAACCGCGCGCACCAGCCGGGCCCGGATGGCGCCCGCAACCTGGTCGGGAGCGGCTTCGGGCTCGGGCTCGTCGCCGCGAGCGGCGATCAGCGCCTTATTGGCGAAGGCACTGGACAGGGCGTCGTTGGCGCTGGTGTCGGAACTGCCGCTGTCGCTGAAGGGATTGAGCGAATCAAAGAACCCACCTGAGGAGGGTGCGGTCACGGGAGGCAGGGCGGCGGCCTGATGCGCCAGGTCGCTATAATCCTTGAACAAGGCCTGGGTGAAGGGCGAGCCGGTGGCGGTGGCGTCCTCCAAATCGTCCATATTCGAGGAGCAGGCGGCCAGGCCCAGAGCGAAGGCGGCGGCCACAACCAGTATGCCTGCCCGTGCGGAGGAGTGGGAGAGAGAGTTGAAAAGCTGCATGATTCGTCTCCGGACGGCGGCTCGTCTGTCCGGGCCCCAGCCCTTCCCCGCCGCATACTCGGAACCTAAAGCATTTACGGGAAATCTGTGAAGCGGTTTTTCGATGAAAAACAGCTCGGCCGAACCGCGCCGGCATGACGTCCCGGTAACGTCCTGTTGACCTAATCGGCCTAAAACAAGCCTAGAGTCGAAAGCCCAGAGCCGGTCAAATCCAAAGGCCGACGGAGATATGAGCGAGCCAAAACCCCTGGACCAGCCGTCGGGCGCTGAAAAACGCCGCTTCCGCCGCGTGACCGTGGACCTGCCGGGGCGCCTGTTCTTCCCCGCCGATAGCCGCGAGGAACGCTGCACCGTCGCCGATCTGTCACCGGGGGGCGCGGCGGTTCGCGGCGACATCACCGCCGAGAAAGGCGCTGCGGTGGTTCTGTATGCCGATGGGTTCGGCCGCTTCGAAGGTCATGTGGCGCGGCTGGACGGCTATGGCTTCGGCATCGCTTTTGTGTCGACCCCGGCCAAGCGCGAGCGCACCGCCGAGCAACTCACACTGTTCCTCAACAAGGCGCTGGCCGACGACTCGGTGCTGCGCCGGCATGAGCGATCGGGACGAAAAGGGTTTGCCAAATTTACCCGCGCCGACGGCCAGATCGTCTCCTGCGAGGTAATGGATATCTCGGTCGGCGGGGTATCGCTGCGAACCGAGATCAAGCCGCCGGTCGGAGAATTCGTGCTGATTGCCCAGATTGCGGGCCGCGTCGCGCGCCATCATGAGCATGGCATCGGCATCGAGTTCATCGGCCAAGACAAGCACGCTTCCGAGGCGGTAGCCCACCTGAACCTGGCGCGGTGATTGCCAATTTGCGGTCGAACGGCGCGGCCGTTCGCTGCAACTCAAATCTTCCGTGCGCGTTGGCGTCTGGCGAGGTGGCATTTTTCTGTCCAGGATCGGCAGAATTGTTTGCGGCAGCTTTCGCAGATGTCTTGTCGGGCGCGCTTGCACAGCCGCAGCAGCGGACGATCGCGCCGATGCCGGCGAGCGGGGCGTAAGTTCCATGCGCACCTTGGTATGGCTTGTGGAAATGCTGATTGCCCCTCTCGCGGCGGCAGCCGATCACGTATCCCGCGCATTGGCACTGGCCGCGCAGCGGCCGCTTCGCCCGGAAGATTTCGTGGTCGCCGCCTTCACCATTTCCGCGGGCTGTATCGGTTTTGGATCGGGCGTTTGGGCTATCTGGAACCATGTCCGTCTGGGTGGTTTGCGGTTCGGCGCCCGGCGAGGGCAGGTGCGCGACCGCGCGGCGCTGGAGATGTTCAAGGCGCTGTTGGAAAGCAGCCGCCAGAATGTCGTGGTCTTGGGCAAATTGAACTCCGACCTGCTTTATTTCGGCAGAGGCAGCGAATTGCTGCAAGCCAGCATGGAAGGTCCGGACGCCCCGCGCTTGGCCACGGCCTTGAACGGCCTGTTGTCCGGCGAAAAATCTTTCGAAATGGCCGCCAGGCGCAGGGACGAGGATTCGATTGCCATCCGGGGCCTTAAGCTGGGGCGCCATGTCGTTCTCTTCCTGGAGGACGGCATCGAGACTCGCGTCAGATACCGCGAAATCCTGGATGCGTTGCCGATCCCCCTCTGGATCCGGCGGTCCGATCTGACTCTCTCCTGGGGCAATGCCGCGTTCTTGAAGTCGGCCGGATTTCCCGCCCTGAAAAGCGCGTTGGCCGCGGATGCCGGTTTTATTCCCTCCGAGCGCAACCTCGTTGCCAATGTCCTTGAAAACAAGGTCCCCATCGCGGCGAGGTGCTTGGCCAATCGCAACGGCGAGCGGCGCGCGTTTGCACTCCATTTCGCGCCGACCGAGGAGGCGGGCGTGCTGGGCACCGCCATCGACATCACCGAATTCACCCAATCCCAGGCCGGGTTGCGATGCGCACTCGAAGCCGGGGCCGACATGTTGAACCGGCTGCCGATCGGTGTGGCCGTTTTCGGGCCCGACCAGCAGCTCCTGAGCCACAATTCCCGCTATGCGCAGCTATGGGGCTTCTCCGAATCCTGGCTGGAGTCTCGTCCCGGCCTGGGTGAAATCCTCGATCGTCTGCGTGAGACGCGCAAATTGCCGGAACATCGCGACTTCGCAGGCTGGAAAAAGCAGCAGCTCGATGCAGCGGCGAACCGTACATTCAACGCCGAGGAATTCTGGCACCTGCCCGGCGGGCGGAGCCTGCGTGTCGCGGCCGCGCCCTATCTCGGCGGTGGAACATTTTTCCTGTTCGAGGATATGACGGAACAGTTCCATTTGCAGGCATCGCTCAGCCTTTTGACCCAGGTGCAGCGGGCGACGCTCGATAGCGTCGAGGAAGGCGTCGCGATCTTCGGCGCGGACGGGCGGCTTGTTCTGCACAACACCGCCTTTGCGAATTTCTGGAAGCTTGCCGAGACGGAGCTGGCGGGACATCCGCATTTTTCCGGGATCGCCGATCTTTGCGCCGCGCGCTTCGGCCGTGACGGAATCTGGAATGCCGTTTCGGCGGGCGTGAACGCGATGGATCCCCGCCTGTGTGCGGAATGGGGCAAATCCCGGCGCGCCGATGGCCGCGTCGTGTCGCTCTCGATGTCCCGGCTTCCCAATGGCGGGACGGCGGCGACTTTCACCGACCTGACAGAGATCGAACGTTTCGAAACCCACACCACGCATGCTGCAGCTTGATTTTGCCAGACCGGCGCGCTTCCCTTGCGAGCTTTCGGCGCGCAGACAGATCTTGGTGATCAACGGCCATCCCGATCCCCGGCCGGAGCGGTTTTGCGCCGCCCTGTGCGACGCTTATGAAGACGGCGCCCGCCGTGGCGGCTGGGATGTGCGGCGGCTGGATGTCGGCAGTCTCTCGCTTGGCGCAAGCGATTTCGAAACCGACACCGGGCAGGACGCCGCCGTCGCGAAGATTTTGTGGGCCCGTCGCCTCACCATCGTCTATCCGCTTTGGCTGGACCAGCCGCCGGAGATCGTGCGGATGCTGTTCGCGAAAGTGCAGCAGCGCAAGCCGCGCGGCCCCGGCAGCGCGCCGCTGCCGGTGCGGGCGGTGATCACGATGGAAATGCCGGCTTTCGCGCATCGCACGCTGATGGGCGAGGGCGGCGAGATCGGACGCCGGATCGCCATCCCAGGACTCGAAGTTCGCTCGCCATCCTTTATTGGGGCGGTCAATCTCATCCCGGCCGACGAACGCCGGACCTGGCTGTGCCGCATGCATACATTCGGAATGGCGGGGCGTTAACTTTTTTTAGATCAGCGTCTGAATCTGGCTGCTCGCCAGCATCAGCTTGGCGATGGAAAGTTCGCCGCTGCTTTCCATCGCGCTCAAGAAAGCACGGGTGCGCTCCAGACTTGCGGCACGAGCCGCGGCCCATGCGTCGACGGCGGCCGGCGCGTCGTGCGCCCCCTCCTTGAGCAGGATGCGGGCCAGGCCGCGCTGGGTGGCGGACAGGCTTTCGAGCAGGCGCCGCAGCGCCAGCCGGTCCCAATGCTCCGGTAGGGTCAGTTTCGCGGCCAGCATCCGCAGCCGGTCCAGGCCGAGCCTTGCGCCCAAGGCAAAATAGAGCGCCGCCACCGTATCCGGCGCTGCGCTTGCTTCGTGCGCGAGCAGCGCGATATCCGGCGCCAATGCGAGCCGGCGCAGCGAGACCCAGTCGCGCGCCAGGTCGTCGGGCACATGTCCCGCCAATGACTCGATACGAGCCTGGTCTTCATCATTTTCGGTCAAGCCGGCGCGCAACGCCTCCACACCCGCGCGATAAAGGGCGATGGCGGCACCAAGATCGGTCCCGGCGGGCAGATGTGCCAGGAACCAGGGCGTCACAAGCTGCAGGTGACCGGCGATTTCGCCATAAAGTCGTATTTGGAGACCCGCATCGATCTTGCCGTCCAGCACATCGATACGGCTCTTGAGCGCCGAAAGGCCGAACGCGCCATCGGCGAGCACGAAGGCCCGCGCCACCTCGGCCCCGCTCGCGCCGGACAATTCGCGCATCCGCAACACGAAGACCGGCCCGGCCAGATTGACGATGCGGTTGGCAAGCAGGGTGGAGACGATCTCGCGCCTCAGGCGATGGCGCTGCGGCTCCCGAGGAAACGCTTTCGTCGCGCGCCTGGGGAAATAGCCGCTCAAAACGCTTGCAAAAGCGGGATCGTCGGGCAGGTCGCTGGCCAGGATTTCAGCGTCGAGATCGAGCTTGGCATAGGCCAGCAGCACCGCCAGTTCGGGGCGGGTCAGGCCTTTGCCGTCATGCGCCAGGGTCCGCATCGCCGCATCGGGGGGAAGGAATTCCACTGCCCGGTCGAGCTTGCCCTTGGTCTCCAGGTCGCGGAAGAACCGCGCATCGGCATCGATATCGCGCGCCGCACTCGCCTCGGCAACCGACAACGCCAAGGTCTGATTGTAATTGTCGGCCAGCACCAAGTGCGCCACATCGTCGGTCATGGCGGCGAGCAGCGCATTGCGCGCGTCTTCGGAAAGCTCGCCGCGGACCCGCGGACCGGCGAGCAAAATCTTCAAATTCACTTCATGGTCGGAGGTATCGACGCCGGCCGAATTGTCGACC
>DATATP010000038.1:0-42976 GCA_036268715.1 Rhizomicrobium sp. | reverse complement strand
TTCATCCCGACCGACATCGAGAATGCGCCGCTGTCCAGCATCACCGACATCTACCACCTGGAAGGCATGAGCGCCCCGGCCGGCACCGCCACCTCCTGGATTACCCTCTCGCCCACCAAGCTCAACAAGTTGTTCGGAGTGTTCAACCAGACCGTCGAGCCCTATACCTGGCCGTCGACCAGTTCGGCGCCGGCCGCCTGTCAAACCGCAAGCTGTCCGGCCTTCGCGCTTGGACCAGGCCAATATCTGACCTCCAACGGCGCGATCGATGAGGACGATTCCAGCGGCTGGTTCATGGCGGACTGGGACAGCAAGATCGGCCGGATTCCGTTCCGCGGCAATGTCGGCATGCGTTATGCCCTCACCGATACCATCGGCCAGGGCTATAATTACGACGCCACCGCCAGAGAGATCGTGCCGGTCACCATCCCGCACACCTATCACGACTGGTTGCCGTCGGTGAACGCGGTGCTGGAGCCGGCGGATGACTTCCTCATCCGCGCCAGCCTCGCGGAAGTGATGTCGCGGCCTAACCTGCCCGACCTGGTGCCGGGCATCAGCGCCAGCAAGTCGGGCACCGGCGCGCTGACCATCGGCGGCGGCAACGCCCTGCTCGAACCCTATCGCGCAAAGGACGCCGACCTGTCCTTCGAATGGTATTACGACAAAGGCGCGCTGTTCTCTTTCGCGCTGTTCTACAAGCATCTGGACGACCTGATCGCCACCCAGAACACCAACGTGCCCGTCACCGGCAATCCCTTCAACATTCCCACCAGCATCGCACTGGCGGCCTGTGGCGGCACCTTCCTGCCTAACTGCAACGCCGACAATCCCGCCAACTTCCAGTTCAAGGTCAACCAGAAGGGCTCGCCGCTCTACGGCACCGAGATCAACTGGCAACAGCCCTTCAACTTCCTGCCGGATTTCTGGGACAATTTTGGCGTCCTGGGCAATGTCACCTTCGTGCAGGCGCGGCAGAATTATCTCGCCGCCAACGGCAGCGTGCAGGCGGTTGCGGATTTGGAGAACATGTCCCGGACAAGCTGGAACGCAACCTTCTATTATGACGACGGCGTGTTCCAGGGGCGGGTCTCGGCCGCGGCCCGCAGCCGCTATCTCGACACGGCTGGCGTCAACCCCGGCAACGGCAACGACCTGCGCATCATCCAGGGCAGCACGAATATCGATGCCTCGGCGAGCTACAAATTCAACGACAACCTGACTTTCTCGCTGCAAGGCATCAACCTGACCAACCAGCCGGTAATTTCGTATCTGGATTCGGTGGGCATGCGCCTCAATCACGGCGATTGGACAGGCTCGGAATATTATCTGGGCGTCCGCTACACCTATTGAGTTTATTGCATTGGGAGAACGCCGGGCCGCAAGGTCCGGCGTTTTCGTTTGCAATCTCAATCTTCCGGGTTTTGGATTGGGCTGCTAGAGCGGTTTCAGGAAAAGTGTATAGCGGTTTTCCGTCCGGAACCGCGACAAACAAAGAGATAGAGCATTTTCGTGATTCAGCGAACACGAAAATGCTCTAGTCTGGCACCAAGAACAATGGGAGGCCTTAATGCGGCTCAGGACCGGATTGCTCGCGGCGTCTTTGCTAGCGGCCACCAGCGTGGGCGGCTCCGCCCAGCCATCGGACGAGCTTCTTAAGTCCAATCCCGCAGACTGGCCGACCTATTCCGGCGACTATACCGGCCAGCGCCACTCCGCGCTGGACCAGATCACCCCCGCCAATGTTCATATGCTATCCACCGCATGGGCCTATCACATGCTGGGGCAGAGCCAGCTCGAAGCGGTGCCGATCGTCCAGGACGGCATCATGTATATCTCCCAGTTCAACCGGGTCGACGCAATCGACGCCCGCAGCGGCAAGCTGATCTGGCAATATCAGCATCAGCCGATCAGCACTCAGGCCCAGCGCGGCACCGGCATCTTCGCAGGCAAGCTGTTCGTTTCCACCGCCGATGGCCATCTGGTGGCGCTGGACGCACGCACCGGCGCCGTGTTGTGGGACACCAAGACGACTTGGCAGCTCGCTGGCCAGGCGCCGCTGGTGGCGCGGGGCAAGGTGATCGTCTCGGGCAACCGGCCCAATGGCTTCATCCAGGCCTATGACATGGATAGCGGCAAGCTGCTCTGGACCTGGACGCCTATACCCGATTCAAGCGATCCCAAGGCGCTTGCCACCTGGGGCGGGCAGAAGCCGGAAGGCGCTCCCATCTGGGTCAGCGGCACCTTCGACCCCGAGCAGAATCTGCTGATCATGGGCACTGGCCAGCCCGAGCCGCAATGGGCCGGCGAAGGCCGCCCCGGCGACGATCTCTACAGCGATTGCATCGTCGCGCTCGATATCGAAACCGGCAAGCTCAAATGGTATTTCCAGAACACCCCGCACGACACCCATGATTATGATTCCTTGGAGATGCCCGTGCTGGTCGATGCGGTCTACAAAGGCCAGCCGCGCAAGCTGGTACTGCAGGCCAACCGCAATGGCTATTACTATGTCATCGACCGCACCAACGGGAAGTTCCTGTCCGGCACGCCTTTTGTCAGCAAAGTGGACTGGTCCAGTGGACTGACGCCGGACGGAAAACCGATCCGTGTGCCGGGCCACGATCCGTCGGTGCTGGGCACCACCACCTGTCCCTCGACCGCGGGCGCGACCAACTGGCCATCGCCGACCTACGATCCCAAGCTGCACATCTTCTATGTCGTGGTGGCGGAGGGGTGCGGCATCAATCTGCGCGACACCTCCAAGAATTATGCCGGCACCGGCTATATGGAGAGTCCAGCACCGGGCCAGGAATGGCAACTTTATACCCGCGCGCTGGATCCTTTTACCGGCAAGAAATTGTGGGATTATGAGCAGGTCTCCTCGCATCATTACGGGCCGGGGCTGGTGTCCACCAATGGCGGACTGGTGTTCTCGGCGGAGGAGTTCGGCGACTTCACCGCGCTTGATTCGCGCAGCGGCAAGCCGCTCTGGCACTTCAACACCGGCGACGTGATCACGGCCAGCCCGCTGACCTATAGCGTCGATGGCAAGCAATATGTCGCCATCGCCTCGGGCAGCAATATCTTCTCCTTCGCCCTGCCCGACTGGACGCTTTCGCAGGCCAAGACGGGAGGCGCGCCATGAACCGTGCATCGCTGATCCTGGCTGCGCTCGCCTGTACTGTTTTGTTAGCTGCTCAGCGCCGTGCCGGGCCGGCTGGGCCCGCGTTCTCGGCTGTCGCCTCGAACCCCTTCGCCGGCAACCAGGCCGCGATCGAGGAGGGGCGGGGTGTCTACAACAACACCTGCACGGGCTGTCATGGCCCCAACGGCACGGCGGGGGAAATCGGGCCCGGTCTTGCCGTCGCAGGCCATTCCTATTCCCGCAACAGCGATGCGCAGATCTTCGATGCGATCAAGAATGGCATCCCCGACACGCCGATGCCCGCCCATAGCGGCAAGCTGACCGACGACCAGATCTGGAAGGTCACCGCCTATGTCCGGGGCCTGCGCGGCACGGCGATCGACGCGCCTTCGCCCGGCAATGTCGCGCATGGTGAGGAAATCTTCTGGGGCAAGGGCCAGTGCGGCACTTGCCACATGATGCACGGCAAAGGCAGCGTGGTCGGGCCCGATTTGAGCAACATCGCCGGTATCCGCAAGACCAGTTCCATCATCGATGCTCTTACCAAAGTGAATCACCGCGTCTTTAGCGCGGGCGGCGCCCAGCCGCACCGGCTGCCGCTGGAAAACCAATATCCCGTGGTGGATGTGACCCTGGCCGACGGCCATACGGTGCGCGGCGTGCTGCGCAACCAGGACAGTTTCTCCATCCAGATGATGGGGCTGGACCAGAAACTCTATCTGCTCGACCGCGCCAAGCTGAAGAGCATCGTCTTTGAGAAAAACAGCCTGATGCCGACCGATTATGACAAGCGTCTGACGCCGGACGAATTCAACGCCCTGCTTGCATTCCTCACCCGCCAGGGCACGTCGTCGCTGAATGCAGCAGCACCGCGGCGCACCCCCGATTGAAGGAGATGTCATGAAAACTCTTGCGCTGGTCCTGGCGATTGCGGCCCTGACGCTGCCGGCACGGGCTGACGACATTCTGTATGTCGGCAGCTACACGTCGGGCACATCCAAAGGCATCTATGCCTGGCGCTTCAATCCCAAGGGCGGCGCACTCAAGTCGCTGGGGCTGGTCGCCGAGACGCCACAGCCGGCGCATCTTTGGATCACGCCGAACGGCAAATATCTCTATACGGTGAACTGGGAAACCGATGGCGGGGTCAGCGCCTACCGAATCGACAGCAAGACCGGCGCGCTCACCTTCCTGAACAAGGTCAGCTCACATGGCGCCCAGCCCAATCAGGTGGTGGTCGATCCCAGCGGACGGGTCGCCGTCACGGTCAACTATACCAGCGGCACGGGCGCGGCCTACAAGATCGAGCCCGATGGCAAGCTGAGCGGGGCTTTCTGGGTCGGCCAGCACACCGGCAAGCCGCTGTCGCCCAAGCAGCCGGGACCCAAACAGCATGGCGCCCAGTTCAGCAAGGACGACAAATATCTGTTCATCACCGATCTCGGCCTGGACCGGGTCTATTCCTATCATTTTGACGCGGCGAAACCATCGATCACCCCGTTCAGTCCGCCCTATGTCAGCACGCATGCGGGGGCGGGGCCGCGCCGGTTGCAGCTCTCACCCGATGGCCGATTCCTTTATGTCTGTCACGAAACCGATTCGGAAGTGAGCGTGTTCTCGGTCGATGGCGGCAAGCTGAAGGAAATCCAGGTGATCGACACCGTGCCGCCCGACGCCAAGCTGCACAACAGCACCGCCGAAATCCTGATCGACAAGGCGGGACACTATCTCTACGTGTCCAACCGCGGCAGTGACAGCATCACGCTCTTCACCGTCGATCCCGCCAGCGGCAAGCTGACCCTGAAGGAGCATATTCCGTCCGGCGGCCGGACCCCCCGCAACATCCGCTTCGATCCCAGCGGGGACTGGTTCTTCGCCGCCAACGAGAATGGCGGCAATGTGACCGAGTTCAAGGTGGACAAGGCGAGCGGCCATCTGACGCCGACAGGGGTGACGGTGCCGATCGACACGCCGGGCGGGATGTACTTTGTCCATGGCCGGCCCTGAGCCGGCCATCCATCTTACTTCGGCACCTTCAGGAACTGATCCGGCTTCAGCGCATGGGCGGTGAAGCGCGCTTCCGCGACGGCGCCATGGAAATAGTTGACCCGGTTCATGCGGGTGCCGATCATCATATGGCCCGGTCCCTGGGGGACGTAATTGTCGACCTCGCCCTCGCCCTGCAATTCTCCATTGACATAGGTGCGGAACATCTTGCCGTCATAGACCTGCGCCACCGCATACCAGGGCCCGATGGGATGGGTCTTGGTCGGAAACATCAGGGCCTTGCTGCCGCCCTTGTAATTGACGAAGCCGTCCAGATACCACTGATCGCCCTTCACCCTGATCTCGAACATGTGCCGGGGATTGGGATCGGAGGTGCCGTTCGGATTGGCGTCCAGCCCGGTTTTGGGGTCCGTCTCGGCGATATGCATCCAGCGCTGCTGTTCGGCGCCGCCCTCGGGCCGGAAGATCGCCTCGATGGTGAAGGTCTTTGCGCCGACCAGGGGGCTGTCATCGAAGAACAGCGCCTCGTCCTTGCCGTTGAATTCGATCGCCTTGCCGACTGGCGAAGCGACCAAGGTGGGTTGGCCTTGGACTTTGGGCGTTAGGCCGCCGATGGATTTCAGATTGTCGAATTTCCACACGCCATTATGGGCCGCCACAGCAGGGCCGGCGAACAACAGACATCCCGTTACGGCCGCCGCAAAAAGACCACGCATTTTATTTTCTCCCGTTTGGGCATTGTTCTGGCGCGATAAAACCACAGCAGCCACGCAATAGCCATTGCCCCGCTATGGCCGCAATCGGTTCAGCCCGGGTTCACCTGGACAGGATCAAGATCTCAGTCATGGCACATTCGTGCTCAATGAAAGGTGGTTCGCCATGAAACGTCTGATCAGCGCAGCCCTTGCGCTTTCGCTTCTGGGCACGACCGCGGCCGTAGCACAGCCCTGGCACGGCGGATATCGCGGCCATGACCATTATGGCTATCGCCATCACAACGATGGCGGGGCCGCGGTCCTGGGCATCGGGCTGGGCCTGTTCGCCCTGGCCGCGATTGCATCGAGCCACGACCATGACCGCTATTACGATGACGGCCGCTATGGTCCTCCTCCGCCGCCGCCTCCTCCTTATCGCGGCTGGTGAAAGAACGCCTGCTCCGGGGGCAATCCCCGGGGCGGGGCTATTGGCCGACCCGCTCGATCTTGCCGATCACGAAAATGTAGCAGCAGGCGCCGATCAGCGCCACGGATGCGACATAGACAAGGCCGGGCGCAAAATTGCCATGCAGGGCCAGCGCGCCGATAATATAGGGCGTGACAATGCCGGAGATGTTGCTGATGCCGTTGAAGGCGCCCCCGGTCAGTCCGATCAGTCGTGGCGGCGCGACCGAGGAGATGATCGACCAGCCGATCGAAGCCATGCCGTTGCCGAAAAAGGCCAGAGTCATGAATCCGATAACGGCCCAGGGCCCATCGACGAAATTGGCCCCGATGATCGAACAGGACAGTAGCAGGCCGATAATGATCGGTGTCTTGCGCGCAACGCCCAGGCTGGCGCCGGCGCGCAAGATCCGGTCAGAGACGAATCCGGAGAACAGAACCCCAAGAAATGCGCCGACGAAGGGCAGTGAGGTCGCCAGCCCTACCGAAATTCCCAGCTTGGAATAATCGAAGTGCCGGTATTCCTTGAGGTAGGTGGGAAACCAGGTGAGGAAGAACCATTGCGCGGTGGTGACGGAGAACTGGCCGATATAGACGCCCCACAGCTTGCGCCAGCGAAACACCTCCAGAAGATCGTGCAAGGTTAGGGGCGCCTTTGGCCCGGACTCGCTGCCGAGATCGACCATTGCGCCGCCGGCTTCTATCTGGGCGATTTCCCTAGCGCTGGCGCCACGGAATTTGCGGGGGCTGCGATAAACGAACAGCCAGACAAGACCCCACACGACGCCGAGCCCGCCGGTGAAAAGAAACACATAGCGCCAGCCGAGACTGTCTTCTATCCAGAACAGGAGCGGGGTGAGGAAAGCGATGCCGACGAACTGCCCGGAGATATAGAATCCGGTGGCGCTGCCGCGCTCGCGGTCTGGAAACCAGGCGGTGGTCACCTGATTGTTGATGGAATAGGCCGGCGCCTCCAATGCGCCGACCGCCAGACGCAGCAGGAAAAGACTGGCGATGCTGCTGCCGATCAACAGACCGGCGGTTCCCAGCAGCGCGGTGCAACCCGACCACAGGATGAGAATCGTCGGGTAGAGAAACCGCGGTGGAACGCGGTCCGCCACCCAGCCGCCGGGAATTTGGAACGCGGCATAGCTCCAGCCAAAGCCCGACAGGACCAGCCCCATCTGTTCATTATTGAAACCGAAGGCGCGTTTGATGTCCGAGACGGTGATCGAGATATTGCTGCGGTCGAGATAGTTGATCACCACCGCGACGAATATCATGCCGACAATAAGCAGCCGGGCGCGTGACGGCGTGCCGGTCTGTGCGGGCGTCATCGCGCGGATGGCGCTACGGATTGCCGTAGCTGATGCGCCAGAGACGGCCCTTCTGGGATTCCAGCACATAGAGCGCGCCGTCCGGCCCGACCGCAACGCTGTCGGGGCGGTACTTCGCCGTAGCGACATTCTTGTCGCCCGGCGAAGGTCCCGCGAAACCGTCGGCGAACACCGTCCATTGGCCGGCATGGCCGTTTGAACTGAACGGCACGAACACGATGTCATAACCGGCATGGCCGCCCGGCAGCACGACCTTGTCGGCGCCGCCGCCATGCATGGCGATGAACGCGCCACCGCGATACTGCGACGGGAATTGGCGGCCTTCATAGAACACCATGTCCAGCGGCGCAGGACGCATGGGTTGGAAGGCCGCCACGGGAACCGCATATTTGCTGTCCGTCACCGGCGTCTTGCCGTCCCCGCCATATTCGGGCGCTTTCAGCCGGACCTTCCGGGCGCCGTCGTAATAGGTATAGGGCCAGCCGATATCGGTGCCTTTGGTGACGCGGATCATCTCGTCGGCAATGGCGTCGTCCTGCGCCGGCGTCACCAGTTCGGGCCAGGTCTTGGCCGTGCTGTCGCGGCCATGCATCACCATGTAGAGCGCATCGCCGTCGCGCCAGGCGAGCGTGCTGCTGTTGCGGATGCCCGTGGCATAATGCTCGCCATCGGCGAGGGTCTGCCCCGTCTTGTCGGCATCGAAGCGCCAGATGCCGGCGCGGTCGGTCAACAGGGGACAAGGATTGAGACCGGCCGGCTTGGCGTCCTTGGGTGTGTTGGGATCGGGACAATTGTTGGCGCCCCCGCCGCCATTGAGCGAGACGAACAGGTCCCCCCGGCCGTCGAAGGCGATGGGATGGCTGCCGCCGGCCAGGCCACTGACGATCTCTTCCGGCGCGGCAGCCGGCACCAGCACATCGCCATCAAATGCGAAGCGATAGACCGCGCTGCCCGACGAGGCATAAAGCGCGCCTTTGTAAAAGCGGATGCCACTGCCCTGATCGACCGTGCCGAAATGCTCGGTCTGGGCGGGTTTGTGATCGGGCCCGAGGCGCAGGGCATAAATGCCGACCGATGGGCCGTTCGGCCCATGCTGGGTCGCGACATAAATGTCGCCATTGTCGCGGATCGCCAGATGGCGTGCCCCGGTCAGCCCGTCCGCGACGACACTGGCATGAAATCCGGCGGGCAGCGTCAGGTTATCCGGTTCCTGCGCAAACGCAGGCAAGCCTGCGAGCGCTACGGCGAAAACGACGACAATCTTTTTCAATGCCGGTCCCCCTGTCTTGGACCCCACTTGGGGGCCGCGGCAGATTTAGGCGGATTGTCGGTCCCCTGACAAGGTCAAGCCCTTCCGACAAACTGCCTCTTGGTACATTGAAATACCCATCAAATGTTGTAAATTCCTGGGGTCTGTGGGGCAAAACTCGTGATCGCGTCTTCAACAAAGGTTGAAGCGAACTCCCACCTCTCCGCCGATGTGATTATTGCCGGCGCGGGGGCGGCCGGGATTGTGCTCGCCAAGCGCCTGGCCGAGTCCGGGCGCTCTGTCATCCTGCTGGAAGGCGGTGGTCTGGAAGCGGACGAATCCAGCCAGTCGCTTTATCAGGGCGTGATCGTCGGTCAGCCGACCGACCCCACCGATGCCAGCCGATTGCGCTTCTTCGGCGGCACCACAAATCATTGGGGCGGATGGTGCCGCCCCCTAGAGGCTCACGATTTCCAAAAGCGTGCCGACTGGCCGGAAAGCGGTTGGCCGATCGCCCGCGCCGACCTCGATCCCTATTACAAGGATGCGGCCAAACTGTGCGGGCTGGGGCCGACCTCGTTCGACGACGTATCCTTTTGGCAGCGGCAGAAGAGCGGCGGGGACTATACCGAATTTCCCTTTGACCCCGATCTGCTCAAGACCGCGCTGTTCCAGATCAGCCAATTCTACAATTTCGGCCAGACGCATAAGCCGGCGCTGGCCGCGGCGCCAAACCTGAAAGTCCTGCTCAATGCCAATGCGCTGGAGTTGCTGCCCGCTCACGCCAGCCGCAAGGATCAGGCGCGCAAGTCGATCGGCGCGATCCGAGTGCGCAGGAACGACAAGCAGACCTTCACGGTTTCGGGCCGGGCCTATGTCGTAGCCCTGGGCGGCCTGGAAACAGCGCGAATGCTGCTCCTGTCCGACAAGGTGCATCCCGCCGGCGCAGGCAATGAAAATGATCTGGTCGGCCGTTATTTCATGGACCATCCCTGGCTGACGGAAGCCTGCTATCTGCGATTTCCGCACCGGGGATTTTCGGCGCCGCTCTATTTCGGGCTTCCCTACCCGCAAAAGATCGATGGAGCGATGGTGTTCGGCGCCGCGGCTTCCGCGCCCGGCCTGCCGCAGCGCGAAAAGACCGGCGGCTTCCGGTTTCTTTTCTATCCCTCGAATGTCTCCACCGATGGCACCAGCTCGGCGCGGACTCTGCTGGACGATTTCAAGCACGGCAAATGGCCCGATCATCTGGGTCAGCATCTGGGCAACATCTTTGCGGACATGGATGTCCTGGCCAGCGCGACCTACAAATCGGTGACCGGGTCGCGGCAGAGCCCGTTTCAGGAATCGGGGTCGGGCGCGGCGGTAGGCGCCTTTGTCGACCTCACATTCGAACAGCGCCCCAATCGTGACAGCCGGGTCATGCTGGACCGCAGCTTGGATGTCTTCGGCCAAAGGCGGCTCAAGCTGGACTGGCGGCTGGGCGAAACCGACAAGCGCACCGCGATGCGCGCCCTGGACATCGCCGCACACGAATTCTCGCGCGCAGGCCTGGGGCGCAGCCGGATACGGATCGACGTTGGGAACGGCAAACCCTGGCCGCCGGAATTGCGCGGCAGTTGCCATCACAGCGGCACCGCGCGCATGGCTGACGATCCGAAGATGGGCGTGGTGAATGCCGATTGCCGGGTGCATTCCACAGACAATCTGTATATCGCGGGCAGCGCAGTGTTTCCCACCCAAGGCTATGTCAATCCCACTTTGACCATCGTCGCACTGGCTTGCCGGCTGGCCGATCACCTGACGCGGGTGCTGGCATGAGCTCCGTTTTCAATCGCAGGACGTTGATCGCCGGTATTGTCGCCGCGTTCGGCACGCCGCCGCTGCCCAGCCGCCGCTCCGCGGAAGCGGCCATCCTTGCGGCCCTGAGCGACCGGCGCAGCGCTGCCTTGATCGGCCGGTCGGCCTCTTGGCCGACGCAGGGCCGTGACCGGCCGCTGGACCAGATCCTTGCCGATCTGCGGCTGGAGCCAGAAGATGCTGCGCACATGCAGACAAGTGAAATTCGCCGGCGCCTTGCCGCGCGCATCCGGGCGGATTTTGCGGAAGGCCGCACCATCCGGCGGGATGGCTGGCTGATTGCCGTGACCGAAGCGCGCCTGTGCGCCCTGGCCGCCCTGTGCGCTTAGAACGGTTTGTCGGGTCCGAGCGAAGGGATTGTGCTTCGATTCCGAAAATCGCCGGGCATCTATATAGAGGGCATGCGAATTTCGGAAGCGAGACACTAGTATGCCGACCCGCGCGTTGAGATTGCCCTCGCTGATCTCTGGCGACAGGGCGCCGCGCGCGGCGGCAATCCTGATCGGGCTGCTGGCGTTGCTGCCCATCCTGGCAGTCCGTTACCTGCCGCTGCACGACTATCCGTTCCATCTGGCGCGCATCATCATCCTGGCGCGGCTCGATAACCCGTTCTTCCAACGCTTCTACAGCCATGGCAGCTTTCTTTTGCCCAATATCGGCATGGATGCCGTGGCCGTGCCGCTGTCGGCACTTGTCGGCCCCGAACCGGCCTCGCGCATCTTTGTCGGCCTCACGTTACTGACGCCCTTGTTCGGCACGATCTGCCTGCATCGCGCGGCGCATGGGCGCTGGTCGGCCTGGCCCTTGCTGGCGGTGCTGTTCCTGCACAACGGTATCTTCCGCTTCGGCTTTCTGAATTACCTGTTCGGCATGGGACTGGCGCTGGCGGCGGCAGGCTGGTGGATGGTGCTGCGGCCGGGGCTGGGCCGTTTCGTCATCGGTCTGGTGGCGGCCATCCTTCTGCTGTGGTGTCATTTCGAGGCGTTCGCGGTTTTCGCGGTCATCGTGGGCGGGCTGGAGATCGGCCGGGCCTGGATCGCATGGGGCAAAGCCGGAGCGGGCCGCGCGCTGGGCGATCTGCTGCTTGCTTCCCTGCCTTTTGTTGTCTGTCTGGGGCTGTTCGCGTTGTTTTCGCCGACCGCGGCGGTGACCGGTGCCGGCTTCGGCTATGAGCCCGGCCATCTGACCAAATTGGTCGGCGGACTGTTTTCGCTGTCGAGCGGCAATCGGTGGCTGGACGGTCTCTCCGTTCTCGTCATTCTGGGCATCGGTGGCTGGCTGCTGATGACCCGCAACCTGGCGGTCTCGACGCCGCTCGCCTTTGCGACAGCGGCGATGGTGCTGGCCTTCTTCGCGGTCCCTTCCGACATCATGGGCGCGCTCTATGCCGATGTACGGTTGGCGCCGCCGCTGGCGCTGCTGGCAATTGCCGCGCTGGACATCCGGCGGGACGCGCCCGCGCCAATCGCCAGAGCGGTGCTGGCGCTGGCCATCCTGCTTGGCGTGGTGCGGGCGAGCGTGCTGACCTCCCAGTGGCGATCCTACAATGCGCAGATCGCGCCTATTGCACGCGCGGTCGGCGGGATCGAGTCGGGCGCGACCCTGTTTGCGGCCACGGCCGACCCGTATCCGGCCCTGATCGCCGACACGCCCGACCGGCGGGCCGTGTGGCAGCCGCCTCTCAAGCACGTCGCCGCCTTCGCAGTGCTGGGGTCGCCCGTCTTCGTGCCGATGACCTGGGCCAATCCGACCCAGCAACCGCTGGCCGTTCGCCCCGCCTACCAGCCGGTCTATGACTGGCAAGGCAATCCGAAGAAGGTCTTTACCCGCACCGCGCTGCTGGCGCTGCTGGGTGAGATCAACCGCCATCTGACGGACGGAGGCTGGCCGGCCCTTCAACCGGCCTATCTGCTGGTCGTCGGCTATCGGCAACTCGAACCGCTGCACCTGCCGCCCTTTGTCGCGGTTGCGGCGCAGGGCGACAGGTTTCTTTTGCTGCGGTTTACCGGCCAGCCTTGAACGATCAGCAGGTCGTCGGGGAGCAGGATTTGGAGTGGAGCGGTCCGAAGCCGATCTCCAGGATGACTCCCGGCTCGTCCTTGGCGCCATCGAAATGGGACTTGTTGGGCAAGTCGGTGACGTAGGTGCCGGTGGTCATCGGATACATCTTGGAGGGATCATAGGTGGTGCTGGAGCTTACCCACCAGGTGCCGGACACGACATAGAAGTGGCGAATCTTGTCATGCATATGCGGATGGCTGAAATGATGCGGCAGCCATTTGGCGAGCCGGATATAGAGTCCCGGCTCGGACGGATCGCCCAAAAGATTGACATGCAACTCCCCGCTCTTGGGATTGCCCTCCCATTTGAAGTCGGCGAGATGGGTGAAGGTGATGTGGGTGGGGTCCGGCGGTTGCGGCGAGGCGCCCTGCGCCATCGCGGTTGAAAGGCCGGCAAGCAATGCAGCGGATATCAAAAAAGGCGATTTCATCCTGATCTCCTGTTTCGGCGCGCTTGATGTGGGTTTTTCTGGGCCGATACCGGTATGATATTCTGCTCACGCGGCGGGGGAAACAAACGTCATGAAAAAAACACTCGCCCTTGCCCTGGCGGCCGGCGCGGTGATCGGCGGCCTCCGCGCAAGCGAATTGCCCCGGCCGGACTGGGCCTATGCGGTGCCGCAGCCCGGTGACGCCGAACCGCCAAGGCATGACGATGGCAGGCTTTGGCGCTTGCCGGGCTCAGACGGCCAGTTCACCTACGACAAGATTCAGGGCCGTGGCGACGGCACGCCGCGGGTGCGGATCGCACCGGCCGACTGGTACCCCGCCGATCACCCCAAGATGCCGCGGATCGTCGCAGAAGGCGACAATGCGCGCAGGATCGTTGCCTGCGCGCTATGTCATTATCCCAATGGCAAAGGACGGCCGCAGAATGCCGGCGTGGCAGGACTTTCGGCCGAATATATCGTGCATCAACTGCATGATATGCGGGACGATCTGCGGCACAGCTCCGAGCCGCGCAAGGTCAACGCGCAGCAGATGGCCGGATTCGCCAAGGCGATGACCGAAACGGAAATCCATGCCGCCGCCGACTATTTCTCCTCCCTGCGTTGGTCGCCTTGGATCAAGGTGGTGGAAACCCGCGACGTGCCGAAGATGCGCAGTTCGGACGGCATGTGGCTGCCGCGCGGAACAGGGCGCGAGCCGATCGGGATGCGCATCATCGAAACGCCCATCGATCCCGAGCGTACCGAGACATTGCGCGATCCCCATTCCGGCTTCATCGCCTATGTGCCGCCGGGATCGGTGGCCAAGGGGCGGCGCATGGTTACCACCGGCGATGGCGGCAAGACACTCGCCTGCGCGATCTGCCATGGCGAAAATCTGCAAGGCGTGGGCTCGATCCCGCCCATCGCGGCCCGCTCGCCGAGCTATGTCGCGCGCCAACTTTACGATATCCGCAGCGGCGCGCGGCATGGGGTAATGACGGGTTTGATGAAGCCGGTTGTCGCCAAGCTCGGTCCCGAGGATGTCGTGGACATCGCCGCCTATCTCGCCTCGCTGCCTGCGCACTGATCCGTGATTGTTGCGAATTGCAAAACAACAACTTTAATCTGACGCACGATTTGGGGAGCGGGACATGAACCGGATAGGGACGGGCGCGATAGCGGCATTGGCGTGCATCACGGCGACAGGCGCCCTGGCTGCGCCGCGCAACGACAAAGTTTATGCCGCGGTGGAAACCAATCGGGCGGGTGCGCTCGATCTTCTCAAGCAGATTGTCAATATCGATTCCGGCACCGGGGATGTGGAAGGCGGCAAAAGAGTAATCGCAGTGCTTGCGCCCCGGCTGAAGGCGCTGGGCGCGCAAGTGCGCACCGAGCTCGCCGAGGCGCCCGGTCTGCCAGACAATCTGCTGGCCGTGTTTCATGGCAGCGGCAAGGGTAGGATATTGATCGTCGCCCATTTCGACACCGTGTTCGGGCCGGGCACGGTGGCGACGCGCCCCTTCAGCATCGCGGGCGACCGGGCGCATGGCCCTGGTGTGGGCGACGAAAAGGCGGGGGTGGTCAATGCCGTCACCGCTCTCAAGATTCTGCATGACATCGGCTTCAAGGACTATGCCAGCATCACCTTGTTGATCGAAGACAGCGAGGAGCGTGGTTCGCCTGGGGCTGCGAAACTGATCGAACACTTGGCCAAGCAGAGCGACGTGGAATTCAACATGGAGCCGGGCGATCCACCGGATGCGATCACGGTCTGGCGCAAAGGCGCCGCCGGCATTCACATCGCGGTGCAAGGGCGCGCTGCCCATGCCGGTGTGGCGCCCCAAAACGGCCGCAACGCCGCGATGGAGTTGATCCACCAAATTAATACCTTGGAAGGGGTTTTTCCGCATTCCGGCGACGGGATCACCGTCAATCTGACGGTGATGCAGGCGGGGACGCGCAACAACATCATTCCCGATCACGCCGAGGCCGTCATCAATGTGCGCTTCCGTAAGCCGGCGGATTTCGACCGTGTCTTGGCCCGCATCAAGGATGACGCGAAAAAGACGGCGATTCCCGATACCAAGGTCACGGTGAATTATGATCCCGCGTTTCCGCCGCTAACGGAAAATCCGCAGATCGATGCGCTGGCGGCCCGGGCCCAGGCGATCTATGCCGAACTCGGCAAAACCATCGCGCGTGGCGGCAATGGCGGAGCCTCGGAGTCGGCGCTCGCCATGTCGGTCGGCACGCCCGCGCTGGACGGGCTGGGGCTGGTGGGCGGCGACTTTCATACCGATCACGAATGGATCGACCTGAACAGCCTTGTGCCCCGGTTCTATCTGTTCACGCGGCTGCTGATGGAGACGGGCGCGCACCCACCCACGAAATAGCTGAGTCCGGACAGCTATCTTTTTGGCGCGACCATCTCCGTGATCCGGCCGACGCTGGTGTCGCCCGCATAGAGATCGTTCTGCTTGTCGAACACCCAATAGCTCGCCTCGATGAACTGGCCGGGGCCGATGCCCATGCCATTGCCGATGGCGCCCAGCACCTTTCCATCGTGGTTGAGCTTGAAGAACTGGCCGTCCTGTCCGCTCGCCATCCAGGGATTGCCTTCGGGATCGAAATGCAGAGCGCAGACCAGATTGCGCATCTGCAAGGTCTTCAAGAACTGTCCTTCGCTGTTATAGACCACGATGCGATATTGCTCCCGGTCGCCGATCCACACATCGCCGTTTTTGGGATCGACGGCGAGGCCATGGGAAGAATCGAACTTTCCTTGCCCCACTTCGTCGCCATACCACTGGTTGACGAATTTGGCGTTCTGGTCGAGATGGATGATGCGCGACGCGCCGATCTTGTTAGTGGGATCGGGGGAATCCACATCGTTGGGGCTTTCATTGGCGTGGCCTTCGCCGATGTAAATGTCGCCCTGGGGTCCGAAGGCGATCATCACCGGCTGCCACAACAGCCGCTGGCCCTTGGCTTCGTCCCAATCGCCGCGATGGCCCTTGACGCCAATGGTGCGCAGCAGCTTGCCCTCGGGCGACAGTTCCATCACCGTGGCGTAGCCGGCATCGCAGATCCACACATTGTCGTGCGAATCCACGGCCATGCCATGGGCCTTGTCCTGATGGCCGATCACGTCGTCGCCGACGGTGAGGACCAGCTTGCGATTCCTGTCGAACTTGTAAAGTTGCGGCACGCCCACCAGGCTGCGCTTGAACACCCACAGATTGCCCTGGGAATCCAGCGCCACGGACGGCACGCCGCCGGCGCCTTCGGGAAGATTGTAGGGATAGCTGAAGGTGTAACCCATCGTCTGTTTGTATTCGACGCGCTGCAGGCCGCTGCGCGGCTTGCCGCCCTTTCGGCCGCAGATCGTGGAATGCGAACAGGGCGGTAAGCCGTCCTGCGGAAACATGGAGCGGGCTTGGCGCTGGTCGCGCGGCATGACCGTCACCTCGCCGCCGGGTTTGACGATGGTCCAGCCGGTGGGATCGGGGAACGAGCCTTGCAGAGACCAGGCTGGTGTTCCGTCCACCGCCGGACCGCTGGTCGGGGGCTGGGTTTCAGCCATGGCCGGGACGAGCAACAGGCCGAGCGCAGCAATGCCGGCGACAACAGATTTCATTTCAACCTCCCGGTCGTGGATTTCGCCGGCCGCCCAAGACGCGACGGCCGGACCCGCTTGCCCTGAGCTTAACAACCGCGCTTCGCCGTCTCAACCGCAGCAGTTTCGGATGCTGCTGCAAGAGCCTTTTTTTGCCAATTCACATATGACCCGGTTGCGGCACGGATTTGCGGATCACAGCCCAATTCCGACGCCGGCGCGAGGCTTGTTGTTGCGCACGAACAAAGTGTCCTGTTTCGGCTCGTTATCGCACTCAAGGGCGATGGTGGTGACGGGCGAATCCGGTGCGCGCTCCGGCAGGCCGGTCAGATGGGTGCGATAATCGTCCTGGGTCACGCGGACCGGGGCGCCGCTTTTCAGCAGCTTGGCTGAGATGACTTTTGCCTGCAGCCCGGAAATGGAGACATCGCTGCCCGGCCAGAAATGCACATGCATATAGAGCATGTTGCCGTTGCGGGTGAAATTGGCATAGGTGCTGGTGTGCGGCTGGCAAATATCGGCGCCATAGATGCACGTCCCGCCCGTCTTCATCCATTCGCCGACTTGCGTGAGAATGCGCACGCTGTCCGGCGGAATGGCCCCGTCCGGCATGGGGCCGATATTGAGCAGATAATTGCCGCCGTCGCGGGCGCAGGTGATCAGGTTCCGGATAACGGTGCGCGCATCCTTCCAATTGTCGTCCGCGCGCTGATAGCCCCAGGAATCGTTCAGGGTCATGCAGCTTTCCCAGGCCCGGCCACCGGTCTCGGCAACAATGCGCTGCTCCGGCGTCGAGAAATCTCCCGGCAGCTTGTTGCGGTTGTTGACGATGATGTCGGGCTGGAGCGCGAACACCATGTCATTCATCTTCTGCGACTCCCAGCCTTCCGCGTCCAGCGGCCAGGCGACGTCATACCAGAGAATGTCGATCTTGCCGTAATTGGTCATCAGCTCCCGGATCAGGCCATGGGTGTAATCGACAAAGCGGCGGCGCGCCGCTTCATCGCTCTGGCAACGCGCTCCGTCGGGATGATGCCAATCCATCAGCGAATAATAGAAGCCGACCCGCAGGCCTTCGGCACGCGCGGCCTCCACATAGTCACGCAGCACGTCGCGACGGGGACCGTACTGCGTGGCGTTATAGTCGGTGAGCTTGGTGTTCCAGTTGCAGAAGCCTTCATGGTGCTTGGAGGTCAGCACCATGTATTTCATGCCGGCCGCCTTCGCCAAGCGCGCCCAGGCGCGCGGCGCCTGCGGTGTCGGCTTGTAGAGAGCGGTAAAGGTCTCGTATTCCCGGATCGGGATCGCCTCATTTTCCATCGCCCATTCATGGCGCTGATGGCCGCTGTAAAGGCCGAAATGAATGAACATGCCGAACTTGGCCTGGTGCCACCAAGCCATGCGGCGCTGCTGGTCCGGGGTGGGCGCGTCGGCCGGCGCTGGCTGGGCGGCTGCCGGCGGAGCAGCGGCAAGCATGGCCGAAGCGGCGCCCACGCCCAGCAACAGATCGCGGCGGATCAGTGGAAAATCGGCCATGGCAGATGCTCCCCATTTTGGCGGAATCTATCATAGGCCATGTTGGAACCGGCATAGGATTTCTTGTCTTGGCGGCGGAGCCGAGGCGGGCGATACTCGAGGCGATGAGCGAAACAATCCAGCAGCCGGGCGTGGCGGGCTTGTTCTATCCCGCCGATCCCGCAGTTCTGGCAGCGGAAGTCGATGCGAGTCTCGACACTGCCGCGCCGCCGCCGCTCGCGCCCAAGGCAGTGATTGCGCCGCATGCCGGGCATATCTATTCCGGCGATATCGCGGGCACGGCCTACAAGCTGCTGGCGCAGCGCAAGGGCGAAATCCGCCGGGTGGTGCTGATGGGTCCCAATCACCGCCTGCCGGTGCGGGGGCTTGCCTTGTCGCCGGCCGATGCCTGGGCCACCCCGCTGGGAACGTTGGCCGTGGACCGGGCGGGGCGCGATGGCCTGGCACGCGAGCCGGGCGTGACGGTGACACCCGATCCATTTGCCGGCGAGCATAGTCTGGAAGTCCATCTGCCTTTCATCCAGCGCGCCCTGGGAGATGTCGAAATCCTGCCGGTGCTGGTGGGACAGGCGCCGCGCGAGCAGGTCTCGCACGTGCTCGAACGCGTATGGGGCGGACCGGAGACGGCGGTCATCGTGTCGTCGGACCTCAGCCATTTCCACGACTATGAGACCTGCAAGAGCAAGGATGCCGAGACCAGCGCCGCCATCGAGCGGCTCAATCCGGAAGGCTGCGACGGCGACCGCGCCTGCGGCCGCTTCGCCATTCACGGCCTTTTGGACCAGGCGCAGCGCCGCGATCTGCGCGCGACCGCGCTGGACGTGCGCAATTCGGGCGATACGCACGGCGGGCGCGACCGGGTGGTCGGCTATGGCGCCTTCGCTTTCGAATATGCCCATGCCGCGAGTATCGATGCTTCGGCCCGCCGCCTCTTGCTGGACATCGCGCGGGACGTTATCGCCCGCGGGGTGGAAAATCCTGGCGCGCCTGTCGAACTCCGGCTGAGCGAGATTCCGGCGGTGCTGCGGGCCCAGCGCGCGACCTTTGTCACCTTGAACATCGCGGGCCGGCTGCGCGGCTGTCGCGGCTCCATCCTGGCGCATCGGCCGCTCTTGCTCGACGTGGCGGAGAATGCGCGGCAATCGGCGTTCGGCGATCCGCGCTTTCCGCCGCTGACGGCGGAAGAATTGAAGGGGATCGAATTGCATATTTCGATCCTGTCGTTGCCGCGGCACATTCCCATCGCCAGCGAGGCGGAGCTGGCGCGGGCGTTGCGGCCCGACATGGATGGGCTCATCATCCGCGACATGGACAGGCAGGCGATCTTCCTGCCCAGCGTGTGGAGCAGCATTGCCGAGCCGCTAGACTTCATCCGCCATCTGAAACACAAAGCGGGCCTGCCGGCCGATCACTGGTCGCCCAATTTCAAGGCCTATCGCTTTATCACCGAAAGCTTCGGCGATCCGGAGTCTCACGCCGACGCGTGAGCCATCGCGGCGCCGAAATCGGCCAGCCGCACGGGCATGCGCTTGCGCCCCCAATCGCCGGGCGCTGCCTCGAACACGCCGGCGCAACTTGTGCCGCAGGAGAAGCATCGTCCTTCGCCGTCCATTGCCCAGCCGCTCAAGGCATGCCAGTCGCGCTCGATCAGCCGCGCGCCGCATTGATGGCAATAGGTCGATTGCCGTCCCAGGTCATGGACATTGCCGACATAGACATGGCGGATGCCATGCTCGCGCGCGATACGGCGCGCCCGGTTGAGGGTCTGCGGCGGCGTGGAGGATTTATCCGTCATGCGATAATCGGGATGGAAAGCAGTAAAATGCAACGGCACATCCGGCCCCAGCCGGTCCATGATCCAGCGCGACATCGCCTCGATTTCCTTCGGCGAATCATTCTCGCCGGGAATCAAAAGGGTGGTGATCTCGAACCAGACCTTGGTTTCGTGTTTCAGATATTCCAAGGTCTCCAGCACCGGTTGGAGATGGCCCTTGGTGATCTTGCTGTAAAACTCTTCGCTGAAAGCCTTGAGATCGACATTGGCCGCGTCGACATGGCGGTAGAATTCCGCCCGCGGGGCCGGGCTCATATAACCTGCGGTCACCGACACGGTCTTGATGCCCGCTTCATGGCAGGCCTGAGCGACATCGATCGCATATTCGAAAAATATGGTCGGGTCGTTATAGGTAAATGCGACAGAGCGGCAGCCCAGCCTCTTCGCCGCCGCGGCCAAGGTCTCGGGCGTGGCGCGGTCGGCGAGACGGTCGATGTCGCGGCTCTTGGAAATGTCCCAGTTCTGACAGAAGGCGCAGGCGAGATTGCAGCCCGCCGTGCCAAAGGACAGCACCGGGGTGCCGGGCAGAAAATGATTGAGCGGCTTCTTTTCGATGGGATCGACGCAGAATCCGGACGAGCGGCCCCAGCTGGTCAGCACGATCTCGCCATTCCGGGCGGCGCGCACGAAGCAAAGGCCCCGCTGGCCCTCATGCAGCTTGCATTCCCGCGGACAGACATCGCAGCGCACCCGGCCGTCTTCTAGCCGCGTCCAATGGCGTGTAGCCACAATATCCGCCGAGTCCATGTCAAGCACGTCCATGCCGCAGTATAGCATGCGACATTGCTCCGGTTTACCGCGCGGCAGAATTTCAGGGAAATTCCCGGTTGGGATTTAATTGGGCGGTGTCTCCCAACGCCTTGCGGGTGCGCGCCTGCCATTGGCTGGCAAGGCCCGCCATATCCGCCAGCCGTTCCAGTTCTGCCAGTGTCGCATTGTTCCGGTAGACGATGGCGGCAAACCGCGCCAGACCGAAATCCGGATTGGGGCGGTCATGCAACGCGACCGCATCGTCCGGCTGGATGACACCCGGTTCCAGCACGCGATAATACCAGCCCGAGCGGCCGTTTCTCACCATCGCCCTGGGCAGGCGGCTGTCGCCGAAACGCAGGGCAAATTTGAAACAGGGCTGGCGGATTTGACAGACCTGCAGCAGCGCCGAACCGATGGCATGGATGTCACCAACATTGATATCGCTTTCATCCATGCCGGCGATAGTGAGATTTTCACCCACACCGCCCCCGATCAGCAGCGCCGCATGTTCAGGGAATTCCGCACGCCACTCGGGATAATGTGAGGCGGCATAACCGTAAACCGCTTTTTCCGGGCCGCCATGCACCCGCAAATCCGCCTGGGCATCGCCCTCGAGCCCAAGCAGCCCAACGCGCACCGGCCCCCGCCGGGGCGACTTGACGAAACCGCTGGGCACGCCGTCCGGGCCAAGCGGTGCGACGGGACCGGTCTGGATCGCAAGAAGGCGTGCCGGGGTCACGATCATTCAAGGAGAGGGCGGCGGCTCCCTTCTACCCGCTTCTCTGGTCCAAGTCTCTCTGCATGAGGGCGCCCGCGGCATTCGGCGCCGTATTGGCGAACTTGTCGTCAGCGGCGACGCAGCGACCAATCCCAGATTGGGAATACACCCCCCTCACGATCCCGGCCGCCTTCGCAAGCGGAGAACCAAGCGACGGCCGCGCCGAGTAAAAGGCCGGCGGCGATGAAGAAGGCCTGCAGCACCGCCGCGGTCCGCGCGCGATGCAGCTCTTGCCGGGCGGCGGCAATCTCCCTGTCGACCCGCGCTGTTGCGCCATCGGAGGGCATTCCCGTGACATCGGCGACGATCGCCGACAGATAATCGCGGTCGCCGGAGGTCACGCCTTGATGGCCGGAGGCTTTGAGCAGAATCCGCGCCGCTTCCGCCCGGCGATAGGTCATGTCGGGGATGTTGCGATCCGTGCGGAAAAGTTCGTCCAGCTCAGAGGCGATGATGTTCTCTCCTGCGACCGATTGGGCCGCGCCCCCGCCGGACGGGGCAAGGACGCGGCTCGCCGCAGCGGCGAGGCCGAGTGCGAGCAGGGCCGCCAGTAGCACGGCCAGGCCCCAGGTGATCAGGCCGTGCATGCCGTCGCGGAATTCCATCTCGCGCACATCCAGGCTGAGCGGAGCGCGCAGGCGTCCGGCGATATAACCGCCGACCCCGAATGATGCCAGCGCGACGAACAGCAGATAAAGGCCTGTCAGAAACCACAACCCGGGCGAGGAATCCCGCCAAGTCGGCGCGCCGGAAAGCACCGACAGACCGATCCCCGCGGCAAACGCATTCAAGGTGAAGGAGACGCCCGTTGCGCCGATCGCGCCTGCGATAATGGCCGACCATTGCACGTGCGAAGACGGCGCCACCACGGGCTGAGCAACGACGGGTTCGGCCAGGGCGCTCATCAGCGCAATCCGACGAAGGACAGAATGGCCATGATAATGACGATCAGGCCCACCAGATAGATCAAGCCGTTCATGGGTTCTCTCCTCCGCTTTTGCGGTTCCCGTTCCGCGATGCCAGTGCAACGCGCGCGCGCAAGCCGCGTTCCTTCGAGAACGCCGGATGGAGGGATAAACAAATGTTGTGGCAAGCCACCCTGGAGGGAATTGTCGGCGTGAAGGACCATGTCGGTGTGGGACAAGAATGCGCCCGCGCCATCCTTATTTTCTTCTATGGTCTTCTGGTCCTGCGCTTCAGTGGAAGGCGGACCTTCGGCAAATGGTCGGCACTCGACATCATCGTTTCGATTATTGTCGGCTCCTCGCTCAGCCGGGCACTGACCGGCAGCGCATCCCTGCCTGGCACCCTGGCCGCGGTAGCGGTGCTGGTGATCCTGCATGTCGGCCTGTCTTATCTGGTTGCTCGTTACGAGGCCGTTTCCCGTCTCGTCGAGGGGGATGCCGTCCCGCTGGTCAAGAACGGCAAGCTCGACGAGCAGGCGCGCTTGCGCCACATGATCTCCAAAACCGATATTGCAGAAGCCCTGGCGGCGCATCAGCTCGATGGGCTGGAACAGATCGAAAAGGTGAAGGCCCTCAAGCTCGAGCCCAATGGCAAGCTCAATGTCATCAAGGCGCAGGCCTGATCCCTTGGGCGGGCGCCCGGCGACGGCGGAGCGCTGGTCAAATAACCCATCATGGTCGTACCCTCGCTCCCTGCTTTAGGGGCCGAGGGGAAGCGCATGAAAAAGTTCATGACAGGGGCGTGTCTGGTGTCGGCCATCGTGATGGCGCCGTGCGGACACGCAGGCGCCGCTGCGGATCACACAAAGGTGCTGATCGACGCGGCCAAGAACCTGTCCATCGCCGATTGGCAAGCGACCTCCGCGCAATGGGGCGGCAAGCCCGGCGCATGGAGCATCCACCTGAAGACCCTGCATGGCGGGCGGCAGGAAGGGGTGCAGGTCATCGAAGTCGATAACGGCGCGATGACGTTCACTATCGTTCCGACCCGCGGCTTCGAGATCTGGAAGGCCAAGGCCGGCGATCTGCGGCTGGGATGGGATTCTCCAGTCCGGGAAATCGTCCACCCTGCGTTGGTCGACCTTGCCGATCATGGCGGACAGGGATGGCTGAACGGCTTCGGCGGCTGGGTGGTGCGCGGGGGGCTCGCCTCTTTCGGCTCGCCGGTGATGGATGGCGACCAGCAGCTTACCTTGCATGGCCATGTCGATTACACCCCCGCCAGCTATGTCAGCGTGCGCTATGAGGCGGCTCCGGCACCAAGGCTGGTATTTCGGGGCGTGGTCTATGACACACAGATGTTCGGGCCCAATCTGCGGCTGACCTCGGAAATCTCCACCCCGCTCGGCAAGCCCGAGGTCTCCTTCGACGACGCAATCACCAACCTGTCGGACGCGCCACAGGAAATGGAGGCCCTGTATCACACCAATTTCGGAACGCCTTTGCTGGGCGCGGGCGCTGAATTCGTCGCGCCGGTGCGCCATGTCGCGCCGATGAACGAGGCGTCGGCTGCCAACAATCTCGACGGCTGGAATATCTACACCGGGCCGCACGCGCCCGGCTACGCCGCGCAGGTTTTCATGCTGCAACTCAACGCGGACAAGGCGGGTGAGACCGAGGCGATGCTGAAATCCGCCGATGGCACGCACGGCGCGCTGATGCGCTTCAACATTCACGAACTGCCCGTGATGTCGCTGTGGAAGAATGAAGGACCGGCCCGCAGCGGCTATGTGACCGGACTGGAGCCGGGCACCGGCTATCCCAATGCGCGGCCCGTCGAACGCGCCGCCGGCCGGGTGCCGCTGCTGAAGGGCGGCCAGAGCTACCACATCCATCTGACCGTTTCGGCGCTGATGAGCGGAGCGGAAGTCTCCCAAGCCGCCCAGGCAATCCGCAGACTTGCGCCTTCCCCGCCGGTTGTCCAGAAGACGCCGCCCGCCACGCCTTGATGCCGCGGCGCCGACCTCGCAATCAGATCGCCAGGGCGCAGGCGGGAAAAATTTCAGATTTCGTACCTCTGGGATCGCAACCCGCCTCCAGCATACCGCTATGGAGATTGCGTTCGGTCGCGCAGAGAAAGCCCTCGCTCCAGGAGGGGGTGAGGTCGATTTCATGTCCTCGCGCGCGCAGGCCGGCAAAAGTCTCTTCCCCGATTTCCGGCTCCGCGCGGACCCGGTTCAGGAAAAAATCATGCGGGGCAAAAGAGCCTGGGAAATGCTCGCTGCTGAATTTGGGCGCTTCAATCGCCTGCTGCACCGGCATGTCGAAGACCAGCCGGTTGAGCATGAATTGCAGTTGCCACTGGTCCTGCTGATCGCCCCCCATACTGCCGAACGCCATCACAGCCTTGCCGTCCCGCATCACCAAGGTCGGACTGATGGTGGTGCGCGGCCGCTTGAAGGGCGCGACAAGATTGGGGTGGTGCGCCGGACGCAGATAGCAGTTCGACAGCCGCATGGAGAGCGGAAAACCCAGCGCGGGAATCATCTCCGATGCCGAAAGCCAGCCGCCGCTCGGAGTGAATGCGGCGGTGAAGCCTTGGGCGTCCATCGCCGTGACATGGACCGTTCCCGGCGCCCAGGCTGCGCCCCCCAGATGCTCGGACGGCGGCAGCAAGGCTCCGCCGCGGCGCGGGTCGCCGGGCCGCAGCGCCGCCACGGCTTCAGAACCGATCAACGCGGCGCGCAGCGCGCCATAATCATCCGAAAGCAGGGCTGTGAGCGGAATCTCCACCTGGCGCGGGTCGGCATAGAATTGCTCGCGGTCCGCGAAGGCGAGCTTCATCGCCTCCAGCAGAACATGGATATAGTCGGCCGAATTGTGCGCCAGCCGGTGAAGATCGAAATTCTTCAATATCGAAAGCGACTGGAGCAGGGCGGGTCCTTGGGTCCAGGGACCGCATTTGTGGACCTTAACGCCGCCATAGGAGATGCTGGCACTCGTCTCCACGGGAATCTCGAAGGCCTCGAAATCCGAACGCTCCAGCAGGCCACCGCGTTCTTTGACGAACGACACAATTTCGGCGGCAATGTCGCCGCGATAAAATTCCGCAAAGGCGGCCTTAAGTCCGGCGCGCCGGTCGCCGCCCGCTTTTCTTTCCGCCTGCGCCAGATGGCGGTACATCTGCGCCAGCGCCGGATTGCGAATTAACGCTCCCTCTTCTGGCACGTCTCCGCCGGCCAGGTAGACCGCCGCGGTCCCGGGCCACTGGCGGAATTTTTCAACATTCGCGGCCAGGCCCGAGCGGTGCTGGCGGATCAGCCCGGCATGGGCGGGAAATCCCGACTCGGCCAGTTCGATGGCCCGGGCGGTGATATCGGCCAGACGCAGCGTTCCTAACCGGATCATCGCTTCGATGATTGCGCCGAACGCGCCCGGAACACCGGCCGCCAGCACGCCTTGTGCGGGAATCGTCTCATGACCCAGGCTGAAAAAGGCCTCCGGCGTTGCTTTGCCGGGCGCCGCCATGTTTCCGTTTATGCAGACAACGTCCTCGCTGTCCGGCGTAGAGATCAGAATGGGCAATTCCCCGCCGATCGAGTGCATTTGCTGATTGACGACACCTTCGACGAGCGTGGCGGCGCAGGCCGCGTCGACCGCGTTGCCGCCCATGCGCAGAATCTCGATGCCTGCCAATGTCGAACTGTAATGCTCGGCCGCAACCGCGCCCCGGCTGCCGAACATGCGGGGATAGAAAGTGTTCTTCTCGGTCGAAGCGACGCGGTAACTGCGCCGGCTGCTCTCAGACATTGCTGCTTTCCGCCTCTGTGATCGCGCCCGCAGGGCCCGCGGCTCTTGATATTGCCGTCCATTGCTGCGATGCCGTCCTTCGTCCGAAAGGACGTCTTCGAT
Source organism: Rhizomicrobium sp. (assembly GCA_036268715.1). Classification (GTDB taxonomy): domain Bacteria; phylum Pseudomonadota; class Alphaproteobacteria; order Micropepsales; family Micropepsaceae; genus Rhizomicrobium. Next base: position 16,390 of record DATATP010000038.1, on the reverse strand, counting down.
CCTAACGGCCGCACCCCGGCCTGTCATCCCGCCCAGGCTAACCGGCCATCAACGCGCCAAGATGCGCTGCCGCCGATCCGGCGAGCGCGCGCAGGTCATAGCCACCCTCCAGAACCGATACCAGTTTCCCCTTGCAATGGCGCTTTGCCGCTTCGACCAGTCGCGCCGTCACCCATGCGAAATCGGCCTCTTCCAGTTCCAGCCCAGCCAGAGGGTCGGCGCGATGCGCATCGAAGCCTGCCGAAACCAGCAGAAGCTCCGGCGCGAAGGCATCGAGCGCGGGCAGAATCTCCCTCTCCCAGGCGCGGCGGAACGCCGCCCCGGCGGTTCCTGCCTTCAAAGGCGCATTGACGACATTGCCCAGACCCTTTTCGTGCGCGGCGCCCGTGCCCGGATAAAGCGGATATTGATGACTGGAAGCGAAGAACAGAGAAGGATCGCGTTCCACCACGGCCTGCGTTCCATTGCCGTGGTGGACATCGAAGTCGGCAATCGCCACGCGACCGATACCGTGCGCGGCCTGAGCGTGCCGCGCCGCGATAGCAATCGAATTGAACAGGCAAAAACCCATCGCGCGTTCGGGTTCGGCATGATGGCCGGGAGGCCGCACAGCGCAGAACGCATTGTCCGCCCGACCGGACATGACATCGTCAACAGCGGCGGCGACCGCGCCAACCGCTCTTAAGGCCGCAGCGCCGGAGCCGGGCGAAAGGATAGTGTCGGCATCAAGCGCGGCCTGTCCCGATTGCGGCACCGCGCCCAGGACGGCTTGTACGAAAACCGGCCCGTGGACACGAGCAATCGCGCGCTCTTCGCCCAGCGGCGCGTCACGCCTTGCAAGGCCCGCAAACGCCGGTTCCTCCAGGGCCCGCAACACCGCGAGGAGACGAGCGGGGGATTCGGGATGAAACTGTCCGGGTTCATGCCCAACGCAGTCGGAGTGGGTCACCAGCAAAGTGGTCATGGCGCAAAGCCGCTGCCTTTGCGGGCAAGCATAAGGCGCCGGCAATGGATGTCATATCTGATCTTGGGCGCCCCATGATCCATGGAGAAGAAAACCGCAAAGCGGCTTCAAGAGGGCGGAATTACATCCGAGACCGGCGGTCTGCGCCGGGCGAATCTCGAATTCGAGCCGCCTAATTATCGTCCATCTTCAGCGCGGCGATGAAGGCTTCCTGGGGAATGTCCACCTTGCCGAACTGGCGCATCTTTTTCTTGCCCTCTTTCTGCTTGTCCAGCAGCTTGCGCTTGCGGCTGACGTCGCCGCCATAACATTTGGCCGTGACATCCTTGCGCAGCGCCGACAATGTTTCGCGCGCGATCACCTTGCCGCCGATCGCCGCCTGGATCGGAATCTTGAACATATGGCGCGGGATCAGATCCTTTAGTTTTTCGCACATCGCCCGGCCGCGGCCTTCGGCGCGCCGGCGGTTTACGATCATCGACAGCGCGTCGACCGGCTCTTCGTTGACCAGGATCGACATCTTGACCAGGTCGCCTTCCTCATATTTCTCGATGTGATAGTCGAAGCTGGCATAGCCGCGGCTCACGCTTTTCAGCCGGTCATAGAAATCGAACACCACTTCGTTGAGCGGCAGGCCGTAGATCACCAGGGCGCGGCTACCGGCATAGGTGAGTTCGATCTGCCGCCCGCGCCGGTCCTCGCACAGCTTCAACACCGCGCCCAGATATTCGTCGGGCACCAGGATCGTCGCCTTGATCCAGGGCTCTTCGATACGGCCGACATAGTTCGGCTCAGGCATGTCGGCGGGATTGTGCAGTTCGCGCATCGTCCCGTCGGTCATGTAGATATGATAGATCACGCTCGGCGCGGTGGTGATGAGGTCGAGATTGAACTCCCGCTCCAACCGCTCGCGCACGATCTCCAGATGCAGCAGGCCCAGAAAGCCGCAGCGAAAGCCGAAGCCCAGCGCCGCTGACGATTCCGTTTCATAGGTGAAGCTGGCATCGTTCAAATGCAGCTTGCCCAGCGCATCGCGCAAATCCTCGAACAGCGCGGCATCGACCGGGAAAAGACCGCAGAACACCACCTGCTGCGCTTTCTTGAAGCCGGGCAGCGGGGTCGCGGTGCCCTTGCGCTCGTCGGTGATGGTGTCGCCGACCTGGGTGTCGGCGACCTGCTTGATCTGGGCGGTGATGAAGCCGACCTCGCCGGGGCCGAGCCTTTCCACCGGCACCTTCTTGGGCGTGAAGACGCCGATCTGCTCGGTCTGATAGACGGCGTCGGCGGCCATCATGCGGATTTTCTGGCCCTTCTTCAATTCGCCGTCGATGATACGCACCAGCACCACCACGCCCAGATAGGCGTCGTAATAAGAATCGACCAACAGCGCCTTCAGCGGCGCTTCCAGCTCGCCCTTGGGCGGCGGCAAGCGGTTGACGATGGCCTCCAGCACCTTGTCGATGCCAAAGCCAGTCTTGGCGGAAATCTCCACGGCGTCGGACGCATCCAGGCCGATCACATCCTCGATCTGCTGGCGCACCCGGGCCGGCTCGGCGGCAGGCAGGTCGATCTTGTTGAGCACCGGCACGATTTCGAGACCGGCATCGATTGCCTGATAGACATTGGCGAGGGTCTGGGCCTCGACCCCCTGGCTTGCATCTACCACCAGCAGCGCGCCTTCGCAGGCGGCAAGCGAGCGGCTCACCTCATAGCCGAAATCCACATGGCCGGGCGTATCCATCAGGTTCAGCACATATGTCTGGCCGTCCGCCGCCTTGTATTCCAGCCGCACCGTCTGTGCCTTGATGGTGATGCCGCGCTCACGCTCGATATCCATGGAATCGAGCACCTGTTCCTTCATCTCGCGGCTGGAAAGGCCGCCGGTCACCTGGATCAGGCGGTCGGCCAGGGTCGATTTGCCATGGTCGATATGGGCGACAATGGAGAAGTTGCGGATCTTGGACAGGTCGGTCATTTGGGGCGGGTGTTAGCAAAACGGGGCTGGCACGTCCAACAGGCATTTTGCGGCAGCGAGATGGCGTGCGAAACTGCCGGAATGACCGTTAAAACCGCCGCAAAACCCGCCGTCAGCGAGCTTTGGCCCGGCCAGTCGGCGCCCTTGCTGAAGGCGCTGCATATCCTGACCCATAATGGCGGGCTGAACGCCGACAGCCGGCGCAAGCTGAAACAGGTGCAGCATCTGGCACACCTGATAAAGCCCACCATCGACGCCTCCCTGACGGAGAAAACGGAACCCGTACTGGCCGACCTGGGAGCGGGCAAATCCTATCTCGGGTTCATTCTCTACGACCTTTATTTCGCGCCCGCCGGACGCGGGCGGGTGATTGCGGTCGAGGCACGGCCCGAGTTGATCGCCACGGCCAGGAAAATCGCCGCCGAAAGCGGCTTTGCCCGGATGGATTTTGTGCAAGGCAAGATCGAGGATGCGCAGACCGGCCCGGTCGATATCGTCACTGCGCTTCACGCTTGTGACACCGCAACCGATGAGGCGATCCTGTTCGCCCTGCGCCACAGCGCCGGACACATCGCGCTGGTGCCCTGCTGTCAGGCGGAGGTGGCGCGCGAACTCGAACATTCGAAAGGCGCGCTTTCGCAATTGTGGCGCCATCCCATCCAGCGCCGGGAATTCGGCGCCCACCTCACCAATGTGCTGCGCGGCCTTTTCCTGGAAGCGCATGGCTACAAGGTGCGGGTGACGGAATTCACCGGCTTCGAGCATACCCAAAAGAATGAATTGATCCTGGCCGAGCGTCACCAGCGCGCCAATCCGCGCAAGCGGGCCGAATTCGAAAAGCTCGCCAGCGCGATGGGCGCGGCCCCTAAGCTTCTTTCCGCCGCGCTTTCATCGCCTCCGCCAGGGGAATGAGGGCGGCCAAGGTCGCCGCTGCCGATACCGCAACCAGCGCCGCGCGAGAATGGTCGTACAGCAAACCCAGTAGCGCGCTGCCCGCAAACCAGGCAATGCCGTAAAGCGCCGAGAACAGACCATAGGCACGGGCGCGCAGTGGCTCGGGCACGAAAGTCGCGACGGCGGCGTTCATCACCGCCTCATGCACGCCCTGGCTGAGGCCCCATAGCAATACGCCCACCAATGCGATTGCGAAACCGCCAAAAAAAACTGTCGGCGCGACCAGCGCACCGATCACCAGCCCGGGCACCAGCACAATCAGCCCGCTTCTGTCGAACCAGCGCCCGAACAGCAGCGAGCCCGCGCCCGACGCCAGCATGGCGAGAGCATAAAACACCGGAATCCAACTCACGCTCACTACCGATGTCTTGGCGAAGTGAAACGCGATCAGGGGGTAATCGGCGAAACCGAATCCCACCAGTGCCGATGCCGCTGCATAGAACCAGAAGGCGCGTGATAAATGTGCCGTGCTGCCGGGTTCATCAGGACGTGCGACGTGCCCTGCGTCGTTAAAGCGCAACCGCACGGCCAGAACGGTGAGCAGCGTAAGCGCTGCGGGCACCCCCAGCCAGAGAAATGCATCGTGATAATCGCCATGCCTGGCCAACACCAGAGCAGCGATCAGCGGCCCGGCGCAAGCGCCCGTCTGGTCCATCGCCTCATGCAGACCGAACGCCCAGCCCTGGCCAATATGCGCGCCGGCCCGGCTCAACATCACGCCGCGCGGCGGATTGCGCACCGCCTTGCCGGCGCGTTCGGCGAGAATCAGAAGCGCCGCGACCTGCCAATTCTGCGCCAGCGCCAAGGCGGGCACCGCCGCCATCTGCACGACATAGCCGAACAGCGTAATACCCCAATAGGCACCGCTTCGTTCCGCCCAGCGCCCGGAGACCAGCCGGAGCAGGTAACCGGCCAATTCGCCGCCACCTGCAATGAGCCCGACCATCGCGCCATTGGCACCCAGGCTGGCGAGGAACTGGCCCGAGATTCCGCGCATGCCTTCATAGGCGGCGTCGGCGAACAAGCTGACGACGCCGAAGGCGACGACAAAAGCAAGCGCGCTGCGGGAATCAAACGCGCGCGCCGCCATCGTCAGCTCCTCAATACGGCTCCGGTCGCCTTGCCGACGCCCGCAACGATCTTCTGCGCCGCATCTTCGATCTCGGCCTCGGTGAGGGTCTTGTCCCGTGGTTGCAAGCGCACAGCTATCGCGATCGATTTCTTGCCCTCGGGTACGCCTTTGCCTTCATAGACATCGAACAGGCTGATCGTGTCGATCAGGTTGCGCTCGGCATTGCGGGCTGCCTTGACGATGTCGCCGGCCGCGACCTTCGCATCCACCACAAAGGCGAAATCGCGCTCAATCGCTTGGTAAGGCGAAGGCTGGAACAGCGGCCGTGCTTTTCCCTTCGCCTTGGGGTCGGGAATGGCGTCCAACTGGATCTCGAACGCGGCCGCAGGACCTTTCATATCGAAAGCAGCCAGCAGCTTGGGATGAAGTTCGCCAAACCGGGCGATCGCGGTTTTTCCGAGCACGATGCTGCCGCTGCGCCCGGGATGATACCAGGAGGGCGCGGTTTGCGAGACCGGAGCCGTCATGGGCCCGCCCATGATCGCTTCCAGCGCCGCCAGCATGTCGGCTTTTGCGTCGAATACATCGGGATCATGGCCCGACTTCAGCCAGTGCCGCTCCGCGACGCCGACCCGCAGGCCCGCTGCAATCATGCGCTGGTCTCCCGGCATGCCGCTGTCGAAGCCCGGCCCGATCTCGAACAACTGCATCGCCGCCTGGCCGCGCGCCTGGTTGCGGGCGGCCGCCGCCAGCAGCGCGGGCAGCGGCGTCGGCCGCAGAGCATCGAGATCCGATGCGATGGGGTTGGCAAGTTGGCGCGCGTCGTCGCCGCCACCGAACAGAGCCGCCTGGGCGCGCGGGATAAACGAGAAATGCACGCTCTCGTGAAAGCCCCGCGCTGCGATGGCGCGCCGCGCGGCGCGAACCCTGCGCTGCGACCGGGTCAGCACCGGCTTGGCGACGGCCGAGGGCCGCGCCAGCGCAACCGGGACGACATGCTCCATGCCATGGATGCGGACAATTTCCTCGACCAGATCGGCGGGACCGTCAATGTCATGCCGCCAGCTTGGTGGCACCACTTGCAACACGCCATGATCCTCGACGGTGAAACCTAACGCTTCCAGGATGGAAACGATCTGCTGCCCAGGCATTTCGATGCCGCCCAGTTGCGTGACCGTGACGGGATCGAAGACGATGGGTTTGTGCGGCGGCGGCAGCGCGCCCGCGATCACCACGTCCGACGCCTCCCCACCACACCATTCCAGGATCAGCCTGGTGCACAATTCCAGACCCGGCAGTACGAATTGCGGATCGACGCCACGCTCGAAGCGATAGCGCGCATCGGAGATGATGCCCAGCTTTCGTCCGGCCCGGGCGATGCGAATAGGATCGAAAAACGCCGATTCGATGAACACATTCCTTGTGTCTTCCGAGACCCCACTGTCCGCGCCACCCATGATGCCAGCGATGCTGCAAGCGGAATTGTCGTCGGCGATAACGATGGTTTCCGGGTCCAGTTCATAGGTCTTGCCGTCCAGCGCCAGCATCTGTTCATGCGCATTGGCCATGCGGGCATGCAGATTGCCGCTCAATTTGTCGGCATCGAACACATGCAGAGGGCGTCCGCGATCCTGGGAGATCAGGTTGGTGGCATCGACCAGCGCCGAGATGGACTTCATTCCCACTGCCTTGAAACGGTCTCGTACCCATTGCGGCGCCGGGCCGTTCTTGACGCTGCGGATCAGGCGCCCGGCAAAGATCGGGCAGGCATCCTTGTTCTCCGGCGCGAAATCGAGGCTGATCTTGCGCGGTGAAGGGAATTTTCCCGCGACGGGCTGCACCTTTTCCGTCTTCAAGGTGCCCATGCCGGCGGCGGCCAGGTCGCGCGCCACGCCCCATACACTGGCGGCGTCACCGCGATTGGGGGTGATCGAAACATCCAGCAGCGGATCGCTGACGATATTCAGTGCGGCGGCGGCAGGCGCGCCGATAACGGCGTCGGACCTCAGTTCGATGATGCCGTCATGATCCTCGCCCAGCAGAAGCTCGCGCGCCGAGCACATCATGCCGCGCGATTCCACGCCCCTGATGGTGCCGATCTTCAAGGCTTCGCCCGTCGCGGGGATAACGGTGCCGGGCCGCGCCAGCACGACCTTGATGCCGGCGCGGGCGTTGGGGGCGCCGCAGACAATTTGTAGCGGCGTCGGGGCGCCCGCATTGACCATGCAGAGGCGCAGGCGGTCGGCCTGGGGATGCTGCTGGGCAGTGACGATCTCGGCGACGATGAAATCCTTCAGCGCCACGCCGGGATCGGTGATGCTTTCGACTTCCAGTCCGATGGCATTGAGCTTAGATGCGATGGTCCGGACATCTGCATCCGCGTCGAGATGTTCCTGGAGCCAGGAGAGGGTGAATTTCATCCTCCATTCCCTCCCTTGAAAAGGCAGGGCCGGATCGCACCGCGATCCGGGAAGGGATCAGTCCGGGTCGCCCGAATTTGATCCCGATCCGATCCGCTGTGCGGATCGCCCTCTGCCTTGCAGGGGGAGGAAAGTCCATCTTTTCTCATCGACTCAGCCCTCCGTCCAGCGTGGGGACATCCAACGCCGCGAAGCCGTAATGCCTGAGCCAGCGCAGATCGTTTTCGAAGAAGCTGCGGATATCGGGAATGCCGTATTTCAGCATCGCCATCCGGTCCAGGCCGAAACCGAACGCGAAGCCGGAATAACGCCTAGTGTCGATGCCGCAATTCTCCAGCACTTTGCGATGGACCATGCCGCTGCCGCCCAGTTCCAGCCAGTCATTGCCGCTGCCGAAGGTGATCTTGCCAGGCACACTGCGGTCGCAGCGCATGTCCCATTCCAGCGACGGCTCGGTGAAGGGGAAGAAGCTGGGGCGGGCGCGCAGTTCGATGCTGTCGATCTCGAAGAAGGCCTTGCAGAATTCCTCTACCGTCCATTTCAGATGGCCCAGATGGATATTTTCATCCACCACCAGCGCCTCGACCTGATGAAACATGGGCGAATGGGTCGCGTCGGAATCGACCCGATAGGTGCGGCCCGGCGAGATGACGCGGATCGGCGGCTTGGTGTCCAGCATCACCCGCACCTGCACCGGCGAAGTATGGGTGCGCAACACATGGGCTGACCCATCCGCCTGCTTCGTCCCATAGAACGTATCCTGCATCTGCCGGGCGGGATGGTCGGGCGGGATATTGAGCTTGGTGAAATTGTAATCGTCGAACTCCACATCCGGCCCTTCGGCGACGGCAAAGCCCAGATCGGCGAAAATCGCCGTGACTTCTTCCAGGACCTGGCTGATCGGATGCACCGTGCCGCTGTCCTCGGACCGGGCGGGCAGGCTGACATCGACCCGCTCGGTGGCGAGCCGCACCTCCAGCGCCACGTCCGCCAGCGCCGCCTTGCGTCCCGCGAGCGCCGCGCTGACAGTATCGCGCAAGCCGTTGAACAACGGACCGCTGGCCTTGCGTTCCTCGGGCGACATGCCGCCCAAAGTCTTCAGCAATTCGCTGATCGAACCTTTTTTGCCCAGGGCTCCGACGCGCACCGTCTCCAGCGCGGTTTCGTCCGAGGCGCCTGCAATCGCAGTCAGGATTTCGGCTTGAAGGGACGCGGCATCGCTCATCGCAAACTCCGGTAAGAGGATTATCGCGGACGGCGCCGCGATCCGACTCTCGTGGAGCTTGATATCAGGCCTTGGCCGCTGCGGCCTGATCCACCAGAGCCTTGAAGGCGGCGGGCTCGTGGACGGCGAGGTCGGAGAGCACCTTGCGGTCGATCTCGATGCCAGCGCCTGCGAGCCCGCTGATAAATCGGCTGTAGGTCAGACCATGTTCGCGCACCGCGGCATTGATGCGCTGGATCCACAAGGCGCGGAAATTGCGCTTTCTCTCTTTGCGGCCGATGTAATTGTGCTGCAGCGACTTGTCGACCGCGGCATTGGCGGTGGTGATATTGTTTTTGCGGCGGCCGCGGAAGCCTTTGGCCTGCTTGAACACTTTGGCGCGGCGCGCGTGGCTGGGAACGGCGCGGGGAGAACGGGACATGAGCGGTTCTCCTTCAGGCGTAGGGCATCCAGCGCTTGACGCGCTGGGTTTCGGATTCGGACAGGACCGCGGTGCCGCGCAGATCGCGGGTGCGGGCGGGCGAATTGTTGATCAAGCGGTGGCGCTTGCCGACCTGATGGGTCTTGATCTTGCCGTTGGCGGTGAATTTGAAGCGCTTTTTGGCGCCCGACTTCGTCTTCAGTTTGGGCATTTTGCTCTCCTGTGGGACGCGAATGCGTCCGGTCGCTTTCATGGGCCGCCACGGCATGCCCCGCCGGGCGGTCCGAAAGAGCGCGGGTTCTATAAGAAGAAAGATAGGAAAGGCAAGCCCACCCCGGGCCGCTGGGTCACTCGGTTTGACCGTCCTGACCACGGCTGGAAGACGCTTCGCCTGTCACCCCGAAATCCTTTGAGTGGGTGCCGGAATCGGCAGCACCGAACCCTTCCGCGGCCAGACCGCGCTTGAGAAGTTCACGGATCGCTGCCGCCCGGCTGGGCATACGGCGACCGAAACGCCAGGTATCCAGCGCTTCCAGTTCCTCCCTGGTCAGCATGATCTGAAGCCGCTCTCCGCGCATCAAATCGTTGGTCATGGCCGGCCTCCGAGCTCCTTTAGGTGTAACTCAAAATGAGTAAGTTATGCAATTGGCAACACACGCCAGGAATATGGACTTTTGGTTCCATCCGACAAGGGGGGATTCTGTACAGAATCCTGCAAATACGGACTTAACATATTGATTTATTTAGAATTTTTTATTTGCGCGGTCGATCGAATTCGAGCATTACAAGCATTATCTGATCGAAAGGAGGACGCCATGACCACGATCCTCATCTCTCCTTCCTCCGACATCGCCGAAGCCAATCATCGCATCGCCAACAGCCTGACTCTCTTGGTCAGCCTGGTGCGGATGCAGGCCAATGCGATCGGCAAACGTGCTCAACCCCTCACCAGCGCCGAGGCACGCCTCGCCTTGGAAGCGGTCGCCGCGCGAATCGGCACCATCAGCCAACTGCATCGGCTACTGTCGCATAGCCCCAGCGACGGCACCACAAACCTGAAGCCCCATCTGCGCGAGGTCGCCGATACCTTGGTCGCCGCCCTGTCCTCAGCCGAGCGGCCGATCACCGTCAAGCACAGCGGCGCCGATTGTCTTGTCCTGGTGCGTCACGTGCAGCCCATCATCCTTATTCTTTGCGAGATTTTCATCAACGCGATGAAATATGCTCACCCAGCGCAACTGCCGCTGACTATGATGGTGGACTGTGCGCCCGCTGCCGATGGACGGCTGGTGCTGATGATCGGCGATGATGGCGTTGGCTTGCCCGAGGGCTTCGACCCGCACAAGAGCCAAGGACTCGGTTTACGGGTGATCCGTTCCCTGGCGGCCGAGATCGGCGCCACATTGGACATCCGATCCTCCGGCCTGGGCCTAATGTTTCGCCTGTCCATGCCCGCCGGCGCTGCCGTCAACGCAAAACTCGCCTGAGACAATGCGCGCCGACGCGCTTTAGCCGCTTTTGCGGTTTAAGGGAGCCGCGCATCTTTACGATTGGCATTGTGATGCCAGATCTGGCTCTTTCGTTGCTTCGCTTTGTTTCGCGCTGGCTGTTCTGGCCCGCGGTCGCGTTGATTGTCTGGGGCGAGTTGACACCCGCGCCGCCTCCTGCCCTCGACCTTCTGTGGGACAAAGCGGAGCACTTTATCGCTTATTTCGGCCTGGCGGCGATGGCGACCCTCGCCCTGGGTCTGTCGCGCAGGCTGATATGGGCTATTGCAGGCATCCTGCTGCTGGGGATCGTGCTGGAAGTGCTGCAGCACTTCACTGGGCGCGATCCCGACATAAGGGATGTGATCGCCAATGTCCTCGGAACGATGGCCGGACTCAGTGCGGCGGCGGTCTTCGCCACTCTTGTTGAGAAGCCGGCCGAAGATTACCCTGGCGAGGGCTAGTATCGCGGTTTCGACGTTCGCACGATACTGGTATCGGTTCCCGATGGCGCGAGCGTCGGGATCGGGATGCTAGCGGAGAAATCTCATGTCCGTATTCTCGGAATTCAAGAAGTTCGCCATGCGGGGCAATGTTCTCGACCTCGCGGTCGGCGTCATCATCGGCACCGCCTTCACCGGCATCGTCAATTCCCTGGTCAAGGACATCATCATGCCGCCCCTTGGCGTCGCGCTGGGCGGGGTCGATTTCTCGAATTTCTTTTTCGTCATCAAGGGTAGTGCGATCGTGCATACCCTGGCCGACGCGCAGAAGGCCGGCGTAGTGACGATCAATTACGGCATGTTCGCCAACGCCCTGATCAATTTTGCCATCATCGCCTTTGTGCTGTTCCTGTTGATGCGGGAGCTCAACGCCCTCATCGCTCCCAAGCCGCAGACCGAGGCGGCCCCTGCGACCTCGGAGGAAATTTTGCTTCTGCGCGAGATCCGCGACAGTCTGAAAGTGCGTGGGTGAGAAGGACACTTCTGATCCTGGCGCTGCTCTGTGCCGCGCCCGCCCATGCCGACGAGGCGATGACGGCGGCGGCGGCCCGGTTCTACAACGTCTATGCCAGCTTCCATCCTTCCGACGGCATTCCCGATGCCGGCGGGCGGGCGCGCCTCTCCGGGGTGTTATCGGACAGGCTCAATCGATTGCTCGCCGATGCGGCCCGGAGCAGCGACCGATTCCATGCCCACCAGCCGAACGCCCCGCCCCTGTTGGAAGGCGATCTCTTCACCTCCATGTTCGAAGGAGCGACCTCATGGACAATCGGTGCCTGCAGCGGTGACGCCAAAACCGCCCATTGCACGGTGGCGCTACGCCGCGATGCGGCGGGACAGAGACCGACGGCCTGGAGCGACACCCTCTATCTGTCGGCGGACGCTGCCGGCTGGCGGGTGGACGATATCGGCTATGGCGGCGGCTTTGCCTTCGGCAATACCGGACGGCTGAGCGACACGCTCAAGACGGCGTTGGCCGAGGCAGAGTAACCTTTTCCATTTCCTGACGTATTAGGACAGAGGAAAGCACCGTCCATGGCCCCGACAGATCAACCCCGCGAACTTTCTTCTGAGGCCTGCCGTGTGCTGCGCGAGCATGGCACGGAGCGCGCAGGCTCCAGCCCGCTCAATATGGAAAAACGCAAAGGCATCTTTGTCTGTGCCAGCTGCGGACAGGAACTGTTCGAATCCACGACCAAATACGAAAGCGGTTCGGGATGGCCCAGCTTCTATACTGCCGGGCCGGGTGCGGTGGAGACCAGTACCGACACCAGCCACGGCATGACCCGCACGGAAGTCCATTGTGCCCATTGCCAGGGCCATTTGGGGCACATCTTCCCCGATGGGCCGGAGCCCACAGGCCTTCGTTACTGCATCAATGGGGTCGCGCTGGAATTCGTGCCGGAGAAATAACAAAGGTGAACCCGCCGCACCCCTGTGTGTGGCGGGCCAATGACTATTCCGCTGCCTTGGAATGACCGGCCGCTTCGGCTTCCGCGGCCTTGAGGTCGGCACCCTCGGGCCCGTCCAAAGCCTTCTCCGCCTCTTCCCCCATGGCGGGAATCTTGCTGCGATTCCGGCTCACAAAATCCCCCTGGTCCTTCAGAAAGGCGCGGCTGGCTTCATAATCGCCCTCGCCGATCGTCTTCTGCCTGCTCTTGGACGCGGGTTTCTTCGCCGCCGTTCTTTTGGGTGCGGCCTTCTTTGCGGCTTTGCGTGCTGCGGCCTTGCGCGGCGCGGCCTTTGCCGTCTTTCGACCGGTCTTCCTGCCTGCCACTTTCCGTTTCGCTGTTGCCTTCCTGGCGGGCGCCTTTCTGGCCTTCGAGGCTTTGGTCGCCTTCTTGGCTTTCTTCTTTTTCGATTTCGCCATGTCGTTCACTCCATGGATGAGGTCGCGAACCATACGCGTCTTCCCTGCAATGGGCGAGTCATCATCGCTGGCGTGTAAAAATTTTTTGCCCGGGCGATGACATTGCCGCTCGGCGCCAAACGCGCCACCTTCTTGTGCCGCTTCGCAAGGACAACTCGATGACGGACGCGCTTTATCTGGAAGACTTCTTTGTCGGCCGCCGCTTTGTCAGCAGTACCCATGCGCTGGACGAGGCGCAGATCAAATCCTTCGCATCCCAATTCGATCCTCAGCCTTTCCATCTCGATTCCGAAGCGGCGAAGGAGACATTCTTCGGGGGGCTGGCGGCCAGCGGCTGGCACACCGCCGCCATCACCATGTCGCTGTTGGTCAAGAGCGGCATGCCCATCGCGGGCGGGCTGATCGGGGCGGCCTGCGAACTGCACTGGCCGCGCCCCACCCGGCCGGGCGACGTGCTGCAAGTCGAAAGCGAAGTGCTGGCGGTAACCCCGTCGCGCTCTCGCCCCGAGCGCGGCACGGTCACGATCAAGAGCGAGACCCGCAACCAAAAGGGCGAAGTGGTGCAGGTTCTGACCAGCCAAATGCTTGTCTGGAAACGTCCCCAAACGCTTTAGCGCTCTTGCAGCTTCTACCAACTTCCTTCCCCGCGCGGCAAAGCCGCTGGCGGGGGAAGGTATCGCAGCGAGGTGTCGGCGGAGCCGACCCGAGTTGCGGCGGATGGGGGTTTTAAAACATGCGCGCCGCACCGCTTTGCGCCGCATGGCGCAGGCGGGAATCCTCCAGGTCCAGCTCCCGCTCGATGCGGCGGCGGGCCTCGTCATCGATTTCGCCCCTATGATACAATTCCGCGATACTGGCGCGCTCCGCCTCCAGGAAGCGCAATTGCAGGGCGATGGAGCCCAGCGCCGTCTGGCCTTCGGAAATATCCTCGCAGGCGGCGACGAAATAGGCCCGCCGGTCCTGGTGCCGCCGCCGTAGCGCCGCCACCGTCACCGGGTCCGACGCGGCCCCTTCCAGCCCGTCGAGCCGGGTCAGCGCCGCGTCGATGCTGCGGACCCTGGCCGCCACTTCACGGCGCTTGGAGGCATCTGCTTCTTGCCGCCCCGCCTTCGCCAGGCCGAGTTTTTCAATTACCCAGGGGAAGCTGAGACCCTGGCCCACCAGGGTCACCAGGATCACCGCGAAAGTGACCAACAATACCATCCCGCGATAAGGAAAAGGCGCACCGTCCGTCGTCAGAGGAATGGAGAGCGCAGCCGCCAGCGACACCACACCCCGAATGCCGGTAAAGGCGATCAGGAAGACGTCTTGCCAGGGCGGGGCGGGATCGCGCCGCGCCAAGGGCGGCCACAAAAGGCGTGGCGCCCAGGTTGCGAAAAACACCCAGGCGAAGCGCACCAGGATGATGGTCACGCAGACCGCCGCGGCGGCGATAGCGAGATAATTCCATTGGCCGGGGTCGAGACGATCGGCGATCACCCGCGCCTGCAGTCCGGTCAGGAAGAAGATTACCCCTTCGATCAGATAGACCACCAGGTCCCAGACGAAAAAGCCCTGCAGCCGCGTGGCAGGCGAGATGAACCGCGGCCCATTCCAGCTCACATAAAGCCCGGCCGTCACGGTGGCGAGCACCCCCGACCCGCCTAGGCTCTCGGGCAGCCAGAAGGCGGCGAAAGGGGTCAGGAGCGCGACCACCATCTCGACCCGGGGATCCTTGGCCCAGCGCCGCAACGCCAGCGCCCCCCAGGCCACGGCGAGGCCCCAGGCGATCTCGCCCGTGACGATGGCGGCAAATTCGGTCCCGGCGGCGATGAAGGAGAAGCGGCGGTCTTCGACCACCGCGGCCACCGCGAAGCTGAATAGAATCAGGGCGGTCGCATCGTTGACCAGACCCTCGCCCTCCAGGATGGTCAGAATGCGGTTCGGTACGGAAAAACGCCTGGCGATCGCCATCGGTGCCACCGCGTCGGGCGGCGACACGATGGCGCCGAGCAGGAATCCTACCGCCAGGGGCAGGCCCAGAAAATAATGGGACACGCCGGCCACCATCATCGCGGTGAACAGCACACAGCCCACCGCCATCAGCAGAATGGGGCGCAGATTCTGTTTGAAGCCGCGCCAGCTCATGCCGACGCCCGAGGAATAGAGCAGTGGCGGCAGCAGCAAGGTCAGCACCAGATCGGGGCGCAGGGTGATGCGCGGCACTCCCGGCAGGAAGCTGGCGGCGAGGCCGGCCAGCACCAGCAAGATCGAGGGCGGTACCCGCCAGGCCCGCGCCGCTACCGCGACCAAAGCTGTCGCCGCGATGACACCGAAAGCGACAGGCAGGGCAGGAAGGAGCAAGATGGGTCTCCGCAGATGCGCCGCCCATCATAGGCCGCCGGTCAACCGATTCTCAAAGCGGAAATGCCGCCGCATGGGCTGACCGACGGCGCCGGGATCGGCTATAAAGCATGGGCGCAAAGCCGGCAGAGAGAGGAAGTTGCGATGGCCTCGGAATATGTGGTCGGCATGCATTTGGATGACCGGCGCGGCAGCGTGACGGTCCAGGCCGAAGATGCGCTGATCGCCGCCTTGAAAGTGAAGCAGCAGAACCCCGCCGCAAGCATCACCTATGTCCGCAAGCAAAATAAACGGGGCGATATCCGTCACGCGCATGATACCCATCTGACGGACACCGGGCCAAAGGCGCGCAAGGGGAAGTGACGGCCGGCGGGAATCTTAAATCGCCCATTATTCGTTCGATCGATGCGAGGCGGGGTAGATTATCGTCCCGGAAGGCTGAACGGCCGCGCCCTCCGTCAGATGGGCCTGTTCCAGTCGCCTTTCGCCCATGACGTGGAAAACAGTCTCTCCATGAGCGATTAGATAATCGGTGACGATGCGGCGGTGACACCGCCACCAAACCGCTTCCGAACACATGATCGTGCAGCGCCGCTGACGCCCTTCGTCGAGCAGATGCCCAAGACCTGCCTGGAACGGTTCGGTAAGGGCATAATCGGCGTAGTTGTGGAAGCTCTTGTTGGTCCAGAAGCCGTTGGTGTCCGGGGATAGAGAAGGCGTCTTTCCGCGCAGACCGCCGAGCGCGGCGATATGTTCATAGGAAATCTGCAAGCCCGCCAGCGTGTCGTGCAGCGTCTCGCCATTGAACTGCGGATTTGTCCTGGACCGCGGCATCTTTCGGATGTCCGCGACCAGCGCGATATCGGCCTCGCGCAACAGCGCCTTGAAGATTTCAAGGCTCCGGTTGGAATGGCCGATGGTAAAGAATGGAAATGTCACGCGGCGCCTTATCTGGAGATGCGCGTTAAAGCGCTTCCTTTGTGAGCGGCAATATGGTCGGTCTTGTCGCTCTTGATTTCATACTGGGGATCGTCCTTCGAGGCATGGTGGGTGTGTCCCTTGTAATCGAAGTCTTTGGTGTGGATCGCGATGACAGTGCCGGACACGCGACCGGCCTCAGAATTCCAGCTTGTATGATCGCCAATTTTGAATCTCT
>DATATP010000037.1:0-6611 GCA_036268715.1 Rhizomicrobium sp. | reverse complement strand
AACGCAGTCGTGGTGATCGCGGTGGTCATCTATTTGCTTCAAGTGTTCGGCCTTCTTGGAACGCTGGAGAACATCAGGGTCGGAAGACCCGCCTGACCGCTTTGCGATGTAAGGGTTTAAGACACACCGCCACCAGCGCCGCGCGACGGTTATCCAGCTGCCTGACTTCGCCTTTGCCTGCCTATCGCCGTGAGTTTGCTGCACATGGCGGCTCCATACCGGGCCGTCGCCCGCCGACAAAAACGGCGCCCGAAGGCGCCGATGTCGCCATCTGGCTTTCCTTTGTCAGCGTTTTCTGCGCCGACGCACCGCTACTGCTCCCACCAGGCCGGTGCCCAGAAGTGCCAAACTCGCGGGTTCCGGCACACGAGCAGGCGGCGGCGTAATAGCCGCAGGCGTGTAGTTGTAACTCAGCGTGTAATCGATGGTGTAGGAATCGAAGCCGACATCGCTGACGGCGTTTTTGGTGCTTGGGACTAGCGTCTCCAGATAGTTGTACGAAAAGTTCAGATTGATGGTGCCGACACCAGTGAACTGGGAGAGCAAGGCTGCTGCGGTCAGCGATGTGGCGTCCGTTCCTGCTGCCAGGGGGAATGACGCGAAGTTGTTGTCGGTGGAGAAGGAATCCGTGACTTTGGTGTCGAGCAGCGCGTCCGTTGGCGTGCTGAGAATGTAATGGCGGACAAGAGTATAAGCTCCAGCAGCATCGACCGCTGAATTGGTTGCTCCGAGCGCGAAGGAGATGCCGATCGAGTCGAGTGTGCCCAGGCTGGGATCGAACTGGCCGATCGAAAAAGGCCCCAGAGTTTGGCCATCCTGGAAGCCGGTTTTCCCGATTCCATTATCCTGAGCAGTAGTATCGACGCTGCCCGCTATGACCGTGCCGGCCAAAGCCGAGGCGGGAAGTGCCGCGCAAAGGATCGCGGCGAAAGCGAAGGTACGCTGAATGCAATGCGACATCATTAGCCCCCGGATTATTGTGTAGTATCATAATGGGAGGCCGGTGGCTGGGAGCAACGCGGCAGATTGCCGTATTGCTTCAGCCGGTATGTTGAGGGCGCAGATCGTTGCGGATTGCGTCCCAAGCAGGCATGCGCCTGCGACCTCCATTCATAAGGCTGTTTCGTCATTGCGGTGTGGAGTTGGACTCCTCGGCGACAGAATGGCTGCACTGCTGCTCTGTCGGAAGAGTGCGGACACAGAAGGGCATATTAAGCCGGAATATGCTGGAGTATTTATTGCGTCTATAATCAGTTGATTTCATTGGGTGATTGGTGGGTGATGCAGGAATCGAACCTGCGACCCGCTGATTAAGAGTCAGCTGCTCTACCAACTGAGCTAATCACCCACAGCGGCACATATTTGAGCCGGCAAAAATCATCCGCACGGCGGAAGAGGTGGCTTATAGCCGAGGGGTCGGGACCTGTCCAGAAAAGCATTGAGGCCTGGCATGATCTGAAAATCCCAGGCCCGGTGAGCGGCTAACGCTGTCAAATAATCCCACCCGAATGGCGGGGAATTTCGACCTGGCGATGGATATGCACACTCATCAAAAGGCCGAAGCCGAACATCACCGTCAGCATCGCCGATCCTCCATAGGACAGAAGCGGCATGGGAATGCCGACCACTGGAATGAGACCCATCACCATCAGACCGTTGATCATGATGTAGTAGAAGAAATTCAGGGTGATACCCATCGCCAGCAGCCGTCCGAATTGGCTGCGTGCACTCATCGCAGTCTGCACGCCATAAAAGATCACCATCGCGAACAGGATCAGCAGCGCCAGGGCGCCGACAAAGCCGAATTCCTCGCACAGGCTGGTCCAGATGAAATCGGTCTGTTTCTCGGGCAGAAAATTGAGCCGGCTTTGCGTCCCTTGCAGGAACCCCTTGCCGGTAATACCGCCCGAACCGATGGCGATCTTGGCCTGGGTGATGTTCCAGCCCGCGCCTAAGGCATCGGATTCAGGATTGAGGAAGGTCAAGACCCGCGCCTTCTGGTAGTCGTGCAGCACGAAGCGCCAGGCCATCGGCACCGCTGCTGCGATGCCGGCCAGCGTTGGCGCGATCCACCACCAGGACAGGCCTGCCAGGAACAGCAGCGAGGCGCCATCCGCCACGATGATCAGAGTGGTCCCCAGGTTGGGCTGCAGCACCACGAAGATCGCGGGAATGGCGATCATGCCGAGCGCGAGCGCAAGCTGCGACGGCTTGGACACTTCCTCCACGCTTTTGCCGTGCAGGAAGCGGGCAAGCGCCAGCACCAGCGAAACCTTCATCAACTCCGACGGCTGCAACTCCAGAGGGCCCAGCATAATCCAACGCTGGGCGCCCAGGCCGACATGACCGGCCACGTCCACCGCCACCAGCAGCAGCAGGGAAAAGCTGTAGGCGGGATAAGCAAGGCTCATCCAGACCCGCACATCGACCATCGCCGCCACCAGCAGGATGACAAAGCCGACCACGAATTTGAGAATCTGGGGCAGCGCCCAGGGGTGAAACGATCCATTCGCCACCGAATAAAGCATGGCGAAACCGGCGCAGGCGCACAGGGTGATGATAAGCAGCAGCCCCCAATTCACTTCCAGCAGCTTGTCTGCGAAGGACCAGGTGCGCTTGGCGGCGGCATAGGGACGAGCGATCATCGCGAGGCCCCGTTAAAAAATGGACGAAGCGATCGTCTCGCGCCCGCGTCAAAAAACCGGGACATCAGCCCCCTCCCGCGATGGCGGGAGGATGGATCGGCGCGGCGCTGGCCGCCTTCAGCGGATAGGCGGTGGGCTTGCCCAATGTGTTGCGCGTCTGGGCGAAGGAGAGGATATCGCGCGCGAACTGCACCTGTGGCTCGGTATGCGCGTTGCCGCCATGCTCAATGACAACCGAAGCGGCATAGCGCGGCTTATCGACCGGAGCGAAAGCGATGAACAGGGCATGCTCGCGATAGGCCCAGGGCAGTTTGCTCTGGGGCGTGAGGCCGCTATGGCGTTCTTCCTTGGTGATGCGCCGCACCTGGGCTGTGCCGGTCTTGCCGGCCATTTCGAAGCCGGTTTGCAGAATCCGCGAGCCATAGGCCGTGCCGCCCGGCGCGTTGACCGCCATGCCCATGCCCTCGCGCACCATGGCGAACGCCTTGTCCGAGAAGGGCAGTGGCGCGGGCAGCGCGTGCGGCTGAAGCGTGGCGCCGACCTGATGGGTCAGCCGCGGTGAGACCGCCTTGCCGGACGCGAGCCGCGCGGCAAGCATGCAGAGCTGGACCGGCGTGGCCAGCACATAGCCCTGGCCGATGCCGTTGATGAGGGTCTCGCCCTGTTGCCAGGCAACGCCGAACCGCGCCTTCTTCCAGGCCCGGGTTGGGATGAGCCCCCCCAGCTCTCCGGGCAGTTCGATGCCGGTCGGCGCACCAAGTCCCAGGGCATGGGCAGCATCGGCCATCTTGTCGATGCCCAGCCGCCGCGCCACTTCGTAGAAGTAGATGTCGCATGAAACCTGAATGCCGCGCTGCAGGCTGCAATTGCCATGCCCGCCGATTCTCCACGCATCACAATAGAAAGTATGGTCGCCGAGCCGCATCGAGCCGGTGCAATCGACGACAAGATCGGCCATCCCATTGTCCACCGCCGCCAGCGCCATCGCGGTCTTGAAGGTGGAGCCGGGCGGATAAGTACCGCCGATGGCCTTGTTCAGCAGGGGCTTGTAGTCCGAGCTGGTGAGCGCGCGCCATTGCGGGCCGGTGACGCCTCGGTTGAACCAGTTGGGGTCGTAACCGGGCGTGGAGGAAAGCGCCAGCACATCGCCGCTGTCCACGTCCATCACCACACAGGCGGCGCTTTCGGCGCCAAGCCTCTTGTCGGTGAAGCTCTGCACTTCACGGTCGATGGTGAGCCAGACATCCTGGCCTGGAACCCCTGGAACGCTGCCCAACTCGCGCATGTCGCGGCCAAAGGCATTGACCTCGACACGCTTGGCGCCCGCGTGCCCGCGCACTTCCTTGTCGAAAGTCTTCTCGATTCCGCGCTTGCCAATGCGGGAGCCCGGCACAGTGAGCAGCGGATCGTCGTCGTGGCGGATGTCCTCTGGCGAGACCGCCGCGACATAGCCCAGCACATGCACCAGATCGCTCCCGAAAGGATAATCGCGTGTCTCGCCGACTTCGGGCTGGACGCCGGGCAAATAGGGCAAATGCAGATTGACCCGGGAAAATTCGTCCCAGGACAGGTTCTCCACGACCGGAACCTGGGCGAATCTCTTGTTCACCGCGATATCGTGCAGCACCTTCTTCTTTTGCTGGTCGGTCAACAGGATGATCTTGCCGATATCGTCCAGCGCCTGCTGCACGCCCTGGCTCGCCTGCTCGGCCACCAGCAGTACACGGTAGTTGCGCCGGTTGTTGGCAAGCTCCACGCCAAACCGGTCGATGATGCGCCCGCGCGGCGGCGCCACGATCCGTTCGCTGATGCGGTTGTCTTCCGCCTCGGTGAGATATTGGGTGCCGTCGCGAATCTGGAGCTGATAGAGCCGCCCGGCCAACACTGCGAATATGGCGGTCATCCCCCCGCCCATCATCAGACTGCGGCGGGAGAAGATCGCGTAGCGGCTCTTGTCCTTCTTGTCGAACAGGGGCATCAGACGTCGCTCCGCAGGGGACCGACCAGCTGGTGATGAATGGCGCCGATCGCCATCGCCGTGGGGATGTAGAACAGCACCGTCATCGCCAGCTCGCTGACGATAGGCCCCGGTTGCGGCAAACTCCAGAAGGACAATGACGTGACGATATAGGCGCAGCTGCAGGCGATCGCCGCCGCCACCGAAAAGCCCAGCACCGCGCCCAAGCCCGAAAGACCGGCAAAGGAATCCCGGCTGCGCGCCACCAGGGCGTAGGTCGTGACAAAGGACACCGCCCACAATCCCACCTGGCCACCGGAGAGGGTGTCCTCGGCAATACCGATCACGAGGGCGGTGGTCGGGGTCATCAGATCCGGCCGGACCAGACACCAGAAATAGATCGGCACCAGCGCCAGCAAGGGCGGCGGTAGCGCCCCTCCCGTGAGCGAAACCGGAATGTTGGATATGAAGGCACAGATAATGCCGCTCAGCAGCGGAATCATCCTCACCAAGGCCCTAAGCGGAGCGGCCGTCCCGGTGCGATCGGCAAGAGCCATGCTCATTGCTCCGGTGACGATGCAGGTTCCGCCGGATCGGAAGGCGTAGGCGAGGCGGGCGCCGTCGGTTTGGACGGAGCGGTTCTTGAGGTGGTGGCCCCGTTTGCCGCTGCTGCGATGGGTTCGGCGAGGGCCGGTTTGGCGGCGGACTTCGGCGGACTGCGGGCAGCGGTCACAGGGGTAGGGATCACCGTACTGTCAGTGGGCTGATTGGTAGCGGGAGGCGCTTCCGGCTTCAGACCAGCCGCAACCACCGGCAAGATAGCGGTCGCCGGCAACTGCTCCGGCGGCAGCGCAAAATGCAGCACCTCGACATCCTGGCTTTGCCCCGGATCGGCAAGCAGCGCGACTCGCCAATGGCCCTTGCCATCCGCCACCACCATGCCGATCGGCAGGCCCTGGGGAAGCAGCCCGCCATCGCCCGAGGACACTACCTGGTCGCCCGCTTTGATGGTTGCGGTTCTGGCGATCTGGTCCAGCATCGGTTGGGGGGTATTGTCGCCCGTTAGAATGGCCTGGGTGTTGCCCGGCGCAATGGTGACGGGGATGCGGCTGTTGAGGTCGCTCAGCAGAATCACCCAAGAGGTGTGCTGCCCCGCCAGATAGATGCGACCGATCATCCCGCTGGCGTCGGCTACCGCCTGCCCCGGCTCGGCGCCGGTGGCGGTGCCTGCATCCAGGATCATGGTCTGCATGAAGGGCCGGCTGGCCCGGCCGATGACCCGTGCGAGTACGGCATTGAGCTTGGGATCAGGCAGGGCGTGGAGCAGGGCTTGATAATGTTTCAGCCGGCCTTCCAACACGATTTCCGCATTGCGCCATTGGCGCAGCCGCGCATTCTCCTGCTTCAGCTTAAGGTTTTCGTCATAGACCGAGAAGATTTCTCCGATCGAGCCCACCCAACGGTCGAAGCCCTGGACCGGGACGCGCAGCCGCTCCAGCACGGGAGCCATCCAGTCGGTGACATGCGTCCGCGCCTTGTCGAACAAGCCCGATTGGGACTTGCCCAGGAGTACGAGGACCAAGGCGAGAGCCACCACAATGACCAGCGGAAGCTGGGCATTGCCGCGTCCCCGTGCGATCTTCCAGGTTCCGTTGGCCATGAACGCGGCCTTTGTCCCACACTATTCTTTAAAAAGCCGTCGAGAGAACGTGACGCATTCCTTTGGTGTTTTCCAGCACTCTTCCGGTGCCGAGCGCGACACAGGAAAGCGGGTCGTCGGCAATCGATACGGGAAGGCCGGTTTCCTCCCGCAGCACGGAGTCCAAATTGGCGAGCAGCGAGCCGCCGCCGGTCAGGACGATGCCCTTGTCCACGATATCGGCCGCCAGTTCTGGCGGCGTGGCTTCCAGCGCCACTTTCACCGCCTCGACAATGGCGCCCACCGGCTCGGCCAGGGCTTCGGCGATATGGCGCTGGGTGATGCTGATCTCTTTCGGAACACCGTTCAG
>DATATP010000036.1:0-25927 GCA_036268715.1 Rhizomicrobium sp. | reverse complement strand
TGAAGGGGCTGGACAAATTTCTCGCGATCGGCAATTTGAATCCCGATTTTTTTCTCAATCGAGCCATTGCTCTTAAGGGACTTCAAAGGCTGGAAGAGGCGCTTTCGGCTTGCGACAAGGTCTTGGCGTCAGGTCAGAGACTTCCGGAAGCTTGGTATGCTCGAGGAAATATTCTGTTCGAGGCAGGAAGATTGGATGATGCCCTGGCTTGTTACCGCAAGGCCATGGAGTTGGCGCCGTCGCTGGCTGACGCTGCGATTGGCTGCGGGACCGTGCTGGTGGAACGGGGAGATTTTGAAGGCGCCGTCGCGACGTTCGACCGCGCGCTCGCCCTGGCGCCGGACAATGCTCAGGCGCACTGGAACAGAAGCAATTATCTGCTGGCGCGCGGCGATTTTAAAAAGGGTTGGGAAGAGTTCGAATGGCGGAAAAAACTGGCCGGATCGAGCGAATTCCGGATTTATTCCAAGCCGCTCTGGGACGGCAAGGAGGACCTCCGCGGAAAAGCGATCCACCTATACTCTGAACAGGCGCTAGGGGACACAATTCAATTCTGCCGCTATGTTCGGGTTCTGCGCCAGATGGGCGCCAAGGTCAGTCTGGAAGTGCAAGACAGATTGATCTGCCTTCTGCGGGATTCGTTTGATGAGGTAGAGGTTGTGGGCGCCGGCGCGATCCTGCCGAGCTTTGACTATCATTGTCCACTTTTGAGCCTTCCGCGCGCACTGGGAACCGAGTTGGCGAATATCCCTGACAAGGTGCCTTACCTTTTTGCCGAACGGCAAAGGGTGCGGGAATGGGCAAAAAGCCAGGGAGGGCGTTGGGAACGAGGCCGGTCGATCCCGCTGGCTTGCTATCAGGCGCTTGCAGAGATGCCGGGTGTGCGGCTGATTAGTTTGCAGAAGGACAGGGACCGGGAGCGACGTCCTACCCTGCCCTGTGGTATGGCGGTCGAGACATTGGGGGATGATTTCGACGCCGGTGACAGCGCGTTCCTCGATACGGCCGCTGTGATGGAAAACCTCGATCTGGTCGTTACTTGCGACACTGCGATAGCTCACCTGGCGGGAGCGCTTGGACGCCCCACTTGGGTTGCTCTGCGGTTTATTCCCGACTGGCGGTGGCTGTTGGATAGATCAGATAGTCCATGGTATCCTACGATGCGATTGTTTCGGCAGAAAGCTGTTCAGGATTGGTCGTCCGCATTCGCCCAAATGCGTGACGCGCTGCACGAGTCGATTGACGGCCGCTGATGCCGGACCATTGCCCCCGCCTGCACGAATTTACCGACCGCTCGAACCGGCGATCGGTGTCGCGGCAATGTCAACGTCCAGACTTCGCTGAGGTCCAACAGCTTTGGCGCCCCCAAGGGGAATCGAACCCCTGTTTCAGCCTTGAGAGGGCCGCGTCCTGACCGCTAGACGATGGGGGCCAGCGGCGGCGCGCTTATAGCCCGTGCGGAACCCGAGCGGCAAGTCTTCAGGGTGCGCTCCGCCTCCGCTGGATACGGCAAACGCCCATCGAACTCTGGCCGCAAAGGGCCTTGATCGAGAAAAGCGGAACGGAACGCGCCTGTAATTTAAGTGTTGTTGGATAACTGATTTGGTACGAGGAGACATGCCGCGTTTCTTTTTCCATGTTCGCGAAGGGACGGAGTTCAGCCGGGACCGGGAAGGCCAGGAATTGCCCGATGCCCGGGCGGCGCGGCAGGAGGCCATCAATTCCGGCCGGGAGATGCTGGGCGAGAAACTGCTGCACGGCGGGGCGCTCGATGCGGTGCGAATCGAAATCTCGGATGCGGCGGAAGGCGGCCGAGTGGTAGATCTGGTCCAGGCCAACGACGTGCTTTATCAGGGCGACAAGCTGCGCAATTACGATGAGGATGTGACAAGATCTGCGCCGGTCGCGACAACGGAAAATCCGCCGCGCGAATAAACGAACGCCGCCAGTCTGCCCCCCGCGGCAATCAGCCAGAGAAAATCCTCCTCCCCCGCCCCGGCCAGATCGGTTTGCGAAGGTTTCGCCTGGCCATGGGGATGGGAATGATAACAGCCGATGATCGCCTGCCCTCTCGCCCGCGCGCCGCGCAGGGCATCGAAATGGTCTTGCGGATCGATCTCGAAACGGCCCACATGTGGCGACAGATTGTGGGCGGGGTAGAGCGCGGTCGCGCGCGCGTCCTTTCCCCGGCGAATACCCTCGATCAGACCGCAGCATTCCTGCGGCGCGGCCGCCCTCGCGGCGCGCAGGATCTGCACACTCAGGGCGGACGGCAACGCCAGCCGGTCGATCATTTGCCGAAAGTCGCCTTCACCTGCCCCACCAGATGGCCGTCACTGGTATCGAGAATGTCGATCTCCTCGCCGCTCGCAGTGCGGATGCGCAGGATGAGGCGTCCCGGCTGGCTGTCCATCGCGATGATGCGCGCGCCCTGCGCCAAGGTGAAGGTCGAGAATGTGGCTGTCTTCGGCTTGCTCCCGCCCGAGACTTTTCTGATCCCGCCCACCACCAGCGCGATCACGGCTAGGATAATCAGCGCGGACAGGATAATGACGGCGGTCCAGGCCGCCTTGTAGCCAAAGCCGGTCGGCGGAGTTTCCGGCGGCATGTCTGAAAAACTGTCTGACATTCAATCCTCCGCAGACGGATCGACCTTCCGCGCCGTCGCGGATGGCGCCCATGCCGGCTGGCGGCTGGACCGCTTCCTCGCCGTCACGCTTTCCGATTTCACCCGCTCCCGGCTCCAGCAATTGCTGGCTCAGGGTGCGGTATCGGTGGCGGACAGGACGATAAAAGACGCCGACCACCGGGTCAAACCGGGAGAGGTTTATCTGGTCGCAGTGCCCGCCACCGTGTCGGCAGCTCCCCGGGGTCAGGATATTCCGCTGACGGTGATCTATGAGGATAAGGACCTCATCGTCATCGACAAGCCGGCCGGCCTGGTGGTGCATCCGGCGGCAGGCAATCCGGACGGCACCCTGGTCAATGCGCTGATCGCCCATTGCGGCGGCGAGTTGATCGGCATCGGTGGTGAGGCGCGGCCCGGCATTGTGCACCGGCTGGATAAGGATACATCCGGCCTTCTCGTCGCCGCCAAAACCGAGCGAGCGATGGCGAGCCTCGCCAAACAGTTCGCACGCCGCACGATCGAACGGGCCTATCATGCGGTCGTGTGGGGCGCGCCGCGCGAGCGTGAGGGGGTGATCGAAGGGGCGATCGGCCGCAGCCCGTTCGACCGCAAGCGCATGGCGGTGCTGCGCGGCAGCGGTAAGCCGGCGCGCACCCGCTATCGCATTGTGGAATTATTCGGGCCGGCGATCCGGCCGTTCGCCTCCCTGATCGAATGCCGGTTGGAAACGGGCCGCACCCACCAGATCCGGGTGCATCTCACCCATCTCGGCCACCCGCTGGTGGGGGACCCCCAATATGGCCGGGCCCGGCCCCCTCCCAGGGCAAAAGATGAGGCGGAGCAGACCGCGTTTACGGCGGCAACAGGCTTTTCCCGCCAGGCGCTTCACGCCATTGTGCTGGGATTCCAGCATCCGGGCCTGCACAAGACCCTCCGTTTCGAGTCTCCCTGGCCTGCGGATTTCGCCGGGCTTGTCGCGGCGTTGCGCGGGTTGAAAAAATGATAAGCAGGCTTATTTCCTGAACCGTTGGGTCGGCGAGGCATTATTGTCCTGACCACCCAATTCCGGCCTGTCGCCGGATGCCAAGGGGGAATGAGATGAGTAGTCGCGGATTGCCCGCTTTGTCGGGCGAGGCAGGCCTGTCGCGGTATCTTTCGGAGATCCGCAAATTTCCGCTTTTGTCGCCCGAGGACGAATATATGTTCGCCAAGCGCTGGCGGGAACATGAGGATTCCGAGGCGGCGCGCCGCCTTGTTACCAGCCATTTGCGTCTGGTCGCCAAGATCGCGATGGGCTATCGCGGCTATGGGCTTCCCATTTCCGAAATCGTTTCCGAAGGCAATGTCGGTCTGATGCAAGCCGTCAAGCGCTTCGACCCTGAGAGGGGGTTCCGGCTCGCCACCTATGCGATGTGGTGGATCAGAGCTGCCATCCAGGAATATGTCCTGCGGTCCTGGTCGATGGTGAAGATGGGAACCACGGCGGCGCAGAAGAAGCTGTTCTTCAATCTGCGCAAGGCCAAGTCCAATATCGGCGCCATTGAGGAAGGCGATCTGACCCCCGACCACGCCGCAACGCTGGCCGACCAGCTCGGCGTTTCCCAAGTCGAACTGACAGAGATGAACCGACGCCTTTCCGGTCCCGACGCCTCTCTCAACGCGCCGCTGCGCTCGGAATCCGAAAGCGAATGGCAGGACTGGCTGGCCGACGAGACCATGGACCAGGAGACCCGCCTGGCCGAGCGTGAGGAGATGGGCGACCGGCACGAATTGCTTCAGGACGCGATGCAGCACCTCACCGACCGCGAGCGCGAGATCATCCGGGCCCGGCGGCTGCAGGATGAACCCGCCACCCTGGAGGAACTGTCGCAGAAATACGGTGTGTCACGCGAACGGGTGCGTCAGATTGAAGTGCGCGCCTTCGAGAAATTGCAGCGGGGCATGAAAACCGCACTCAACAGTTCCGGCGGAGCGCTGCCCGCGCCGGCCTGACGGAACAGTGCTGGGGAGCGGGCGTTTGCTGGGATGGCTACACCCATGTTCTCCGAATCCCTTGGTTCGCATCTAACGCGCCGGCTGACCACCGGCGCGGGGCTGCCGGAGATCGATTTTCGTGCCCCGCGCGGGGAAGCCGCCCTGGTGCCGGCCGACTCCGTTTCCTGGCGCATATTCAAGAATCCCGTGGCGCTGTTCGTCGGCGGCATTGCAGCGGTGCTGCTGGAATTGGCCGAACCGCGGGTGCGCACAGGGGTGTGGGAGCATACCTCCTTTCGCAACAATCCCGTGCCGCGGATGAAACGCACCGGCCTGGCCGCGATGGTGACAATCTATGGCGCGCGCAGTGTCGCCACGAAGATGATCGCGGGCGTATGTCGGCTTCACGATCATATCGCCGGCGCCACCCCGGCCGGTGTGGCTTATCGCGCCAACGATCCGGAGTTGCTGGACTGGGTGCATGTGACGGCAGCGTTCGGCTTTCTGGAAGCCTATAGCGCCTTTGTGCATTCGCTGACGCCGGAAGAACGCGATCGCTATTATGCCGAGGGCACCACGGCCGCCGCGCTTTATGGCGCGCAAGCACCGCGCGATGCCGCGGGGCAGTGGGCGATGTTCGCGCGCATGATGCCGAAGCTCGAGCGTTCGGACATCGTGTTCGAATTCCTCGATATCGTCGGGCGGGCGCCAATCCTGCCGCTGCTTTCCCGGCCGACGCAGAGCCTGTTCATCCGCGCCGCTGTCGAAATCGTGCCGCCGGATATCCGCGCGCTTCTTGGACTTCAAGAGTGCGGCCTGCGAAATTGGGAAACGATGGCGGTGAAGAGCGCGGGCGCAGTGGCCGAGCACCTGCGCTTGTCGGGACCGGCCACCCAAGCCTGCGAAAGATTGGGCCTTCCCGCCGACTATCTTTATCGCCGATGATGCGAGACGGGCATGCGCGCCCAGCATGACGAAAGCGCGCGGCAGCGTGCTAACGTCGCTCACCTTTCATTGGGCTAAGGGCAAAGACAGCCATCGTGCAGAACTTGTCGAGCAGGAGGCGGGGACCCAATGACGAAATTGAAACTCTGGCAAGTGGACGCCTTTGCCAGCAAAACACTGGAAGGCAATCCCGCATCCGTGGTGCCCCTGGAAAACTGGCTGCCTGACGATCTGATGCAGAAGATCGCACGGGAGAATAACCAAGCCGAAACGGCTTTCTTCGTGCGCACCGCGCCGGGCGCTTATCACCTGCGCTGGTTCACGCCCTCGGTCGAGGTGGAGCTTTGCGGTCACGCCACCTTGGCGAGCGCGCATGTGATCTTCCGTTTCCTCGAGCCATCGCTGGGCCAGGTATGCTTCATGACACGCTCCGGCGAACTGACCGTGACGCGGAGCGGCGACGGTAACCGAATGTCGCTGCCCTCCGCTGCGTCGGAGCCCTTCGCCGCGCCGGCAGGATTTCCTGCGGCGCTCGCCGCGAGCCTTGAGGCGCTGCGCCCGCAAGAGCTGCACATCAGCACCAAGGGTGGCGCCGGAGCCAAAGCGCTAATCGCAGTGTGGAACAGCCCCGCGGCAGTCAAGGCGCTTATGCCGCGATCGGACCTGAAAGATGTGCTGATGGATGTGGAAGCGGGGTCGCTTCTCGCCACGGCCCAAGGCGACGGCATGCCTTATGATTTCGTCTCGCGATTCTTCGCGCCCTATTACGGTGTGCCGGAAGATCCGGTGACCGGCTCGGCACATTGCGCGCTGACGCCGTTCTGGGCGAAACGGCTCGGCAAGATCCAGTTGAAGGCAAGGCAGGTGAGCCCGCGTGGCGGGGACCTTTATTGCACGGATGCGGGCACGCGCACCGTGATCGCGGGCGACTGCGCGCTGTATCTCACGGGTGAGATCGAAATATGGTGATCATCCGAGGCGCGAGGATTTTGATTGCTGAGCAGGAGCATCGCGCGAAGCGTGCATAGGCGCGTGAGCACACGCGACGCACTCAGCGATCAAAAAGGCCGCGCCTTATTGCCGCGGCGGCTTGTCGGGCATGTTACCCAGCGGCTCATCTTCGGAATTGAGGCCCTCGCGTTCATCCGACATGTCCACGATGGATTCCTCGAACATCGCAAGCCCGTCTTCCAGATAATCGCCCAGAAGCGGCAACCCCAACAGATATTCGGCGGTACGGCGGTGATGCTCGCTGCGGGCTGTGGTCACCGCCTCGCTCCATTCGTCGAGCCCATAGGTGCCGCGGCCCAGCCAGGCGAGCGCAACGAGTTGGGCACGCTCGTCCTGATTGAGCGCGCGGATCGCTGCCGCGAGTTGCTCGCGGGTGGGATCGCCGGGCTTGTCCTCCAGCATGTCGGTGCTCCCGTCGTCTATCGGGTTGGAACCGGAATCGGGATCGCTGTCCGCCTCCTTCACATCGAATTCGCGGGCTTTTTCAATGATGAAAGCAAGTTTGTCCTCAGCGATGTCGAGCGAAAGACTATTCGACGCGGAATCGGGTGATGGCATGTGGAATCCCCGCTAAGCAACTTTCTGGGGAACGCCTCAGTCGTGACTGCGTTCCGGGCCGATTTTCGGTTGACTGCAAATTCACCCGAGCCTATACCCGCTGCGGGCCACGCCTCCCCAACGAGGCGCTATCATT
The DNA here is from genome assembly GCA_036268715.1 of Rhizomicrobium sp. Classification (GTDB taxonomy): domain Bacteria; phylum Pseudomonadota; class Alphaproteobacteria; order Micropepsales; family Micropepsaceae; genus Rhizomicrobium. The sequence goes on along the minus strand of DATATP010000036.1, from coordinate 18,674 downwards.
CTGGAAGGAATGACGATGACCGGTATCAAGCCGGCCGTGCGCCCTGCACGGCCTTTTTTTTCGTCCGGACCCTGTGCCAAGCGGCCGGGATGGACACCCGAACTTCTCAAGCACGCGCTGGTGGGCCGCTCTCACCGCTCGGGACCCGGCAAGGCGAAGCTGAAAGAGGCGATCGTCCGTACCCGGAAAATTCTTGGCATTCCCGACGATTATCGCATCGCCATCGTGCCGGCTTCGGACACCGGCGCCGTGGAGATGGCCATGTGGTCGCTGCTCGGCCCGCTGCCGGTGGATTGCTTCGCCTGGGAGAGCTTCGGCGAGGATTGGGTCACCGACACCGTCAAGCAGCTCAAGATCAAGGACAGCCGGGTGTTGAAAGCGCCCTATGGAGAGTTGCCCGATCTGAGCGAGGCCAAGCGCAATCACGACATTGTTTTCCTATGGAATGGCACGACTTCCGGGGTCAAGGTACCCGATGGCGCATGGATCGCCGATGATCGCGACGGCCTCACCATCTGCGATGCGACCAGCGCGGTGTTCGCGATGGAAATTCCCTGGAACAAGCTCGATGCCGTGACCTTCTCCTGGCAGAAGGTGCTGGGCGGCGAAGCGGCCCATGGCATGCTGGTTTTATCGCCCGATGCAGTGGCGCGGTTGGAAAGCTACACGCCGCATTGGCCATTGCCGAAGATCTTCCGCATGACCAAGGGCGGCAAGCTGGTGGAAGGCATCTTTGAAGGCGAGACCATCAACACGCCTTCGATGCTGGCGGTGGAGGATTATCTCGACGCCCTCACTTGGGCCGAAAGCGTGGGCGGGCTTGCGGGTCTGATCGCGCGCTCCAACGCGAATCTGCGCGTGCTCGAAAACTGGACGAAACAATGCGGTTGGGCGGATTTCCTCGCAGCCGACGCGCGCATCCGGTCCAACACGTCGGTATGCCTGAAGATCATTGATCCCTGGTTCGGCGCCCTCGGCGACGAGGCAAAGGCGGCGACCGCCAAGAAGATCGCTTCCATCCTGGAGAAGGAAGGCGTGGCGCTGGACATCGCGGGCTATCGCGCTGCCCCGCCCGGCCTTCGCATCTGGTGCGGCGCGACGGTGGACGAGGCCGATCTTAAAGCCCTGACGCCTTGGCTCGATTGGGCCTGGAAGCAGGTGAAGGAACCGGCCAGCGCCGCCTGACGGACAGCCGTCATGTGCTTCTCGCAGCATGCGCGGAACCCGCGTCCGGTTTCGCCCAACATCTTCCAAGGAAACTATCATGCCCAAGGTCCTGATCGCCGACAAATTGTCTCCCGCCGCCGTCGCCATCTTTAAGGAGCGCGGCGTCGACGCCGATGTGAAGACCGGCCTTGCGAAAGACGAGCTGATCAAGATCGTCGGCGAATATGACGGCATCGCGATCCGGTCCGCCAGCAAGATCACCGCCGACGTGATCAAGGCGGCAAAGAATCTGAAAGTGATCGGCCGGGCCGGCATCGGGGTGGACAATGTCGATATTCCTGCCGCCACCGCGGCGGGGGTGATCGTGATGAACACGCCGTTCGGCAATTCCATCACCACCGCCGAACACGCCATCTCGCTGATGCTGGCGCTGGCCCGCGACTTGCCCGCCGCCAATGCTTCCACCCAGGCCGGAAAATGGGAAAAGAACCGCTTTTTGGGGGTTGAGATCACCGGCAAAATTCTCGGCCTGATCGGCGCGGGCAACATCGGCAGCATCGTCGCCGACCGGGCCCGAGGCCTTAAGATGCGGGTGATCGCTTACGATCCCTATCTATCGGCCGAACGTGCCCAGGGGCTTGGGGTGGAGAAGGTGGAGCTGAACGATCTGCTCGCCCGCGCCGATTTCATCACCCTGCATGTGCCGATGACGCCGGAGACTAAAAACATCCTCTCAGCCGAAGCGCTGGCCAAGACAAAGAAAGGCGTGCGCATCGTCAATTGCGCGCGGGGCGGGCTGATCGACGAGAAGGCCTTGAAGGCGGCGCTGGACAGCGGCCATGTCGCGGGCGCGGCGCTGGACGTCTTCGAGGTTGAGCCGGCCAAGGAGAATGTCCTGTTCGGCAGCGAGAAGCTGGTGGCGACGCCGCATCTGGGCGCGGCAACAACCGAAGCGCAAGAGAATGTCGCGCTGCAAGTGGCAGAACAGATTTCCGACTATCTGCTGACGGGCGCGATCACCAATGCGCTCAACATGCCGTCGATCAGCGCCCAGGAGGCGCACAAGGTGCGGCCCTGGATTTCCCTGGCCGAAAAGCTCGGCGGCTTTGTTGGCCAATTGACCGACTCCAGCCTGTCGGCGGTCGAGATCGTCTATGAAGGCACGCCCGCAGGACTCAACACCCGCGCCCTCACCCAGGCGGCGCTGGCGGGACTGCTGAAACCGATGCTGTCGGACGTCAACATGGTCAACGCTCCGGTCGTCGCCAAGGAACGCGGCATCAAGGTGAGCGAAACCTTGCGCGACCAGCAGGGCGTCTATGAAGGCTATATCAAGATCACCGCCGCGATGGGCGATTCAACCCGGCGGGTGGCCGGCACCGTGTTCTCCGATGACCGGCCGCGGCTGATCCAAGTGAAGGATATCGGCGTCGATGCGGAATTCGCTGCCCACATGCTGTATGTGGTCAACGAAGACAAGCCGGGTTTTATCGGCAGGCTGGGCACCCTGCTGGGAGATGCCAAAGTCAATATCGCCAACTTCACCCTAGGCCGCAGCGCTCCCGGCCAGGACGCGATCTGCCTGGTCGAAGTGGACGGCAGGGTGCCCGACGAAGTGATCGGGACGATCGCCAAGCTGCCGCCGGTGAAAATGGCCAAGCAGCTCACCTTCTGATGTCGCCGCAGCAGGCGCTGTATTTGGTGTGGGTGGTCTGGGGCGTAACCTGGACCATAGCCGCCGCCTGGTCGGCGCGCAGCACGGCCCGGCTTCCGATCCGGCGCGAGCTTTTCTATCGGCTGTTGCTGGTCGGCGGCATCCTGCTGCTGTTCTTCCCCCTGCGAAGATTGCCGAACCTGATTTTGTGGCAGTTGAGTGAGACCTCGCGCTGGGCGTGTGTCGGGTTGGCCATTGTGGGTTTTGGATTCTGCTGGTGGGCTCGGATTCATCTTGGCCTTCTATGGTCGGCGAATGTCGCACGCAAGGCCGATCACCGCGTCATCGAGACCGGGCCCTATGGCATCGTGCGTCATCCGATTTATACTGGCATCATCCTCGCGAGTATCGCGGTCCTGGTCGAGCGCGGCACCGCGCTTGCCATCCTGGGCGTCTGCCTCGTCATTCTGTCCTGGTATCTGAAGGCACGGCTGGAGGAGTCCTATCTGCGCGCCGAACTGGGCGTGCCGGCATATGATGCTTATGCGGCGCGGGTGCCGATGCTGGTACCGCTTGTGAAATTCTGACCTACTACTTAAGGCCCAAAGTCTGGCGTAACTCCCGCGCCGTCATGGTGTGATACGCTGGGGAGCCGGGGTCGAAGTTCTTGGCGGTCGCGAGCCCGCCGACCACAACCGGATCGAAGCCCGCATCGATGACAAGCTGCCTGGCGATGGCCAGCGCCGCCTTGTCGTCGGCGGCCAGCGGCACGCCGATCTTTTCCCCTGTGCGATGAGCCTCCGACACAAGCTTTACCGAATTCACCTGATTGAAGGCACGCACCAGCCGCGTTCCCGGCAGATAGGTCGGGTCGACCACGCCGGTGCCTTTCTCAAGAGCCTCGCGCGCCATCTCTCCGTCGCGGTTAAGATAGGGATTGCAGGTATCGAGCACGATTTTACCCTTGAGTTCAGCCGCGTAATCCTTGCCGATCTGGGGCAACGCCCCGAACGGCACCGAGATCAGCACCACCTGCCCGAACGCGGCTGCTTGGGCGGGCGTGCCGGCCTGGACGCCATGTCCGATCTGGGCCGCCAGTGTCTTGACCTCGTCCAGATTGCGCGCCGAGATCATCACAGGATATCCGGCTTCGGCCCATAATTTGGCGAGGGCGCTACCGATACGACCGACGCCGATGATGCCGATCTTCATTTTGCCCTGAGCCTGGACAGGGAGGGTTGCGAGGGTGGCAACTACGGCGAGCAGAAGCGCGCGGCGCGCGATTGCGTACAGATGTCCCACCATGCCTGACCTCGAATTCGTCCGGCCCCGACCCACAGCATGATCGCGTGGACCCTAAAGGTCCATGCTCGCTGCAACGTTGCGCCGCAGCAAACAATAGTCAGCCGCGCTTCAGACGGATCGCTTCGTGGTGATGGATGACTTCCTTGACGATGAAATTGAGGAACTTCTCCGCAAAATCAGGGTCCAGCTTTGCCTCATTGGCCAGGCTGCGCAAACGCGCGATCTGCCGGGCTTCCCGCGAGGGATCGGCGGGAGGCAGGCCATGGGTCGCCTTGTATTCCCCCACCGCCTGGGTGCACTTGAAGCGCTCGGCCAGAATATGGATCAGCGCCGCATCGATATTATCGATGCTGTCTCGCAACCGCAGCAGTTCCGGATGATCCATTGCTGACCCAGCCCCTCCGTGCAGGACGCAAAGCGCGCCAACCAAAGTCTTAAGCGAAAGCGAGGGGGCGCGAAAGCTGCGGCTGGAGACCTATCGCTCGCCAAATTTACCCAGGGCTCTGAATCTTCTTTCATGAACGGGGACTCAATGGTTAGCTGTGCGCGAGGTGGGGGCGGGCTTGTCGCGGGCAGAGTGGAGAGCTACCGAGGCAAGAAAAAACATGAAAATACAGCGTCTGCTTTGGATTCTAGCGTTGGGCTTGGTGGTCGCGGGCTGCGCCACCGATCCGGAAGCGCCCGACGATCCGCTGGAGCCGATGAACCGTTTTTTCTTCAATTTCAATCAGCGGCTCGACCGCCATGCCGCGCTGCCCGCCGCGAGCTTCTATTCCAGCGCCGTACCGAACCCGGTCCGGGGCAGCGTGCATAATGTGCTGACCAATCTGAGCGGTCCGGTTTCGGTGGTCAACGACGTGCTGGAGGCCGAATTCGAGAATGCCGGTGTCGCCGCCGGCCGCTTCGTGATCAATACAACGCTCGGGGCGGTCGGCATTTTCGATGTGGCGACCGATTGGGGACTGCCCAGCCGCGATCGGGATTTCGGCGAAACGCTGGGCACCTATGGCGTTGCCCCAGGGCCGTATCTGGTACTGCCCTTCCGCGGCCCGACCTCGGTGCGCGATTTCGGCGGTTCTTATGTCGATGGCTTTTTCTCGCCGCTTTATTATGCGCGCTATGACGGGCGGCAATATATCGGGCTGGTGAAATCCAGCCTTGGCTCGATGGACAACCGCTCCGCCAATATCGTCACCTATCGCGACATCGAGCGCGCCTCGGTCGACTATTACGCCACCATGCGAGCCTATTATCTGCAGCGCAGGGCCCGGCAGGTGGAAGAGAAATCCGTTCAGACGGCGGAACTGCCGGACTTTTGAGCCCGCCTTCCGCCAATTGCGCCCCGTGGGAACCTATGGGGTGGCGAAGGGAAATCCGCATGGCATAAAGGCGTTGTCCTCAAGGGATTCTCCTGGAACCTGCATGAAGATGATTGAACGCCTGGTCGCCTTCTGCTGCCACCGCCGCTGGTTCGTGGTGGCGGTGACGCTGATCCTTGTCATCGGAACGGGCTATTACACGGCCCAGAATTTTGCCATCAACACCGATAGCGAAACCCTGATCGATGCCAAAGTCGGCTGGCGAATGCGCGAGGCGCAATTCGACGCCGAATTTCCCCAGCAGAGCAACCTAACCTTGGTTGTCATCGACGGAGCGACACCAGAACTGGCCGAAGCAGCCACCGCCGCGCTGAGCGCCCGGCTGGCCGCTGATTCCGCCCATTTCAGCCGGGTATCGCGTCCCGATGGCGGACCCTTCTTCAATCATAATGGTCTTTTATTTCTGCCCCTTGCCGAAGTGCGAGACACAACCCAACAATTGATCAGGGCACAACCCTTTCTCGGAACGCTGGCGGCAGATCCCAGTCTGCGCGGAATCATGACCGCCCTCGATACCATGCTGATGGGCGTCACCCAAGGACAGGCCAAGCTCGCGGATATCGACGCGCCCATGCGCTATTTTGCAGACGTATTCGAGGCGGCGGCGGCGGGCCGCACCGATTATCTCTCCTGGCGCAGCTTGATCACGGGAGCACCGCCTAAGCCGGAGGAAATCCGGCGCTTCATCGAAGTAAAGCCGAAGCTGGACTTCAACGCGCTGGAGCCGGGCGCGGCGGCGAGCGCCGCCATCCGCGAGGCGGCGGGGGCATTGCACTTGACGCGCGACCATGGGGTGCGGGTCCGCCTGACCGGACCGGTGCCATTGTCGGATGAGGAATTCGCCACTTTGAGCGACCGCATAGGCCTGATGGGCTGCGTGATGATGGCCGGGGTGCTTGCAACCCTGTGGCTCGCGCTGCGCTCTTTTAAGATCATCGGCGCGATCCTGGTGACCCTGGCGGCGGGGCTTGTCATCACCATGGGATTCGGGCTCAAGGCGGTCGGCGTTTTCAACATCATCTCCATCGCCTTCATCGCCCTGTTCGTAGGATTGGGAGTGGATTTCGCCATCCAGTTCTCGGTGCGCTACCGCAGCGAGCGGCACTTGCATGACGATCTGAGCGTGGCCTTGTGCCATACCGGCCGGGCGATGGGCGTGCCACTGGCGCTCGCGGCCGCCGCCACCGCGGCAGGGTTCTTCTCTTTCCTGCCCACCACTTATACCGGCGTCGCCGAGTTGGGGATGGTGGCGGGGATCGGCATGGTGGTGGCATTCCTGCTGTCGATTACGCTTTTGCCGGCGCTGCTGATGCTGCTGCAGCCGCGCGACGAAGCCGAGGATGTCGGTTTCGCATGGCTGTTGCCGGCCGACCGTTTCCTGGCGAACAACCGCCGCCCGGCCCTGGTGATCGCTGCAGTTGCGGGGCTGGCTTGCCTGGCGGCGATCACCCAGCTGCGCTTCGATGCCAACCCGCTGGACTTACGCAGCCCCAAAATGGAATCGGTCTCCACCCTGTTCGACCTTATGAAGAATCCTCAAACCTCGCCCAACACCATCGACGTGCCGACCCCGTCGCTCGCGGCGGCAGACGCGCTCGCGGCCAGGATCGCCCAGGAACCGCTGGTCTCGCAGGCGCTCACCCTGTCGAGCTATGTGCCGCAGGATCAGGCGGCCAAGCTCGCCCTTATCGCCGACGCGAACAACCTGCTGGACGCTAGCTTGAATCCGTTCGAAATCGCGCCCTCCCCCAACGATGGCGCACTGGTCGCCGGGTTCACCGCTACGGCCACGAAGCTGCGCGCCGCCGCCGGCCAAGCAGCGGACAAACCCGCCAGCGTTGCGCGCCGCCTTGCTACGGCGCTGGACGCGGTCGTGAAGGCGGGGCCCGCCGCTCGCTTCCGCCTTCGGGAGGCATTGGTGCCCGGCCTGAAGACCATGTTGAGCCAGGTGTCGGACTCGCTGAAAGCGGGTCCCGTCACCATAGCGACTATGCCTGCCGATATGCGCACGGATTGGGTCGCGCCGGACGGCACCGCCCGGATCCAGGTATTCCCCCGCGATATCAGCAACAATCCCGCGGCGCTGTCAGCCTTCAGCAACGAAGTGCTGAGTGTGGCCCCCCGGGCGACCGGCGCCCCCATTTCGATTCGGGAATCCGGCAAGACCATCATCGGGGCCTTCGAGGAGGCGGGGATCCTGTCCTTCGTCGCCATCGCGATCCTTCTCATTGCGACCTTGCGGCGGGTCTTCGATGTCGTGGTGACCCTGCTGCCCCTGGTGCTGACGGGCCTTTTGACCCTCGCGAGCTGCGTTGTGCTGGATCTGCCGCTTAATTTCGCCAATGTGATCGCGCTGCCGCTGCTTCTGGGGATCGGCGTCGCATTCAACATCTATTTCGTCGTGGCATGGCGCAAAGGCGCAGCGGACCTGCTCGCGTCCAGTCTCACCCGCGCCGTCATCTTCAGCGCCACGACCACCGCCTCGGGCTTCGGCACCTTGTGGCTGTCGCACCATCCCGGTACGGCGAGCATGGGCGAATTGCTGATGATCTCGCTGGGCTGGACCTTGGTGACGACCCTGTTTCTCTCGCCCGCCCTGCTGGGACCACCGCCGGGACGGCAAAGGCTGGGCGACCCGATGGTTTGAAACCCGCCACCGAGGCGATTTATCCAGCCGCTCACCCGCTTGGCGGGCTCACCCCAGCATCTGATCTGTCAAAGCATTGATCTTTTTGGCGAGGCCCTGGGGCCCGCTCGCCGCCAATGTCGCGGAGAAGTCGGAGCGTTTCTGCGCCATCTGGCTGATATTGCCCGCGAGATACACGTCGATGATCTTCCACTGCCCGCCCGCCTGGTGCATGCGATAGTTGAAGGCGATTGCTGCGTCACTGCCCGATTTCAAGCTGCTCTTGACGAAGCGTTCGTCGCCTCGCGCCATCGAGGCGGGATCGACGGTGAATTTCTCGCCGTGGTAGGAATCGAAATTCTTGGCGTAATTGGCGATGGTCATGCGCGAAAAAGCATCGGTCAACATCTTCTGGTCCGCCGCGGAAAGGGACGACCAGGTCGGCCCCACAGAGATCGCCGTCATGGCGGGCAGATCGAAGGCTTTTTCCACCGCGGGCTTCAGCCGGTCATAGCGGCTTTTCGCGCTGCCGCCGGATTTCATCATGGCGGTGAGCGCGTCATAGAACCCTTGAATCTGCGCCGCCGCCGGATCGGAACCCTGTGCCATCACCGGCCAAGGCGAAAGGGCCGTCGTCGCCGGCAGGGCGACTGCCAGCATGCGCAAGGCCGAGCGTTTCGAAATCATCATCGCAATGGACTCCCTGGCAATATTCGGATAACGCGCAATCCCTCTATGCGCCGCACATCCCGGCAAAAATCGGCGCACGGCCACACCGTCGATTCTGATCCTATTTAGGCCCCCACGGCCCGGCGGCCGACAAAGCGGGCCGCGACGGTCCGCACAATGTCCTCCGTCGTCAGGCCGGCCGCCTCATATTGATGAACCGGATCGTCGTGATCCTGGAAAATGTCTGGGAGGGCGAGGCTACGGACCTCCAGACCAGGCCGCAGCAAACCTTCATTGGCCAGGAATGTCAGCACTTGGGCGCCGAAGCCGCCGGCCGCCCCCTCCTCGATCATGACCAGCAGTTTATGATGACGGGCAAGCCGGCGAATTAAATCTGTGTCCAGCGGCTTGGCGAATCGGGCATCGGCGACCGTGACCGACACGCCCAGATCGGCGAGTTGCCGCGCCGCTGCCAGCGCCGGGGCAAGCCGAGGCCCCAGCGACAGGATCGCCGCATCGCTGCCTTCACACATGATCCTGCCCTTGCCGAGGGCGAGTACCTGACCACGCTCCGGCAGCGCGATGCCGACACCCTCGCCTCGCGGGAAACGCAGTGCGATCGGGCCCGAATCGTGGGCGGCAGCGGTCGCCACCATATGCATCAGTTCGGCCTCGTCGGACGGCGCCATCACCACCATGTTCGGCAGACAGCAAAGATAGGCGAGATCGAAACTGCCGGCATGGGTCGGCCCATCCGCGCCCACCAGTCCGGCGCGGTCGAGGGCAAAGCGGACGGGAAGGTTCTGCACCGCCACGTCGTGCACCACCTGATCATAGGCGCGCTGCAGGAATGTGGAATAAATCGCACAAAAGGGCCGCATGCCTTCGGCCGCGAGACCGGCGGCGAAGGTCACCGCATGCTGCTCGGCGATACCGACATCGAAGCTGCGGGCGGGAAACTCTTTCTCGAACGCATCGATGCCGGTGCCCGAGGGCATCGCGGCGGTGATGGCGACAATGCGCCGGTCCGCCGCCGCCTCGGCGATCAACGCCCGGGCAAAAACCGCCGTATAGGTCGGCGCAGCGGCTTTCGTCTTGATCTGTTCGCCGGTCGCGATGTCAAATTTTCCTGTCGCATGACCTTTGTCGGCCGCGCGTTGGGCGGGCGCGTAGCCGTGGCCTTTTTCGGTCAGCACATGCACCAGCACCGGTCCGGGCTCGCCGTCGCGCAACTGCTCGAACAGTTCCGCCAGCGCGACCGCATCGTGGCCGTCCACCGGACCGATATAGCGCAAGCCCAGGCCCGTGAAGATCGACCGCTTCTCGCGCCGCGCGGCAAGCGCCCGCAAATGGGTATCCAGCGCGCCCGCCGGCGGAGCGATCGACATCGCATTGTCGTTGAGCACCACGATCAGCCGATTCTTGAGAGCGCCCGCATTGTTGAGCGCCTCATAGGCCATGCCGGCGCTCATCGCGCCGTCGCCGATCACCGCGATCACATGATGAGTGCCGCCGGAAAGATCGCGCGCCACCGCCATGCCCAGCGCCGCCGAAAGGGAGGTCGAGGAGTGCGCCGCGCCGAACGGGTCATATTCGCTCTCGCTGCGCCGCGTAAAACCGGAGAGCCCGCCAGCCTTGCGGATGGTGCGAATGCGGTCCCGCCGGCCGGTGAGAATCTTGTGGGGATAGGCCTGATGGCCGACATCCCAGATCAACCTGTCTCTGGGCGTATCGAACACATAATGCAGGGCGACGGTCAGCTCGACCACGCCCAGACCCGCACCAAAATGCCCGCCCGTGACCGACACCGCGTCGATCAATTCTTCGCGCAATTCGCGTGCCACTTCGTTCAACTGTGCGCGATCGATCGTCTTCAGATCGTCCGGCGTGTTGATGCGATCGAGCAAGGGCGTGGCCATCAGCTGTCCCGATCCAGCAGGAAGCGCGGCAGGCCCGACAATTCCGGCGTCCGCTCCGCGTGGGGTCCGAGGGCAGCGACGGCCCGCTCGGCTCTGCGGGCGGCCTCGGCGCGTGCGCCCTCGATTCCCAAAAGGCTCACCAAGGTCGCCTTGCCGGCCTGAGCGTCTTTTCCCACCTTCTTGCCGGTCTTTTCCGCCGTACTGGTCACGTCCAGGAGATCGTCGGTAATCTGGAACACCACCCCCATCTCTTCGGCATAGGCGCGCAGCCTTGCGCGGTCCTCCGCCGAGGCGCCCGCCAGGATCGGGCCAGACTCGCAGGAGAATTCGAACAATTGCCCCGTCTTCAGCCGCTGCAGATGGATGACGTCCTCGGTTCGGAACCCCGAATCCGCCTGCATGTCGATCACCTGGCCGCCAATCATGCCGTTATGCCCGGCCGCTTCGGCAAGGCGGGCGATCAGATGACAGCGTACCTCCGCCGAGGGATGGGTGCGGGCATCCGACAGGATTTCGAAAGCGATTGTGAGCAGCGCATCGCCCGCCAACACCGCGGTCATCTCGTCGAATGCCTTGTGCGTGGTCGGGCGCCCCCGGCGCAGATCGTCATTGTCCATGCAAGGCAGGTCGTCATGCACCAGAGAATAGGTATGCAGCGCCTCGATCGCCGCCCCGACGCGCAAGCTGCGCGAATCGTCCACCCCGAACAGCCGACCGGAATGCAGCACCAGGAACGGCCTTAAGCGCTTTCCGCCCGCGAAGATGGCATAGCGCATGGCCTCCTGCACACGGGCCTGCCCTCCCTCAGGCTGAGGCAATACCGCCTGCAGCACCGAATCCAGCGCCGCGGCAGAACGGGCAATAGCAGCGGGCAAGGGGTTGTCCTCGACCTCGGGGGCCATGCGGACTGCCCCTCCCGAATTGCTGGCCACCATGGTGTCCCGTTAACGCTTTCGCGTGCCAAGTCGCGCCAAACCGACCGCGCAATCTTGATGCGTGTTTTTAGCCAGGAAAGCAACCTTTTGGCCATACCGGGCCGATGCGCGGCGCGCGCAGTTAACCATGCTTGTTAAGGGGTTGCGGGGCGGCTGGGGATGCGGGAAAGTGGCTTGCTGCATTGCGGTCGGGGGTATAAGGGACCGCCGTCCAGAACGCCAGCGCCCGATAGGAGCATTATGCGAGTCATTCTTGCCCAGCCACGGGGTTTCTGCGCCGGGGTCGTTCGGGCGATCGACATCGTGGAAAAGGCGCTCGATAAGTTTGGCGAGCCGGTCTATGTCCGACATGAGATTGTCCATAATCGGCACGTTGTGGATGCCTTGAAAAGCAAAGGTGCCCGCTTTGTCGAGGGGCTGGACGAGGTGCCCGAGGGCTCCGTCACCGTGTTCAGCGCCCATGGCGTACCCCAATCGGTGGTGCAGACCGCCGCCGCCCGTGGGCTGCCGGTGCTGGACGCCACTTGCCCCCTGGTTTCCAAGGTCCACAACCAGGGCAAGCGCTACGTTGCGCACGGCCGCACCCTGATCCTGATCGGCCATGCCGGCCATCCCGAGGTGGAGGGCACTATGGGCCAAGTCGGGGCCCCGGTGCATCTGGTCCAGTCGGAGGCCGATGTCGACAGCCTGCCACTGGCACTTGATACACCTGTCGCCTATATCACCCAAACCACGCTTTCGATTGATGACACCAAAGGTATCATTGCCAAGCTGAAGAAGCGTTTTTCCAATATCGTGGGGCCGGAGACCAGCGACATTTGCTATGCCACCCAGAACCGGCAAAGCGCGATGCGCGAACTTTGCCGCGTGGCGGACGTTATCCTGGTGGTCGGAGCGAAGAACAGCTCCAACTCCAACCGGCTGCGGGAGATCGGGATCGAAGAAGGCGTGCCCTCCTATCTGATCGCGGACGGCAGCGAGTTGAAGCCAGAATGGGTGCGCGGCAAGAAGGCGGTGGGCCTGACCGCCGGAGCCAGCGCGCCGGAGGAACTGGTCACACATGTGATCGAGGCGCTGGGACGCATCGAGAATGTCGAAGTCGAAACCATGGACGGCAAGAAGGAACATATCGAGTTCCGCCTGCCCGCCGAATTGAGGGCATAGATGGGACTTCCCCTCCGCCAGGCCGCCAAAATCGGCGCCTATGTGATGAAAAAGCACCTCTCGGGCGGCAAATATCCGCTGGTGCTGATGCTGGAGCCGCTGTTCCGCTGCAATCTGGCCTGCGCCGGATGCGGCAAGATCGATTATCCGGACCCGATTCTGAATCAGCGCCTGTCGGTGCAGCAGTGCATGGACGCGATCGACGCGTGCGGCGCGCCCGCGGTGTCGATCGCTGGCGGCGAGCCCCTGCTCCATCGCGACATGGCGAAGATCGTCGAAGGCTTCATCGCGCGTGACAAATTCGTCATCCTTTGCACCAACGCGCTGCTGATCACCAAAAAGATCGACCAGTACACGCCGCACGAGAATTTCACCTGGTCGATCCATCTGGACGGCGATCAGGTGATGCATGACAAGTCGGTCTGTCTGGACGGCACCTATGACAAGGCGATCGCGGCGATCAAATTGTGCAAGGGGCGCGGCTTCCGCACCCAGATCAACTGCACCTTGTTCGACGGCGCCGATCCGGAGCGCACCGCCGCCTTCTTCGACGAGATGATGGCGATGGGGGTGGACGGCATCACCGTCTCGCCCGGCTATGCCTATGAACGCGCGCCCGACCAGCAGCACTTCCTCAATCGCGAGCGCACCAAGAAGATGTTCCGCGAGATCCTGTCGCGCGGGCGCGGCGGCAAGGCGTGGGACTTCACCAACTCCAGCCTGTTCATGGATTTCCTGGCGGGCAACCAGACTTATGAATGCACGCCCTGGTCGATGCCGCTGCTCACCGTGTTCGGCTGGCAGAAGCCCTGCTACCTGCTGGGCGAAGGCTATGCCAAGACCTTTCAGGAGCTGATGGAAGGCACCGAGTGGGAGAAATACGGCGTCGGCAAATATGAGAAATGCGCCAATTGCATGGTGCATTGCGGTTTCGAAGGCACCGCCGCGACCGACGCGATCAAGCACCCGCTGAAAATGCTGCCGATCCTGATGCGGGGCGTGAAGACCGAAGGCCCAATGGCGCCGGAGATCGACCTTTCGAAGCAGCGCCCGGCGGAGTTCGTGTTCTCACGCCATGTGGAGCACAAGATGTCAGCGATCCGGACCGGCAAGTCCGACACCACAGAGATTGCGGCAGCGGAGTAGCTGCTTGAACGCCTTGCCCGAGCCGCGCCCGGTGCGGATCAGGCCGGGAAGTTGCCAGGGCCGCCGCAGCATCGAGACGAAAACGCGCCCTTTTGCGACGCTGCCATCGGGATTCATCGCCACCAATGCCGCATGCGGCAGATTGTGGTGCGCGGCATCGGAAATCACGCGCAGGACCGCCAGCGGCACCCGCCGCCAGGCCGCGAAGCGCGCCGCGATGTGGGATTCCATGTCCACCGCCAGCGCGCCGCCGGAATTGGCGAACAGGGCGGCTTTGGCATCGGCGTCTTCGAGAATGGCGTCACTGCCGGCGATGACGCCCTGATGCGCGTTCGGGATACGGGCCGCCAACGCCACCCGCCAGACATTGTCGCAGCGCCATTGCTCGTCCAAGCTGGTCGCTTTTTTCGGCTTCAGCTCGAAGGCGAGGTCTTCCTTCAGCGGCGCCTCGGCGCGCAGGGAATGACGCGCGGTGACAATGCGCTCGGCGATCACCACATCTCCGGGTTTCAGCAGCGGCGACAGTGCGCCAGCCAGACCGAAGGAGATGATGCCATAAATGTCGCCCTCCAGGGCGTCGAGGCGTTCGGAAAGCGCCTTGGCATCGCCGCCGCCAGTGACCGCAATCACGCCGGGCCCGCCGGCGATTTTCGCTTCTTTTTTCAGGCCGCAGACTGCGAGGATGGTCATAGCCCGTATTCCACCCGCCGCGAATTGCCGGTTTTCAAATTGCGATAGCGCGCCAGCGCCCAGAGAGGGAAGAATTTCGGATAACCGTGATAGTTCAAATAGAACACCCGCGGGAAACCGCCGCCGGTGTAATGCGGCTGGCTCCACAATCCGTCTGCTTCCTGCGTCGCTTTCAGCCAGTTGATGCCCCGCGCCACAGCGGGATGATCCACCTGCCCTGCCGCCATCAATCCCAGCAGAGCCCAGGCGGTCTGTGACGCGGTGGAGGGCGCGGGCTCGTAGCCTTGGTAATCCAGCTTATAGCTGTCGCAATTCTCGCCCCAGCCGCCGTCCGGATTCTGGATTTCGATCAGCCAGTCGGCGCCGCGCATCATGGTAGGATGGTCCGGCGCCAGTCCCGCGCCATTGAGCCCCGCCAGCGCCGACCAGGTGCCATAGACATAGTTCACGCCCCAGCGGCCCCACCAGCTTCCATCCGCGCGCTGGGTCTTGATCAGATATTCGATGCCGTGTTTCAGGCGCGGATCGTCGGCGGGCGCGCCAAGTTGCGCCAGCATGCCGACACAGCGGCCCGAGACGTCCTCGGTCGGCGGGTCGAGCAACGCGCCATGATCGGCGAAGGGAATGTTGTTCAGATAATAATAGGAATTGTCGGCATCGAACGCGCCCCAGCCACCATCGCGGCTTTGTAGCCCTTCCACCCATTCGCGCGCCCGCGCGATGGGCATTTTGTAATCGGCATCCGACGCTGCGTGTTCTTTCGCCCGGTCCATCGCCATCACCACCACGGCGGTGTCATCCAGGTCTGGATAATAATCGTTGCGGTACTGGAACGCCCAGCCGCCCGGTCGCACATCGGGCCTTTCCTCCGCCCAGTCGCCCTTCACATCCAACACTTGCAATGGCTTCATCCATTCCAAGCCGCGCGCCACGGCGGCATCGGCACGTTCGTCTTTGGCTTCCATCAACGCATGGCACACCAGCGCAGTATCCCACACCGGCGAGACGCAAGGCTGGCAATAGGCTTCGTGGTCCTTGACGACAAGCAGATTTTCCACCGACTTGCGCGCAATGGCCCGGTCGGGATGATCCGGCGGATATCCCAGAACGTCATACATCATCACGCTGTTGGCCATCGCCGGGTAGATCGCGCCGAGGCCATCCTCGCCATTCAGCCGCTCGGTGGCCCAGGTGCGGCATTTCTCGATGGCACGCGCGCGCAGGCCCTTGGGCCAGAACGGCTCAAAACGCTTCAGGCACCAGTCCAGCGCCGCGAAGAAAGCCGACCAGCCCGCGCTCTGATGCGGCGCCCGGGGGGAAGCCGCGGGCACCCCCCGCACAAATAATTCGGGCACATGGATGCCGCGTGGATTGCGCGCCAGCGGCCGGCGCGCGCAAAGCACCAGCAACGGCACGATCACGGTGCGCGCCCAATAACTCATCTTCGAGAGATGGATGGGAAACCAGCGCGGCAGCAGGATCATCTCCACCGGCACGGTCGGCACATTCGACCATGCCGTCTCGCCATACAACGCCAGCAATATGCGCGTGAAGACATTGGCCTTGATCGCCCCGCCGCGCGCGTGGAGGGCTTCGCGGGCCCGCGCCATGTGCGGCGTATCGATATCGTCGCCGATCATCTTGAGCGCGAAATAAGCCTTCACCGTCGCGGAAATATCGAACGCGCCGTCATGATAGAGCGGCCAGCCGCCATGACTGCCCTGGATGCGGCGCAAATAAATGCCGATCTTTCTCTCCAACTCCAGGTTCGGCGCCTCCGCCAGGTAATGCACCAAGAGCACATATTCCGCCGGGATGGTGGCATCGGCTTCCAGTTCATAAACCCAGTGCCCGTTGGGCTGCTGGTCGCGCAGGATCGCGTCCGTGGCGGCACGCACCGCGCCTTCCACCTCGATGAAATCTGGAACACCGATCTGGTTCATGGACGGCGACTATAAAGTGAGAATGCGCCGGGCCAAAGCCGCCGCATTCTCACCCGAGCGCACCGCTCCCTCGATGGTGGCGGGCAGGCCTGTTTGCGTCCAATCGCCGGCCAGTATCAGGTTGCGCCAACCCGTCGCGGCGGGCGGGCGCTTGGCGTCCTGCGCCGGCGTCGCGGCGAAGGTGGCGCGCTTTTCCTTGACGATCTGCCAGGCCGGCAGCGGCGTGCCAATCTCCAGCGCCCTCGCCACGTCGGCCCACAGGATGCGCGCCAGTTCCTCGCGGTCCTTTTCCACCAGGGCGTCCGCGCTGGAAACCGTGACCGAGATGCGGTCGGAAAAAACGAAAATCCATTCGGCGATGCCGCCGATGACTCCCACAATGGTCGGGGCGCGATCTTTCTCAGGATGATCGGGCAGCGCCAGCTTGAAATGCGCGTTGACGATGGCCCGGAATTCGTCGGGGACTTGCAGGTCGGGCACCAGATCGCGCGCCACCCAGGGCGGCACCGCCAGCACGACCACGTCGCGGGGTCCGACCGGAATGGTCGCGTCCGGCATTTCCAATGCCGCCACGGCGCGCGGTCCGAACGTCATTGCCTTCAGCCGTGCCGACAATCGCTGCGCCGCGCCGTGTTTTGCGAGGAACGCCAGCGCTGGTTCTATGAACGCCACGGCCAAGCTGGGATGGGCAATACGGGGGCGATAGGCGCGGCCGCCTTTCGCCAAGGTTTCGCGCAACACCGCGCCCGCCAGCGCGGCGGAGGCATCTTCCGGCTCAGTGTTGAGCGCCGCCAACAGGAAGGGATGCATAAGCCTCTGCCACAACGCACCGCGGTCGGCGATGACATCGCCGATCCGCTTGCTGCGGCCGGCCCAAAGCAATTTGGCGTAAGCCGCGTAATCCGCACCGCTGGTGCCGGGCACACGCCGGCCCTTGCGCAAAATCCAGAAGGGCAGCGGCCCTTCATCGGGTTTCAAGGTCCAGCGCGCGCCGCTGACGAGATCGACGAAGGGAAATTCGGCGCGCGGCGGTCCCACAAGCGCATCCCGCGCGCCGATGCGCCTGAGATAGCGATTGATCGCGCGGTTGCCCGACAACACCAGATGATTGCCATTGTCGATGACCCCACCGATCGCAGGATCGAAATAGGAGCGACAGCGGCCGCCTGCCTGCCCAGCCGCTTCGATCAACTCGACCGCGACACCCCGCTCGGCCAGCGCCGTGGCCGCGGAAAGTCCCGCCAGTCCCGCCCCGACCACATAGACCCGGGTGGCCTTCATCCGAAGCCTTGTCGCAATATCAGCGCCAACAGCTTACGCCGGGGCAGCGACACGCGCTTGCGCGGCGGTGCGAATCCGGCGGCTTCGCTGAGGCGCAGAATCTCCGAATAGACCGCACCCATCAGCCGCGGTGTGGCAAGGCGCCCCTTTGGGCGCGCCGAAAGGATGCGCGCCGCTTCGTCATAATGACGATGCGCGAGCGCCGCCACCTTGCGACACACTGTGTCGATCTGCGGCTTGGCGACCACCGTTTTGGGGTCCAGCGAGGCGCAGCAATTCTTCTCTTCCAGATATTCCCGCGGAAGATAGAGCCGGCCGATGGCGGCATCCTCGTCGATATCGCGCAGGATGTTGGTGAGCTGCAACGCCCGCCCAAGATGATGGGCAAGCGCAAAGCCCGGGCCTTCATCCATGCCGAACACCTTGATCGACAGCCGGCCGACCGCGCTCGCCACCCGTTCGCAATACAGGTCCAGGGTGGCAAGATCGGGCGCGACGAGGTCTTCGGCGACATCCATGTCCATGCCGTCCAGGATCGTGAGGAAGTCGTCCCTGCGCAGGCCAAAGCCGGCGACCGCCGGTTTGAGGAACTCCGCCATGCCGGCATTGCCGCCGGCATATAATGTTTCGATGGCTTCGCGCCATAGATCGAGCTTGTGATGCCGCTCGCTGCGCGTGCCGATGCCGTCATCGGCGATGTCGTCCACCTTGCGGCAGAAGGCATAGATCGAAAACATCGCCTCGCGCTCGGCCCGCGGCATCAACCGCATGGCGAGATAGAAGGAACTGCCGCTCG
>DATATP010000035.1:0-6377 GCA_036268715.1 Rhizomicrobium sp. | reverse complement strand
GTTCTGGTCCCAGCATGGCCATCACTTCCAGCAGGCCTATCCGAAGATTCCGCGCCGCATCTCGGGCTATGAGAATCTCGACCAGTTGTCGCCAGATAAGGGCATGAACGTGGCGCGCGCGCTAGTGGGCACCGAAGCCACCTGCGTGATCGTGCTGGCGGCGACTTTGAACCTGGTGCCGAGCCCGCCCCATCGTGCCTTGACCATCATCGGCTTCGCCGATGTCTTCGATGCCGCCGATGCTGTGCCCGCCGTGCTCAAGAGTCAGCCGATCGCGCTGGAGGGCATTGACGATCTTCTCGTCAAATACATGAGGAAGAAGAACTTCAAGGTGGATGAGCTGGAAGTCCTGCCGGTTGGGCGTGGTTGGCTGATCGCGGAGTTCGGCGGCGACACGCCGCAGGAAGCCTCACATAAGGCGCAGGGACTTTCGGCTCGCATGACAGCGCGCGGCCATGCCTGCCGCACGCTCAGCGACAAGGAAAAGCAGCAGGAAGTATGGGACGTGCGTGAGGCCGCGCTGGCGGTAACCGCCGATATTCCCGGACAGCCGCCCAATTGGCCCGGCTGGGAGGACAGCGCCGTGGCGCCCGACCGGGTGGGTGATTACCTGCGGGAACTCAAGGCTCTGTTTCACAGGCATGGCTACGAAGCTGCGGTCTATGGCCATTTCGGGGACGGGCTGATCCATTGCCGTGTCGATTTCGATCTTCAAACCGAAGCAGGCTTGGCCAACTGGCACCGCTTTTTGAAGGAAGCCGCCGATCTGGTCGTGCGCTATGGCGGCTCATTGTCCGGCGAACATGGTGACGGCCAAGCCCGCGCCGAACTGCTGGAACAAATGTACGGGGCCGAACTGATGGCGGCACAGCGGGCGTTCCGTGCAATCTGGGACCCGCGCCAGCGGATGAATCCCGGCAAGGTGCTCGATCCCTATCCTGCGACATCCAATCTTCGGGTCGGGCCTTCCTATAAACCGACCGAAGTCCGCGGCCTATTCGCCTATCCCGAGGATCAGGGCAGTTTCACCAAGACGACATTGCGCTGTGTCGGTGTTGGCAAGTGCCGGCGGCGTGACGTGAAGGACGGCGTGATGTGCCCGAGTTATCTGGGCACCGACGAGGAAAAACATTCCACCCGTGGCCGCGCCCGATTGCTGTTTGAGATGATGCGCGGTGACACCATCACCGACGGCTTTCGCAGCGAAGCCGTGGAAGAGGCGCTTGATCTGTGCCTGGGCTGCAAAGGCTGCAAGAAGGACTGTCCGGTCAACGTCGACATGGCCAGTTACAAGGCCGATTTCCGCGCGCGCCATTATGAGGGCAAATGGCGTCCCCGCGCCGCCTACAGCATGGGGCAAATCGAACGGTGGGCGCGCATCGCCCAATACGCGCCCTGGGCCGCCAACCTGGGTACGCGTACGCCGGGTCTGAGCGCACTCACCAAATGGATGGGTGGGATCGCGCCGTCGCGCACGATGCCGGCCTTCGCGAACCAGAGCTATCGCGCCTGGCACAAGCGTCACGCGCGGCGCACGGCAGGAACGCGGGTAATCCTATGGCCCGATACCTTCAACAACTATTTTCGGCCTAACACCGCGATTGCGGCGACCCGGCTACTCGAGCGACATGGATTCACGGTCGATATCCCCACGGTTCCCCTCTGTTGTGGGCGCCCCCTTTACGATTGGGGCTGGGTGGACCAAGCCAAGGCGCTGTGGCGGCGCACCTTAAATGCTTTGGCGCAGGACATCCGCGATGGTGTCCCGGTGATTGGCCTAGAGCCCGCCTGCACGTCCGCTTTCCGAGACGAACTTCCGGCGCTGTTTCCCGGCGACGCCCAAGCTGCGGCCTTATCCAAGCAAACCCGCTTCCTCAGTGAATTCCTACAGGATCATAGTCTGACACCAGATGTCCGCGATGCCCGCAAGCCGCTTCTGGTGCAATATCACTGCCACCACCATGCTGTGCTGGAGAAGGACGCGGAAACCAACCTGCTGGCAACGTTTCCGGTCAAGGCGGAGATTCTGCAGAATGGCTGCTGTGGCATGGCCGGCTCGTTCGGCTTTGAAGCCGCCAAGTTCGAAGTTTCCCGCACCATCGCCGAACGCGGCATCCTGCCGAGCATCCGCGCGGCGTCGCAGAATACGGTCGTTCTGGCGAACGGCTTTAGTTGCCGCGAACAGATCGAACAATTGAGCGGTCGCCAAACTCTGCATCTGGCCGAATATTTAGCTAATCCTTGCTGACAAACCGCGCCAGCGCCACACCCAGCAAAAGGAACGCCGCTGCGCCCGCCATAACGATGGCTGCGCGGGTCGTATCCCCGGGATAGACCGCGGCCGAGGCGCGGGCCTGGCCGCCAAATCTGCCGTGCGTGCGATGAAGGTCGGTTACGGGCTGGAACAGATTGTCCCGGCGGTCGGGCGATACGTCGCGCGACGTTTCCTGGCCTTCGACCGCGCCGTGGGCCAAGAAACGATCCATATACCAGGGGGCGATCATGTTGCCGACGATGGTCAGCAGCGTGGAATTGCCTACCCAATATTCCCGCGCTCGGGACCGCGCGGCGCGTAGCACGGCGGCGGAGGCCACCTCCGGCTGGTAGATGGTGCCCATAGGCTTTGGTTGGCGCGGCATATGAGTACGCGCCCAGTCGAATTGCGGCGTATTCATCGCCGGCAGTTCCAGCAGGGACACCGCGATACCCGAATTGTCATGTTCGAGTTCGGTGCGCAGCGAGGCTGTGAAGCCCCGGATCGCATGCTTGGCGCCACAATAGGCCGATTGCAAGGGAATGCCGCGATAGGCAAGTGCGGAGCCGATATTAATGATCTGCCCGCGCGGCTTAAGCACCCGCAAAGCCGCCATGCAGCCGTGCACCACGCCTAGATATGTCACTTCGGTTACCCGGCGGAACTCTTGCGGTGTGATCCGGGAGATGGGTGAGAAAACTGTGAGCATTGCGTCGTTGACCCAGATGTCGATAGGGCCAAGTTCCGCAGCGAACTGCGCGGCCGCGTTCTCAACCGCGTCGGCGTCCGCGACATCAACGGCTGCGATCGCGCACTCGGTTGAAAAGGCCCGGATTTCGGCTGCAACGGTCTTGAGCGCCTCGGCGTCACGTGCAATCAGGCCCAGTCGTGCGCCCTGCCGCCCGAAAGCGAGTGCCGTTGCCCGGCCAACGCCTGCGGTGGCGCCTGTAACGACAACGGTGAAGGAAGCGAAGTCACGCTGTTTAGCCATAAGACGCGAACGTATGGCTCGGCGCTGCGTTCCGCACGGACCGTCAGTGGAAAATGCTCGAAAATGCGTCGCCCGCCCGCTCGCCCAGGGTGGCGGTGAAAGACCAGGGGCTGGGTTGGCGCAGGACGTGCAGCGGGCCGCGCTTCTCCAGAATCTTGTAGTCGCTGACGCCATTGGGTTTGCGGAAAAAACGGATGCTGACAACCGCCTTGCCCACGCGCATGCCCGACAACGTAATTTCCGGCAGCCAGGTCGGCAGGTGAGGATCGATGAACAGCATGTTCAAGGGCGCGAAGGGCTGCATTCCCAGCATGGCCTGCAGAAGCGTGAAGGGGGTGGTCGCGGACCAGGCCTGCGGCGCGTTTGCCGCCGGATAAAGTGGTGGAAATGGATGGGCCTGGTCGCGGGCATGGCCTGCAACGCATTCCGGCAGTTGGGCGTGATCGAATAGCGCCGCGAGTTCAAATTGGGCGCGGGCGATGCGTTCCACATAGTCATGCTGGCCATAGCGATAGGCACCGACCGCGAACGGTCCATGCTCGACAGGCCACACGGTACCGCGATGATAGGCATACGGGTTGTAGGCCGGGTGATCCGACGACAAGGTCCGCACCCCCCATCCGGAAAACATGTCCGGCGCGAACAGCCGGGCCAGCACCGTGGAAACGCGGTCTCTGTCAACAATACCGGTGGCGGCGCAATGCAGCGGATTGGAGGTGATGGAACGGACCTGCCGCCCTTTGGCATCGAGCGCCAGCGCAACAAAACCTTCCTTTTCCATCCAGAAAGCCTTGTTGAATCGCTTCTTGAGAGCTTCGGCCTGGTGATAGTGCCGCGCGGCTTCGTCCCTGCGGCCAAACCACCACAGGACTTCCGCGAAATTCATTTTGGCGGCATAGATGATGCCCTGCTGTTCGCAGGTCGCAATCGGGTCGGCAACCTGCGAACCATCCTCGTATACGATGGCGTCGCCCGAATCCTTCCAGCTCTGGTTCTTCACGCCCTTAACGGAACGAGTTTGATACCAGCAGAATCCGCCCTTCCCCCGTGCGCATTGGCGATCCAGCCACGCTAGGCAACGAGCGGCGGGTTCCAGAAATTTCCCCACCAGCGCCTTGTCGCCCGTCCAGTGCCATAACTGCGCCACTGCAAACGGGTAGAAAGCCGACGTCGTGACCGAGCCATAATCGCGGCCTTCGGGGATGTAGTTCAGAACCGACAAAGGGCCAGTGTGCATCTCATGCAACATTTTGCCCGCTTGCTCGTCTCGCCAATCGTCCCGCGTCTTGCCCTGCCAGCGCGCCAGGGCTGGCAAGGTGCCGCGCATCAAGTCGATGGTAAGCGGAGCGGCCTCCCACGCGACCGTCAAGGTATCCCGTCCGAATAGGGCGACGTAGAGAGGTAATCCGGCAGCCGGCACCCATCCACCGTCGGTCTGGTCGAGATCGAACATACGTAACGCCTTGAGGTCGCGGCTACTACGATCCAGCGCTTCGACGACGACAGAGGTCAGTGTATCGCTTTGAGGTCCTGTAAATCGGGTGGAGGCTTTGGGTTCGGCCGCGAGCGGCTTTGGCTCGCTGGTTTTGCCGAGAAAATGTCCGGTGTCGGCAATGTCCTCGAACACCGCAGCAAAGTCGATCTGGCTCCGCCACGTCTGGTGTGGCGGCAGCGAAACGAAGAAATGCAAAGCTCCATTCTTCCAGGATACCGCGCCATCACAGTTGATGGCCACGCATAACGCGCAGATTAATGATGCTGTCCCGCGCTCGGCCTGATGAGCATAGCGATGTTTGGCCGTGTACCGGATCGTGAGTTCGCCGCCTTTGTCATGCGCGCTCCATGTGACGCGTCTGCGGCCGCGTTGCCGGCGGTCACTCGTCTCGGCAATGTCGGCGAAGTCCGCCTCCAGCGGGATTGACACGCGAAATCTTCGACGCTTCTGCGAAAAATTGGTGATTGCAACAGATTCGCACATCCCGCGCCGGCCGACCTCGCGGGACAGTTGTACCTCCAGCGCATTTTTTGCAGCGTCCCTAAGGGGAGAACCCTTGGAGGCCCCGGGCGCAAGATAATAGCCGACCCAGCGGCGATGGGAGACATTGGAGAGGGACACCGCCGCAATAGGCTGGCTGTCGATCAGGTAACGATAACCTGAAAGAAAGCGCGTCTCACGAACGAAAAGCCCATGCTCCGGCTTCGCTTTCAGGAAGCCGTCTCGAGCCGTCGCTAGAACGACCCGATCATAGCTAATGTTGGTGGTATTGGGTCGGACGTGCAGACGTATCAGGTCCGGGTCCCAACGGGGATGATTTGACATACAAATGTAACGATCCATCCAAAATATAGCAACTTCTCTCGATCGTCTCGCAAGCGATTGAGCAACCAAAAAAGGCTCGCCCGATCCGGGAACCAAATCGGTTAAACACCGTTGGCCGAGAAGGGGAACTCCAAAAAGGGCAAATTTGGCGGGATGGCACAGCTTTTCCGCCCCGGTGCCAATACTATCGCCATAGCGGTGATCGTCGCTTTGCTGATCCTGCCGCCGATCGCCGTGGTCCTTGCTTATTTCATATGGGAGTCGCCTTACGCGACCGACCAATATCTGACGCGCAATCAACCGGTACCCTTCAGCCATTTCCATCATGTCGCGGAAATCGGCCTGGACTGCCGCATGTGCCATACGGGCGCTGAAAAAGCGGCCTTCGCTGGGATACCGTCGACGCATGTCTGCATGACCTGCCATTCGCAGCTATGGACAAACGCCGCGATGCTGGGTCCGGTGCGGGCCAGCCAGGTCAGCGGGGCACCGCTTCATTGGCAGCGCGTCAATCGGCTACCCGATTATGTGTTCTTCGACCATAGCATTCACGTGGCGAAAGGTGTGGGCTGCAGCACCTGCCATGGCCGTGTCGATCAGATGGCGCTTATGCGCCAGCAAGAACCTCTGACGATGGGTTGGTGTTTGCAATGCCATCGTCACCCGGAGAATTATATCCGGCCCCGCGCTGCGGTATTCGATATGAGTTGGACGCCACCCCCAAATCAGCAGGCCCAGGGCTTGGCCCTTATTCGCCAATATCTCATCCATACTGACCATCTGACGGATTGTTCGACATGTCATCGGTAAAG
>DATATP010000034.1:0-2331 GCA_036268715.1 Rhizomicrobium sp. | reverse complement strand
CTGCCTCATTGCTCGCACCAACAACATATTAGTCGCCACCAACCTCAAGCATTTCGCGCAAAAACCTTCACCAGCCAGTCGATGAAAACGCGCACGCGCGGAGAAAGTTGGCGGTTATACGGATAGAGAACAGAAACCGGCGTGCTGCTCGGCGGGAACTTCGCCAGCATTTGCACAAGTTCACCGGATTTCACCGACCTGTTCCTCAAAGGCATGAGCGACGAGTTGATCGAGAGTATGTCGAAGATGAATCCGCTGGAGCGCCTGGGCACGCCGGCGGACATCGCCGCTTCCGTCTCCTTCCTCGCCGGCCCGGACGGCGCCTGGATCAACGGACAGACCCTGCGTGCCAATGGCGGCATGATCTGACACGAGAGCGGCGGCCTGCAGCGGCCACCGCTCCATCGGGTCGGTCCCGAATAATCCATGTCTCCGCCATGATGGTGTCTCCGTCGGAAGCCCGGCGCGCACCAGATCCTTTCAATGTCCTTGCGGCAGCTTCCGCTCCACCAGCGTGGCGTACAGCCCAGCGCCGAGCGGAATCGCCTCGTCGTTGAAATCGTATCGGTCGTTATGCACGGGCGCGCTGTCCTCGCCGTTGCCGATATTGATATAGGCGCCGGGCCGCGCCTCCAGCATGAAGGAAAAATCCTCCGAGCCCATAACCGCCGGGCCGTTGCGGCCGACATTCTGCGCCCCCACCAACACGGTGGCCGCGTCGGCATAGGCGTTGGTTTGCGCCTCGTCGTTCACCAGCGGCGCGAACAGGAAGCGGAAATCGACCTCGGCGGTGGCGCCGAACCCGGCGGCGACGCTGGTCGCCAGGCGTTTCATGTTGGCTTCCATCAACGCCATGGTCTCGCGCTTGAAGGCGCGTGCGGTGCCGCGGATATGCGCGGTTTCCGGGATCACGTTATAGGCATGGCCCGCCTGCAGGCAAGTGACGCTGAGCACCGCCGCGTCGCTCGGCTTGACGTTGCGCGAAACGATGGATTGCAGCGCGCCAGTGATCGCAGCGGCGGCCATCACCGGGTCCGTGCTCTCCTCCGGCCGAGCGCCATGCGCGCCCCGGCCATTTACCGTGATGTCGAAGAACGCACCGCCAGCCATCATCGCGCCGGGGCGAATTTCGAATTTGCCAACCGGCAGGCCGGGGCGGTTATGCATGCCAAACACCGTGTCGCAGGGGAAACGCTCGAGCAGCCCAGCTTTGAGCATCGCTTCGGCCCCGCCCAGCCCCTCCTCAGCAGGCTGAAAAATGAAATTCACCGTGCCGTTGAATTTTCCACGCTCGGCGAGAAACCGCGCCGCGCCCAGCAGCATGGTGGTGTGGCCGTCATGGCCGCAGGCATGCATGCAGCCCGGATTGGTGCTGGCATAAGGCTTGCCAGTGACCTCGTGGATCGGCAACGCATCCATATCCGCACGCAGGCCGATGCTGGCCGCCCCATTGCCCCGGCGCAGCACGCCGACGACGCCGGTGCCCCCCACCCCGCGATGCACCTCGATGCCCCATTCTGCCAGCTTGGCGGCGACCAGATCGCTGGTGCGATGTTCCTCGAAGCCGATTTCCGGATGCGCGTGGATGTCCCGCCTGATGGCGGTTAACTCGTCATGATAGGCGCGTATGGCGTCGACAGCGGTCATGCAAATGTCCCTTCAGAAATTTGACAAGGAGGCATGCGGGCGCGGCAAAAATGCCCCCAGTTTGCGTATGCTCCGATTTATCGCGAGAAGTTTCAAGCTGCTAACGCGACGGGAGCATTACATGACCGATGTTCCGCCGCCGAAATTCGTCCAGACAATTTGCCAGACCGCGCCAGACCCGTCGAACATTCCGAGCGGTTGCCGTTTTCGTCCGCGTTGCCCAAAGGCCTTTGCCGAATGCGCGATGACCACGCCGGACATGCGCGGCCACGACTGGCTTTGGCTGAATACCCGCTCGTCGCCGATCCACCGGAAGCGGCCAGAACCGCAGTCCAACTCCTCCACAGCTGACGCCGCCAGCCTTTCGGCCAGCGGCGGCGCAGAAATCTATTTCCACGAAGAGAGGTAGAAGCGCGGCAGATCGTCCGGAAATCCCTGGAAGGTCAGGTCCTTGGAGAATCCGACGGTACGCACGTCATTGAACAGCGGGATAAACTCGACATTCTGCGTCGCGATGTGGATCGCTTGGGCGTACAGCGCCTTGCGCTGAGTAAGGTCGGAGGTGTTGCCCGCCTGCCGCAGCAGTTTCTGCACCTCGGGATCCTGCGCGTAATCGTCCGGGCCACCGCCAAGGAAATACGGCATGAAGGCGGAAGTGTCGTTGATGGAATTGCTGCCCCAGCT
>DATATP010000033.1:0-4957 GCA_036268715.1 Rhizomicrobium sp. | reverse complement strand
AATGCGGTCTTGTAATCCTTGGCCTGGTCCGCTTTCTGCGCATCCTGGAGATTTTTCCCCACGTCGCGAGTGATCTTGGGCGCATCGGCCGCAAAAGCGGAAATGGAGAGAGCCGTCAGGGAGACCGTAGCGAGGAGGGCCGCGGCAGACGCGGCGCGAAAGGATAAACGGGTCATCAACAGTTTCCTTTTGTTCATTTGACCGCTCCGGTGGGGGCCGGCCGCGGAGCAGGGTCTTTCCGACAGTTTGGCGTTGTTTGCAACTTTACTGTGGCGGCCCGCTGTTTCCAATAAGGCGGCCGTCGCGAGGAACTCATGTTGCAGCGCAGCGATCTCCACGGTTCCGTGTGTAAATGGCTTCTTTACTTTGAGATGCCAGGATCGACGCGGGTTTTATCGGACCTGAAAGCGCAAAATGCCGCAACAGATGTTCCGTCTCGACGGCAGGATCGCGTTTGTCTCCGCCGCCCGGGGCCATCTTGGGCGGGCGATGGCCAGAGCCCTGGGCCATGCCGGCGCGCATGTCATCGTCAATGGCCGCGACGATAGGGCGCTGGCGGAATTCGAGGCCGAATTGAGAGCCGAAGGGCTTTCGGTGGAGCGCGCTGCTTTTGACGTCTGCGAGGTTGGGCAGGTGCGGAGTTTTTTTGCCGCACGGCCTCGCCTGGACATCCTGGTCAACAATGCCGTGTCGATGCAGGTCAAGCCCTTTGCGGCGCTGACTGCCGAGGATTTCGCCCGCACCTACCAAAGCAGCGTCACCGTGTCCTTCGAGGCGGTGCGTGCCGCGCTGCCCGCGCTCAAGGCGGCTGTGGCAGCGGCAGGGGAAGCGAGCGTTATCAATATTGCCTCGATGTACGGAACGGTCGCACCCCAGGCCATGCTTTATACCGATCCCGATGCCCAAAGCCCGTTCCATTACGGCCCTGCCAAGGCGGGCCTCATCCAACTGACCCGGCATCTCGCCGCCGAGTTCGGACCGCAAAAAATTCGGGTCAATGCACTTGCCCCGGGACCGTTCCCAGCCCGCATTGCCGATGTGGCATTCGGTCAGCGGCTTGCTTCTCGCACCATGTTGGGCCGGCTGGGCGAGGCTGAGGAGATTGCCGGACCTTTGCTTTTTCTTGCTTCGCCCGCCGCCAGCTTCGTAACCGGCGCGGTGCTGGCGGTCGATGGCGGATGGACCGCCTGGTAGGAGCGCGGCCAGGAAAAGTGGTCCCCGGTTTTCCGTCGGCCGCGCGACCAGGAATTTAGGACGGGACCGGGTTTTTCGCCGGACCCGTGACCAGAAAAGCAGCCAAACAGGCTGTTCTTGCATTAGGATTTACGCCAATGGCGTTTCTCTCTTCCTTCCGCATCGGACAGCAAACGGTCTTTCCGCCGGATTTGCGGGAACGGCTGCGCGAGTTTCCCCTGCTGCAGGATGCCGGAGAGGGGGCGCTCAAGATCCTTCTCAACGAGGCCAACTGGTTCGGACTTCCCGGCGGCATGCTACTCGACCGCAAGGGCGAGAATGACGCGGCCCTATTCCTGGTGATGACTGGCGGCCTGGGGGTGTTTGTGTCCGATCCCCAGGGCCAGCGCCGCTTAGTTGCGCATGCCCAGGCCGGCGAGACAGTGGGCGAGATGTCGCTTATCTCGGGTGGCCATGACCATTCCGCCCAGCTCGTCGCGCTGCGGGATACCGAGCTGTTGCGAATCGGTCCGGACGGCTTCCAGGCTCTCATCAGTCATCATCCGCGGGTGATGGTCAATTTGATGCGTCAGATGGTGCGGCGGCTGCAATCTGCCACCCGCGGTCTGGGCGAGGCGGCGCGGCCCAAGACCTTCGCCATCGTCCCGTTACAGGAAGCGTTGGGCGAGGATCCCATCGCTTATCGCCTCGCCCAGGCTTTGGGCGACATGGGAAGCCGCGCCGCGGTGCTGGACGTGCGCGCGGCCGACCAGTCGGCGGAATGGTTCACCACCTTCGAAGCGGCTCATGACATCGTGTTCTATCGCGGCGATTCGCCGGACAGCGCCTGGACGCATCTGTGCCTCAGGCAGGCGGACCGCATTCTTCTGCTCGCTCGCGCCGACCGTCCGCTACCGCCGAGGCCGCTCAATTTGCCTGCGTTCAAGGAACGGGCCAGCGGCCTGCCCGAGCTGCTGTTGCTGCAGCCCGACGGGGCGACCGCGTTGCTGCCGGAGCGTTTCGCCCAGCGCAGCGGCCTGTTCAAGGGCCATCATCATCTGCGCGCCGGCCATACCCGCGACATCCATCGGCTGGCGCGCTTCATCGCGGGACGCGCCGTCGGCCTGGTGCTGGCGGGCGGCGGGGCGCGGGGCTTCGCCCATATCGGCATCATCAAGGCGTTGATGGAAGCGGGCGTGCCGTTCGATCATCTGGGCGGCACCTCGATGGGGGCTGTGATCGCGGCGGGGGTAGCGCAGGAATGGGGGGTGGAGGAGCTGACCGAACGCACCCGCTATGTCTTCGTCACCCACAATCCGCTGAACGATTTCACCTTGCCCCTGATCGCCCTTGTCAAGGGCAAGAAGGCGAGCCGCATGCTGCGGGAGAATTTCGGCGAGATGCGGATCGAGCAATTGCCGCTGCCCTTTTTCGCGGTGTCGTCGGACCTCACCACCGGGCGCATCCATGAGCATCGTGACGGATTTTTGTGGCGGGCGCTGCGGGCCAGCGTGGCGCTGCCGGGAATCCTGCCGCCCGTCACCTATCACGGCCATCTGCTGGTCGATGGCGGAGTGATGAACAATCTGCCGGTGGACGTGATGCGCGGCCACGGGGAAGGGCCGATCATCGCCTGCGACGTGCAGGGCGAGATCGATCTGAAGGCCGAGGACGAAAGCTATGGCGAGCGTCCCTGGTGGTGGTTGATCGGCCAGCGCATGCGCGGCAATCCTTCCATCGTTTCGATCCTGATGCGCTCCGGCACCGTGGGTTCGGAAGCTCAGCGCCGCATTGTGCGCGAGCAGGCCGATTATCTGATCGAGCCGCCCATGCTCGGCATCGGCCTTCGGGACTGGAAGCGTTTCGATGACGCGATCCGCGACGGCTATGACACGGCGCGCGCAATGATTGAGAAAACCGGCCTGCCCCTGACCCACCGGCCCGGCGAAGCGCGGCTGGCCGCGCCCCAGGCGATGGTGGCGAGCTAGAGCGTTGGAATTAAGTACGACCTCTCCGGAATTGCCCGGAAAAATCAATCTCGCGGGGACGCCGACGCCGTCCGGGCGGCGCCGCTCCCGAAAGCCCGCAAGGTCAGCCTATAAGTTGGCTCGCACGCCGATCGTGAAGTAACGGCCCATGATGTCTTCTTCGCTCGGGATCGGATAGTGGATGCCCTGCACCGCACTATTTTCATAGACTTGGCCCCTGTAGTTGAAGAAATTTTGAATATTGAAGTAGCCGGTC
Organism: Rhizomicrobium sp.; assembly: GCA_036268715.1. GTDB lineage: Bacteria > Pseudomonadota > Alphaproteobacteria > Micropepsales > Micropepsaceae > Rhizomicrobium. The sequence goes on along the minus strand of DATATP010000033.1, from coordinate 1,540 downwards.
ATGTTGTAACCGAGCGCCCCGAAATCCCGCTCGAGATCGAAGTCGACATAGTTCGCCGCGCCGATCATTGGGTCGACATAGACTTGCGGAACTCCCGCTGTCGTGACCTTGCTATAACTGCCAAGCCAACGGTCCTGCAGCGCGAAGGTCCATTTGTTCACCTGGTAAGACAGAGAACCGGTGATATGGGTTTTCGCTATCAGATCGCTGTTGGGCGGCACCGACGTAAACGTGAAAGGCGCGCCCGGATAGGCCTGATTTTCATTCACCGGCTGATAGTTCGCCAGCAGACGCGCCGTCCAAGCCCCTTCCAGCGCTTCGAAGGCGTAGTTCGCTTCGAGGTCAAACCCCTGATTTTCCACGAGCGCGGTGTTCAGGGTGTATGAGAATACTTCTGTCGGATAGTTCGCCGTAGTCGTATTGCTGAAGGGAAGTGGCCGCACATACAACGCACAATAGGGCGAGGTTCCACCGGAGCTATTGCAGAGATTCTGAATCGAAACGTCGGTACCGGAAACCTGACCGATCGCGTTATGCAGACGTATCTGGTAGTAATCGAGGGACGTTGAGAACCCCGGAAGGAAATCGGGCGTCAGCACGACGCCGGCGGTGAAAGTGCGGGCAATCTCCGGCAAGAGATTTGCGTTACCCCCAGTGACAACCTGCGTATTGTTCTGGGTGGAGGTGTGTATATCGAAATAACCCGATCCTGAGGAAACGGTCGTTGGCTGAAACAAATCATACAGATTCGGAGCGCGAATATCGACGGAAATGGTACTGCGGAGACGCACCGTATCGTTGACCTCCCAGTTGAGACCAACCTTCCAGGTTTCCACCGAGCCCGAAGTGCTGTAGTCGGTGTAGCGGCCGGCCAAGTCGACATTCACGTTCTCTGCCAGCGGAGAATCTTTCAGCAACGGCACGTTGGTTTCGAGAGCCGCTTCCTCCACGTTGTTGGAGGCGGACATCGACGCTCCGCCGGACAACCAGCGGTGCGCAGTCGGATCGCAGAGGCGCAGGCCGGTGCAATCGAGCAAACCGTTTCTGTTGTCGCCGCCGGCTACTATGTCCAGGGACAGGAAACGTGCTTCGGCAGACAGCGCCACCGTGACCGGGCCGGCCCAATCGTCGATCGGACTGCCGGAGATGCTGGCTTCCAAATTGTCCATTTTGTTGGTCATCCAGGTCGGGGTATCGGCGTTTATCCAGTTAAACGCGGCCTTGGACAGTGGGCCCGGTCCAAACGGATTCAACGGAACGCAGTTCTTATACTCTGCCGCTGTCGCCGCCTGGGTCGCGGCGTAGCACTGGATCGTCGACTGGCCAACGACAGAGCCTGTGTTGTTGGGGCCGAGGACAGGGGGGGCGAGGACAGCGTCTTGGGCCGCATACAGATGCTGGTAGTTCTGGTTAGCCACGATGACTTCATTCTGCCGGGCTTCGCCATGCGAGACGTACAAACTCCAAGTGTACCCCCCCATTTGACCGTCCAGGCCGGCCGCAATCGAAAGCAGCCGGTTGACGGAGCGAATCCCCTGCT
>DATATP010000032.1:0-4269 GCA_036268715.1 Rhizomicrobium sp. | reverse complement strand
GTCCAAAAAAGGTCGCCGCGCGTGGTTCTCGCCCGACGAATATAAGCGCCTCTATGAAGCCACACGCCGGCGGATCACGAAGGGAAAGCGGCGCGGCTGGAAGAAGCGGTACATGGACCTGCATGATTTCGTGCTGTTTATGGCCAACACGGGGCTCAGACCGGACGAAGCCCTAAATCTCGAAATCCGGGACGTACACGTCGAGGACGACTACGCGACCAAAAAGACCATCCTGATCATTGATGTGCGCGGCAAAGTTGGGGTGGGCTATGCCAAGAGCATGCCCAATGCCGTCCGCCCATTTGAGGAAGTCCGCAGCCGGCGCGAACAGCAGTTGCGCGACGAAGGCCACAGCGAAGAGGAAATCCGGCGTTTATTGCCGTTGATGAAGCTTTTCCCTGAATATGACCGCCACACCTTCAACGCGATCCTGGACGAGGAAAATCTCAAGTTTGACCGGGACGGAAAGCGTCGTACGGCTTACAGCCTGCGCCACACATATATATCCATGCGGCTGATGGAGGGTGCGAACATCCACCAACTCGCCAACAATTGCCGCACCAGCGTCCAGATGATTGAGGAGCATTACGCTTCTCACATCAAAGATCGCATCGATGCGGCGTCAATTAACGTCATGCGTCCGAATGCGGCTCGGAAAGCGGCCAACAAAACGCGCCAAAATGACGACAGCGCGTCGTAGGCGCACCGCTAAATCTTCCTTGGCCCCCTCCCCCTCGCCCGCTATACACCGGGTTCAGTGCGGCCGTGGCGAAATTGGTAGACGCAGCAGATTTAGGTTCTGCCGGGCAACCGTGGGGGTTCAAGTCCCTCCGGCCGCACCATTGTTAGGCGCCGGAGGGCGCCTCTTCTGCGCGCCGGACGGCGCGCTTACGGAACGAGCCGGACGGCGAGGACCGCTTGCCCGAAGGGGCCCTTGGTTGCCACAAGCCCTGCACACTCACCGATCACGACTGAAATTAATTTTATCCGCAGTGCTGTTAGGAAGCACATTGGACTAGCACACCAGCAGAGCGACGGAGAAACTTCTGCAGATTTCAGAGTGTTACCGATAAGCGCATCGGGATGAAAATCCGTTGGGCCGAGAGGTCCGTGCCGGTTCAAGTCCGGACGCCCGCACCATTCCTACGGCGCCGAACGGCGCCGCCTCTTTTGCGCCGCACGGCGCTTAATTAGGGACGAGCCGAACGGCGAGTACCCGCAGCCCAAACGGGCGCACCTTTTGCTGGCAGAATTTGCGCAATTGTGCCGACTCGCCCACGCCTGAATTACACTTACACTAGGTATGTACACGCCATCGAACGTCTTTAGTGCTTTTCGATCATCGATTTGACAACTGCAATTCCATTGGTAAGTCCCCGCCGGTTACACCCGCGCCCAAATGATAATTACGCGCAGCGCTGCATAGAGTTTCCTGCGGACGCGACGCCCTCCGGGAGACCAAAACGGGGCGAAACGGCCATCAGGATTTTGACGGCAGGGTAGACAACCGTGACTATACCGGCCGGCGTAGACCAAGGATCGGTGCGGTTCCCGTCCGAAATCCGCCGGGAACTTTGCGTTCGTCGCGGGATTTTGTTTTGGGACTTCAGCCGTTCCAAATCTGCAGCTTAAATCCAGGAAAAGCGTCCATGGCCCGCCAACCCGACGCCGACAAAAAGGACGGATTCGTTCGGGTCCGCGGGGCGCGGGAGAACAATCTCAAAAATGTCGTCGTCGATATTCCGCGCGACGCCCTGGTCGTGTTCACGGGCGTGTCCGGCTCCGGCAAGTCATCCCTCGCCTTCGGCACCCTGTATGCCGAGGCACAGCGCCGATATCTTGAATCCGTCTCGCCCTACGCGCGTCGGCTGTTCCACCAAATGTCGGTGCCCAAGGTCGACTCCATCGAAGGACTGCCCCCCGCCATTGCGCTTCAACAGCAGCGGGGATCGCCGACCACGCGATCCTCCGTTGGAAGCGTGACCACCCTCTCCAACCTGCTGCGCATGCTCTACTCGCGGGCCGGCCAATATCCCAAAGGCATGGCCCGGCTAGAGGCGGAGTCTTTCTCGACCAATACACCGGAAGGTGCCTGTCCGCGTTGCCACGGCATCGGGCGCATCTATGAAGCGACCGAACAGTCCATGGTGCCCGATCCCAAGCTGACCATCCGGGACCGGGCCATCGCGGCTTGGCCGCTGGCTTGGGGCGGCCAGAACTTGCGCGACATTCTGGTCAGCATGGGAATTGACGTGGACATTCCCTGGAAGGATTTGCCCAAAAAGACGCGTGATTGGATCCTCTTTACCGACGAGCAGCCCACTGTTCCTGTCTATGCGGGCTTTACGCCCAAGGAAACCCGCCAGGCGCTGCGCCAGAAAATGGAGCCCAGCTACATGGGCACCTTCACCGCCGCACGCCGGCACGTCATGCACAGCTTTGCCACCACACAAAGCGCCATGATGAAGAAGCGGGCGGCGCAGTACATGCTGAGCAGTCTCTGCCCGGAATGCGATGGCAAGCGGCTCCGCCGCGAAGCCCTCGATGTCACGTTCGAAGGTTTTGACATTGCGGAGATGACGCGCCTGCCTATGGCGAGGCTCTCCGCGATCTTCACGCCATACGTCAACGGCACCGCTTCGCCTTTGATCAAGTTGCGCAAGGACCACCCTGAAAAGGGCATGGTCGTCGATCATATCGCAGCCGACCTTTGCACCCGTCTGTCGGTTCTACTGGACCTTGGGCTAGGCTATCTCGCCATGGAGCGCAGCACGCCGACGCTTTCTCCCGGGGAGTTGCAGCGCTTGCGCTTGGCGACACAGGTCGTCTCCAACCTGTTTGGCGTCGTGTATGTTCTGGACGAGCCATCCGCCGGCTTGCATCCGCACGATACCCAAGCGCTGTTGCGGGCGCTGGAAAAGCTGAAAGCCGCCGGCAATTCTCTGTTCGTGGTCGAGCACGATCTCGACATCATGCGCCATGCCGACTGGATCGTGGACGTGGGACCGGCAGCAGGTGCGCACGGCGGCCAAATTCTCTATAGCGGGCCCGCTGCCGGCCTTGCCGATGTGAAGACTTCGGAAACGGCAAAATATCTATTTTCGCCCACCCGGGACCGGCGCCAAGCGCGCCACCCGGCCAAGTGGCTTCGCCTGCGGGACATCCGGCGCAACAATCTCGATAACGTCGACTGCGATATTCCAATTGGCGTCCTCACCACCGTGACGGGTGTTTCCGGTTCCGGAAAGAGCAGCCTGATCGCGCAAGCATTGGTGGAACTGGTTGCTGATAATCTGGGCCAGACGCCGGCATCAGCTGAGACGGATAGTGATCCGCTGGAACAAGAAGAAACGATTACAATCGAGGGGCATCTCGAAGGCGGCCTTCATGGCATCAAGCGGCTGATCCAGGTGGACCAGAAGCCGATCGGCCGGACGCCGCGATCGAACCTCGCCACCTATACCGGCCTGTTCGACCATGTCCGCAAGATATTTGCCGCAACGCCGCTGGCAAAGCGTCGGCGGTATGACGCGGGGCAGTTTTCGTTCAACGTTGCCAAGGGCCGCTGTCCGAACTGCAACGGCGAAGGTTTCGTCATGGTCGAGCTGTTATTCCTGCCCAGCGTCTATGCGCCCTGCCCGGTCTGCCAAGGGACGCGCTACAATGCCAAGACCCTGGAAGTCGAATTTCGCGGCAAGTCTGTCGCAGACGTCCTCTCGCTCACAGTTGATGCCGCTTGGACCTTTTTTGCCGAAGAAGAGACTTTGCGCGAAGGGCTATCTGTCTTGCGCGAAGTCGGCGTCGGCTATCTGCGCTTGGGACAGCCCGCGACCGAGCTGTCGGGTGGCGAAGCTCAGCGCATCAAGCTCGCAAGCGAACTCCAGCGTATCCAGAAAGGCGACACATTGTATGTACTTGACGAGCCGACCACTGGACTGCATCCCGCTGACGTGGAGAAACTGATCCTCCAACTGGACCGGCTGGTCACGGCCGGAAATACGGTTGTCACCATCGAGCATGAGATGCGGGTTGCCGCCATCAGCGACTGGATCATCGATATCGGACCGGGCGCCGGCGAGGCTGGCGGACGGGTTGTAGCCACGGGGCAACCGGAAACGGTCGCCAAGCATAAGGGAAGCCAAACCGCACCTTACCTGGCTCAGTTTCTTGACATTTAGGGAACTCACTGAGAGCCGATCCCGGAAGTTCTTGAGTCTGTGGAGTCGGTTGTGATTCTGTGATTGGTGCCTGATTCGAAGGAGGCACTGA
>DATATP010000031.1:0-11835 GCA_036268715.1 Rhizomicrobium sp. | reverse complement strand
CGTGCCGGAGGTGACACTGGCATTGGAAACCTGTCCGTTCAGGATGTCGTGCTCCAGGGCCACCGCCACGAAAGAGGTCGACCAGCTTGAGCGGAGCCGGAAGCCATCAACCACATCCCAATTGAGCGAGACTTTGGGATTGGTGGTCTGGCCGACATCATTGTAGCCGTCATGGCGGGCCGAAAGATCGAATTCCAGTTTCCTGACCAGCGGGATATCCATATCCGGACTGACCACGGGAATGTCCGCCTCCAGGAATTCGGAGGTTATGGTGCGCCCAAAATTGAAAGCGCTGAAACCGGCACTCTTGGAGGTCGGGCCGATATTCGTTGCGGTCAAGATGTAATTGTAGAGCTGGCTGTTATAGCGCTCCAGGCCGCCTGCGATCTTTACTGCGCCCGCTGCGGTGGTGAACAGGGTGCCGTTCACGATCGCGCGAAACTGCTCATAGGAATCCACGCCATGGTTGAGATTGCTGTTGGAGTTCGGCGCGACCAGCGACGCCAGCACAGCCGGCGACGTGCGATTGGTGGCGGCAGGATTCCACACATCCAGCGCATTGGCCGTGGTGAGCGGCAGATTGGTGACGACGCCGTTGATACCGGCGATCGAGCTGGTGGTGAGGCTGCCGCTGGTCTGGTTCGTGCCGTTAAGGGCCAGCAGCGCCAAGCCCTGATTGACCGTGCCGTTGGTTTGGCCATCGAAGCTGTCTGACCGGCCGCCCGAAGCCAGGAAATCGACGCTCCAGTCATCATTGATGTTCCAGGTCAGGTCGGCATCGCCCATCAATTCGTCGTCGCCATAGGCGGTCGTCGCTCCAGGTCCTAGCAGCGCGTCGAAATCGTAGCGGATGGTTTCCTTGGTCGCGGTGCCGGTATAGCCGGCCGGCAGCGCATAGAAGGGATTGGCCTGCGAGCCGCTCCCGAAAGCGGTCGCCGTCAAGCTGCCGCGCGAGATGCGCCCCACCGTCCGCTTGGTTTCCCAAACGGCATCGGCTTCGAAGGTCACGCTGCTGCCAAGTTGCTCGTTGAATTTGATCATTGCATTCTGGCGTGTTTCGGACGGCAGATAATCCGTCGCGGCCCAGTTGCCGCCGCTGCCGGCATAGCAATTGTTCGACTGCGGTGCGTTCGCGGCAGTATTCGAAACCCCCGCGGCGGCGGCTGCGCTGTAATAGATGTTACCGCTGCCGCCCGGCTGCAAGGTCGCAGGATCGCAATTGAACGTGCCGAACGAGGTCGTGCCGCCATTGGTGCCGACATCGCCCGCCTTGATCGCCCGCTGCGGCTGGAGCAGCGGATCGGTCTGCCAATGGGTGGTGTCCTTGATATTGTCCTCGAAGCTGTAGGTATAGGCCGCGACGAAGCCCCCATGATCCCAGTTCTGGCCCGTCAGCACGCTAAAGAATTGGCCCAGCGCCGTGCCATCCTCGGCCTGGCCCTGATAATGAAGTTCGACGCCGTTGAATTCCTTGCGGGTGATGAAATTGACCACGCCCGACACCGCGTCCGAGCCATAGACCGAGGAGGATCCATCGGCCAGCACCTCAACCCGCTGCAACATCGGCTCGGGAATGAGATTGGGATCGGTGACGGGATTGCCGTTGCCCGAGCCGGCGACCGGCAGGCGGTGCCCGTCCATCAGCACCAGGGTGCTGTTTTGGGCGCTGGCGCCGATCTCATGGATGTAGACCGAAGCGCCTGCGCCGCCATTGCCGTTCTGCCCGCGACCGCTATTGTTCATGCCGGTGATGGCGGGCACATTCGCCAGCGCTTCGGTGACAGTGACCGGCGCGGTGTTCTGAATATCCTGCTGACCCAGGGTGATGAGATTGGAACCGACTGGCGCGGTCGCCCCGCGGATGCTGGTGCCCGTGACGACGACTTGCTCGACGCTATTGTCCGCGGCCTGATCCTGCGCGACTGCCGCCGTGGGAAAATAGGTGGCCGCGACAAGCGCGAGAGTCGAGCCGCTGGCCTTCAACGCGAACTGCAGGTTTCTCATGAGTTCCCCTAGGAGTTAATTCTTGATTGGCGTGCGGGTGATTCCCGAGCGGCTCACGATACCCACGACAACTGCGCGTCATAGCCTTGACTGCAGCAATTGGTTGCGATCCAGACGAGTTTAAAGGCGTATGCGACTTGGGAGACACACTGTTTATCACTCGAAGAGATACCCCTTATCGCAAATTCAGATATTGCGCCGGGTATCGGCGCAGTCTCGCAAAAAAGATGCCCCGCGGTCCGTCACCGCGTCTTTTCGCGCTGCCTTCGCGTTGGTGAGGCCTGTGGATATTCGGCCATCAGGGTGGCAAGCACGCCGTTAGTCCAGCCGAAGCCGGTCTGAAGCGGATACTCACCGCCTTTTCCTCCGCCCGTCTTCCCGCGGGCAGGCAGTTTCTGTACATCGTATTTTTCTACCAGCATGCCCGTGGCGTTGAAGGAGCGGACATTTTCTTCGATCCAGCGTGTGGCAATTTCCGTTGCCAGGCCGCTTTGCCGGTACTTCTTCAGACCTTCGATAGCGAGATACTCAAGCGGCGCCCAACCATTCGGTCCGTCCCATTGCTGACCTGTGACCACAAGGGTCGTCTCCAGGCCGCCGGGTTTCAGAAAGCGGTCTCTCAGCGTTTCTGCCACCGTGCGAGCTTGTTCCTCCGTCGCGGCGCCGAAATAGAGCGGATATACCGTCGCAAGCGAATAGGCGCTACCTTGCCGTTGCGTCTGCCAGAGATAATCCGTGAAAAGACCGGCCTTGCCATCCCACATCAGCCTGCGGATGGCAGCGCCACGGACCCGAGCCTTGGTTTGGTAAAGGCGGGCACGCACCGTGTCGCCGCCCTGGGCATAGGCTTTGGCGAGCACCTGTTCCAAATGCATCATCAGGCTGTTGAGGTCCACCGGCGCGATCGCAGTGGTGCGGATGGTCGAAAGGCGTGACGGATCGATCAGCCAGCGGGAACTGAAGTCCCAACCGGTTTCGCTTCCGGCGCGCAGGTTGCGATAGACCTCCGCAGCGGGGCCGCGGGACCGGCGTGCCGTCTCCACATCCTCCGAATAGGATTCATCGCGGGGCACGTCGCGATCGTCCCAATAGCGGTTGAGCAGGGTGCCGTCGCGCAGGCGCACCACATGCCGATGCGCGGTCCCGGCGCCAAGCGTGCCGGCACCCTCCATCCAATAATCATATTCCGCCTGAAGCTCGGGAAGGTAGGTCCGGTAGACCTTGTCGCCATCGCGGCGGGCGATCAACTCGACCATGGAGGCGAAGAAAGGTGGCTGGGAACGGCTCAGATAATAGCTGCGGTTGCCGTTGGGCATGTGGCCGTGGCGCCGGATGAGGGACGCGATGTTCTGCAGCATATCGCGGGCCAGCGCGTGCCGCCCATCCTGCTCCAGACCCAGCATGGTGAAATAGCTGTCCCAGTAATAGATCTCGCGGAATCTTCCGCCGGGCACGATATAGGGATGGCCGAGCGGCAGCAGCGATGAGATGGCCTGGCGCTTGTCCGGCCTGCGCTCAAGCGCGGTCCACATCCGATCGATATAGGGGCCCACGCTTTCACGCGCCGGCCGCATGGCCGTCGATGCGTTCTGCGCCGGCAGGGCGAAGTGCATCTTCACAAATGCCTTGAGCGAAAAGCCGGGCCGATCCTTCTGGCTTCCATATTTCGCAAGGATGGCCGCGGGGGGCTGCCTGGGAATTGCGTCGGCGAACGTCTTCTGGTCGGGGTAAATATGCCCCAGTTCGACCGCCCGGTAGAGATCGCCGAATTCGATCGAAGGAGGTTGAGGCGCGTCTTGCCGGCCGGCCGCAGCTGCGCCGCCGTCCCAAAGGCCGAAAATGAGGATGGCGGCAAGACAGCGTTTCACGGCGAGATCCCAGGACGCAACCCACAAATGTGCAGGCGGGAAGGAGGTTCCGCAAGGCTGCAGTATCGGCTGGAAGTCTTCAGTCTCGGAAAGAAATCCTTCTCACTGGCCCAAATTACCACTTCCCGCGAATGCCGACCTCGATGATGCGGCCGATCGGGTTCGCGTTGTAGCTGTCATAGCCGAGCGTGGAATTATAGAAGGGTGGATCGGTGTTGAAGAGATCCTGCACATGCAGGTAGACCTCGTCATCTCCCATGATACCCCCGCTGAATCCGTAGCTGGCATACAGATCGAAAATCTTCGACGAAGTGACGTGATCGCCGCCGCCGGAAGGATTGCCAAACAGCGGGTCCTGGGCCACCGGGACCAGCGAGGTTGCCGACCAGTTGCGATAGGCGCCGCTATAGTTCATCCCCAGCACGACGGAAAACTGGTCCATATTCCAGCCGATGGTCGTCCGCATCTGGGTGGCGATTGACGGAAAAGTCGAATTGAAGCCGTCTGTATTGAGTACGCTGAATTTCTTGCCGCCAGCGCCGACCTGCTGGTTGAAATTCAAGAATTGCGTCAGGGCATCGGTCAGCGCGAAACTGCCCAGGCCGGTGTCGAAATGGTAAGCGACATAGGCGTCGATGCCTTGGATCCAGAGATTCAGCACGTTCCGCTGCCGTTCGTCATAGGTATAATAGGCGGTCGAGGGCAATGAGCTCAGCACCGGCGCGTTGGGTGTGTTGCCGCCGGAATTCGCCACATAGGTGTTGAGCTGCGGCTGGGTGATGCCGGAAGGGTAAAGGACGATCAGCGATGTGAGCGCCGCCGATCCCGCGTCCTGGGCATAGAAGGGCGATGTCACCCCGCCCAGGAACGATGCGCTCCAATACGTCAGCTTGGCGGTGAATCCCGGCAGGAAATCGGGCGTGAAATCCGCGCCAACCGACCAGCTCCGGCCTTTTTCCGGGACCAGGTTGGTGGCGCCCTGAAGCTGAATGCCCTGGTCGGATGCGGGAATCGCGCAACTGGTCGCGGTGCAGGTCACGCCCGGCAACTGATTTGCCAGCGGATATGTGGAAAGCGGAAGGTTGAAGGCCGACGACACCGCGGTGAGGCCCGGCGGTTTGCCGATACTGTCGAGGGCCGGCGCGACGAAGGAAGTCGAGTAGGTCGCGCGCAGCTTCAGAGCGTCGATGATGTTCCAGTTCAGCGCGAATTTGGGATTTGCCGTGTTACCGACGTCGCTGTAATCGTCATAGCGTCCCGAAATGTCGAAGTCGAGCTTCTGCACCAAGGGCAGGGCATTTCCTTCGCCGATAATCGGTATCTCCAATTCGCCGAAATAGGCGTAAACGGTACGCGGATAGGAGAAACTGGTCGCAGTGGAAAAGTTGGAGGATGGTCCCAATGTGCCGGCGCCATCCGCGAAGGCCTGCTCACCCGTCTGGGTGACTTCTGCTCCCAGCGCGGCATGGACGTCGCCCCCCGGCAAGGTGAAAAGCGAACCGTCCAGCACCAAGCGATAATTCTGCAACTGGTCATAAGTGTTGGATTGGGTCTGCCCCTGTCCGAGGCTTTTGAGTACCGCCTGAGACGTCCGGTTGCTCGCCGCCGGATTCCAGATGTCGAGTGCATTCGCGGTGGTCAACGGCAGCATGCTGACGCTGGTAGAAGTATTCGGGAGGGTCGAGGAGACCGTTGGCGAAGTACTTCCACTGGCCGAAGGCGTACCATTCAAGGCGAGATAGACACACGCCGTGCAGAGTCCATTGTACGTGTAGGCGTAAAGCCGGTCGGTACCGATCACCGCGCTCGCGGTCAGGTGATAATTGCCATCGATATTCCAGTCGATCATCGGCCTTATAAAGCCGTTCTGGTTGCCGCTATCGTTGACGGAGCGATATTGGTCGGGCGAAAGCAATCCCGCGAGGTTGAAGCGCGCAGTCTCCTTTGTCGCGGTGCCCGTATAGCCCGCGGGCGGAAGATAGAACGGATTGGCCTGGGCACCCGTGCCGAACGCCGTGGCGGTCAGGACCGAATTATAGGGCGTCGTGGTATCGTCGCGGCGTATCGCATAGAGCAGATCGACACTGACGGTGACGTTTCCGATCTGCTGGACGCCCTTCACCATGAAATTGGAGCGGATTTCCGGATCGAGGAAATTGCCATAGGGATTGGCGCAGGGACTGTTCGCGGCGGTGTTTGCCACAGAGGTTCCCGAGGTGGCGTCCAAGAAGATATTGCCGGCCCCACCGGGCTGGATCGTGGCAGGGTAGCAACCGAAGCTCTTGAAATTTGAACCTCCGCTCGAACGGAAATCGTCGTCCACAAATTTCAGCCGGTCCGAATTCAGGATCCCGCCCTTATTGGAATAGGAAGCGGCAAACATCACCGAGCCGTCCTGCCAACTGGTTCCCCACAGCATATTGCCTTGAAGCGTCCGATAGCCCGTCGCCGTGCCGTATTGAGCGGACAATTGAAGCCCTTCGAACTGTTTCCGGGTCACGAAATTGACCACGCCCGCAACGGCATCCGAGCCATATATCGACGAAGCGCCGTCCGGCAACACATCGACTTCCTGCAGCGCCGAGACCGGCACGATGTTGGGATCGGTCAGACCATGATTTTGCCCATCCGACGGTATGCGGTGGCCATCGATCAGGACGAGCGTGCTGTTGCTGGCGCTCACTCCGAGTTGGTGAATGGTCGGTGCGAAGGAAGAACTGTGGGTCGTGCCCTGATTGATATTTCCCATTCCGGTCAGGGAAGGGATATTCACCAGAATGTCCTGCACGTCCGCCGCGCCCATGCTCTCGATTTCCGCCGGCCCGACGGTGATCAGATTGGAGCCGACCGGTGCGATGCCGCGGATGCTGGTACCGGTGACCACGACCTGCTCGACCGCGCCGGTGTCCTGGGCGAAGGCGGAATTCGAAACGAACAGAGCTGCCGCCGAGACGCCAAGCAGCAATGAATACGTGAACTTGTCCATATGGAACTCCCCCTGGTTGGTTTGCGAAAAATCTTGGTTGTGCAACTCCCCGGCGGCGCTTCTTCGTAATGCGATGCGCCCTGCGTTATTGGCGCAAAGTCTTTAGAAGGAGCATCTGCGAAGTCAAGATCGGAGTGGATCTTGACGATCATTTGCGAAAATTGCGACACGCCGCCGCCCATATGAATGCGGATTCAGCCGCGAACCAATTCACGGCATGACGCCAAAACCCATCTTCAATTCACATCGCGTATCGCACCGCTGCCGCACATCTTATCTTCAGCCGATAGCGCACAATAGGATATAGGTTTCACATGCGATAAGATGCACCACTTCACGCCAGCTTCACCCGTGTCAACTTTCCCACCAGCAGCCAATAGCAGGCGAGCGCACCGGCGCTGTGAGCACAGACATAGACTAGTACTTCGTCGAAGGAATTTTCGCGCGCCAGGATATAGCCGATCACCACCGGCGTCACGACACCGGCAAAATTGGCGAATGCGTTCGACACGCCGCCGGTCAGACCGGTCATGCGTTCGGGCGCGACATCGGCAATGAGAGTCCAGACCATGCCGCTGCTGATGCCCTTGCCGAACAGCGCCACGGACATCGCCAGCACGATCAACAGGTTGGAATGCAGCACGATGCAAGCCAGCATGGTAAAGCTGATCAACAGCCCTATCGTGATAGGAATTTTGCGCGCCATGGTGAGGGAGCCCGTCACCCGCAGCAGATAATCCGAGAACAGGCCTGAGAACAGCGAGCCCATCAGCCCGAGAAAGGCGGGCAGGATCGCCATGAAACCGGCGGTGAGGATCGAAAGGTGAAGCCCATTGACGAGATAGGCCGGAAACCAGGAGACGAAAAACCAGGTGATCGCGTTGATGCAATATTGGCCGAGGAACACGCCCAGCAGCATGCGGCTGCGGAACAGGGCTCCGATATCGGCCAGGCCATAGTCAGGCTTTGTCGAGCGCGCATCCGGCGCGTCCAGACCCGTCAGCGCACCGCCCGCCTGGATATAATCGCGTTCGGCTTTGCCAAGGTGCGGATGCCTTCCCGGCGCATGGAAATAGCGCAACCACAACGCCGCGGTGATCAGGCCCAACACGCCCGGCACCCAGAATACTTCCCGCCAGCTAAAGCTGGTGGCGAGCCAGCCCATCAGCGGCAGGAAAAAAATCAGCGCCAGATATTGCGCGCTGTTGAACACCGAACCGGCGACGCCACGCTCGGCGATAGGAAACCAACCGGCGATGATGCGGCCGGAGGCGGGACCAACCGGCGTCTCGAACAGACCCAGCGCAAGGCGCAACAGGCCCATGGTCCAGAACGGCCACGGCAGGCCGCCGACCAGCGCCATCGCCATGGTGATCAGCGACCAGACGATAAGCCCCCACAACATGATGCGCTTGGCCCCGATCCGGTCGCAAATCCAGCCGGCGGGAATCTGGCCGAAGGCATAGGTCCAGGCGAAGGCGGAGAACAGCCAGCCCAATTGAATTGCACTGAGGCCAAGATCGCGTCCCATGCTGGGCCCCGCGATCGCAAGGGTGGCGCGGTTGCCGGTGCTGATGGTGAGAACAAGGGTGATCAGCGCCAGCGCGACATAGCGCCGATGTCCCGCGCGCGATGGCTGGGGCGTCACATCGTCCTCCCTGCGCGCCTGATGACGCGATTCTTATTGCGGTGGCCCCATGGCATAACCGCGGATTCGGTAGTCGAAGCCGGCGAGTTCCGAGATCACGGCGCTGCGATCGGCGGGCGCCGCATAATAGGCGCGGATCTCGGCGATGCGTCCGCTCGCATCATCGAACATGTACCATTCGTCGCCGCGCAACGCAGTATTGCTTGCGGTTTTCCAATGGGTCCATTCGATCACCGCTTCGGACCGGGTGGAGGAGCACAGGATATTCTCGATCGTCCAGCGTGAGCCGAGTGTCTCGACACACCCGCTCCAGCCTTTGGCAATGCGGTCGGCGCCGCGCCAAGGAATGTCCGGCAGGCCGGGCGGGAAATAATGCACCGCCTGAGGGATGAAGCAGGCGACTAAGCCCTCGTAATCTGCGGCGTTGCAGGCGGCGAAATAGCGGCGGATCATCGCTTCCATCGCCGCCGGCGTCATGCCTGCACCTTTCCGGCGCGGATGCGCATCACATCCTCAGGTCTGGCACCACCCTTCTTCCAGGCCAGGAAATCCTCGCGGGTCTGTTCGTCCGGCGGATAGGTGCCGTAAAGCCGGTCGCCTGCCTGGATGCGCAACATGAGATACTCCTCGATCGCTTCCTGCGCAGCGCCGTCATGCGCGATCTCCTGCGCCATTTGGCGCGGGATGATTGTCACTCCATTGCCATCGCCTACCACGATGTCGCCCGGATACACCGCGACATCGGCGCAGGATATCGGCACCTGCAGGTCTGCGACGCGATGATAGGACAGCCGCGAGGTGGCGGTGATCTGGCGCGCATAGGCGGGAAAATCGAGGCCGGCGATTTCCACCCCATCGCGTAGCGCCCCGTCGGTGACGATGGCGGCGCATCCCTTGGTCTGCATATGGGCCACCAGAATGCTGCCGCAGGTGCCGGCACGCACCTCGTTGCGCGCGTCGATTACCAGCACCTGACCCTTCTGAATTTTGTCGACGCCTTCCCATTGCAGATTGTCGGGATTTGAATATGGCGTGAGGGTACGATAGGTATCGATGTCCTCGCGCGCCGGGATCAGCCGCATGGTAAAAGCCTCTCCGACGAAACGGGCATGCTCCGGATTGAGCGGCTTCAGCCCGACCAGGAAGTTCTGGCGAAGGCCGCGCTTGAACAATTGCGTGGTGAGGGTGCCGCTGCTGATGGTCCGGAGCTGCTCCAAAATATGATGCGGTATGGGCGCGGGCGCGTCCTTTGTCGGCATGTCTCCCTCAGCAGCAGCGGTAATATCAGAAATCATATTATGAGGTGCATTGACACAACGCAAGGATGACCGCTCATATTGTGATTAAATCTATGGGGAAGGATGCCGTCATGACATCACCGGATCGACGCGATCTTTTCAAATACTCTGCCGTCGCGCTTGGCGGCGCTGTCGCGGGGACCACGGCGCTGTCCGGCTCGGCGGCGCAGGCGGCCGGCAAACCGGTGTTGATGAAGCTGGGCACTCAGGAGCCGACCAGCGAGGACAATTTTATCCGCTTCCAGCGCTATGGGGTCAAGAATGTCTGCGGCTGGTACAAGATCGGGGAGGAAGGCCGGCGCTATCCCACAATAGATGAACTCAAGCAGGTGATCGCGCTGGGCGAGAAATATACCATCTCCATCGACATGATCGATTCCGAGATCGGTCGCGGCGACAAGTCCGCCATCATGCTGGGCAGCGAAGGCCGCGACCGCGAGATCGAGGATTTCCAGACCACGATCAAGAACAGCGCCGCCGCGGGCATTCCCATCGTCAAATATTATCTGTCCATCCTGCCGATCCTGCGTCTGGCGCATGTGCCGGGACGGGGCGATACGCTTTACAACCGGTGGAATTATGCGGATGCGACCAAGCCGGGCAGTCAGCTGCTTTATCTGGGCGCGCCGGAAGGCGGCAACGGACTGACCCGTGCGGGACATGTCGATGCCGAGACCTTCTGGGAACGCATCACCTATTTCCTGGATAGGGTCGTGCCGGTGGCGAACGAGTACAAGGTCAAGCTCGCCCAGCATCCCCACGATCCCGGCCTGCCGCCGCAAGGCTTTATGGGCGTGCCCAATGTGCTGGGGACGGTCGAGGGCCTCAAGCGCTTTGTCTCCATTCGGGAGAGCCCATACCACGGGCTGAATTTCTGCCAGGGCACGATGTGCGAAATGCTGGAGAACCCCAATGCCCAGATCGGCGATGCGATCCGCTGGTTCGGCAGCCGCAAGAAGATCTTCAATGTGCATTTTCGCAATATCCGCGGCCATCGGAGTGATTTTGTGGCGGAATGTTTTCCTGACGACGGCGATATCGATCTTCCTGCCACGGTTCAGGCCTATCGCGAGGTCGGCTATGACGGGATGCTGATGCCGGATCACATTCCCGTCATGGACCCGAGGGGCCGCACCCAAGCCCAACTCAGGGCTGCGCAGGATGAATCCTTTGTCTTCGCCTATGGCTATATCCGCGGCCTGATCCAGACGGCGGGCAAGGCGGCATGAGGCGTCGCTTCATGGCCCCGATGGCTCGGTCAGGCGATAGAGCGAGCCCGGATTGTGCTCGACCTTGTCGATCAGCGAGGCGTAAAGGTTGGCACCCGCCAGGATCAATCCGGCGCCGGCCACGGCCAGGGCGGTGATGCTGCGCTCCGGGGCCGCCAGCCGCGTCACCATTCCGGTGGCGATCTCGATTCTCTCCAGACGCCAAGTGTCCGGACCGGAAACCCAGATGTGACGCCCATCGCTCGCGATTGTGCCATGATTGCCAACGGGGGTCTGGATAGCGAAGCGCCGGAGCAATTTTCCGCTTTTCAGGTCCCGTAATTCCACCGTATCCGGTTTCAGGAAATAGAGCCGGTCGCGGGTCGCGGTGAAGGCCACGGCATCGCCGTCCAGCGCAAACAGTCGTGTCCCCGACGACAGGTCGTGCAGGGCACCCCCGGCGACCGCAAGGGCCCGCCTGTCCGGCGAGAAAGCGAGGGCGGTGACCGAGGACTTGAAGGAAAGGACTTTACGCGTGTCCCGCTGCAGCAACTCGATGCTTCCCTGCCGGGCCAGCACGATGGCGCCATCGGGACCGAGCGCCGCCTTCTCCGGCAGGTCATCCAGCCGCAGCGTATCGCGCAACTCGCCAGCCGGAGAAAAGCTGTAGACCGCCGGCACGCCCGCATCCACCACTCTTATATTCTCGTCGCCTGCTGCGATCGCAACGGGGTGGAACAATCCGCCGGCGCGCAGGCAGGCGATGCCGTCCTTGCCGCGCTCGCCTTCGCGCGGCGCATGCAGCCGGGCGGAAACCTTGTCG
>DATATP010000030.1:0-2313 GCA_036268715.1 Rhizomicrobium sp. | reverse complement strand
CGCGCCGGGGCTATGAAGCGGCGGACGTGCCCATCCTTCAGGCGATGGGTGTGGCGAGCGCCTTTACAGCCATCGTCATCCTGGCGCTGTTCGTGCAGGACGAGGCGGTGTCACGGCTTTATGCGTCGCCTGTCCTTTTGTGGCTTATCGTGCCGTTGATGCTGTTCTGGCTATGCCGCATCTGGCTGTCCACGGCGCGGGGCTATATGCATGACGACCCGATCGTCTATGCCGCAAAAGACTGGGTTTCCTGGTTGGTTTCGCTGGCGATATTCGGCGCCTTGGCGGCGGCAAAAGATTTTCCTTTAGGCCGCTGAGCGATAGCTCCCCGGGCCGGAGCCGAACTTCGCGCGATCCCTCGATGACGTCCGGCGGGCCGGCGCTGTTGCCTAACTGCAACATTCGCGGCCGATATCGCTCAATTAGCCGTTTCGTTCCTAACGGTTAGGAAAAGCCATAAGAAATCGGCTCCGATGATCTCATCAGATGAGATTTGTCGGCCACGCGCCCCCCGGCCGTTTGATAAGCTGCAGTCTGTATACGTTCACAGTGCGATTCTGCGCAGGGGATTTGCGCGCCCTTTGAGGCGCTCAGCGAGCTACGGGGGATACGGGGAGTTGAGCGTCCTTGGATTCAATCGTTCCTTGAGGGGATACTTATGGAGAATTTCTCACACCGGCTGATGCTGGGTTGCTCTGCCACGGCCTTGCTGCTGGCGGTCGGAAGCGCTGCCTACGCGCAGCAGGAAACCACCGAGACTGTCACCGTCACGTCGACCCGTCTACAGAATGCCGGCTTCGATGCGCCGACCCCGACCACCGTGGTTGGCGCCGCTGACCTTGCGAAGGTCGCCCAGCCCAGCGTGTTCGAGGCGATGACCCAACTTCCGGCCCTGCAAGGCTCGACCGGCGTAAGCTACAACACCGGCTCGACCACGACAGGCCTGCAAGGCATCTCGTCCTTCAACCTGCGCGGCCTGGGCGTGCTGCGCACCCTGACTCTGCTCGATAGTCAGCGCGTCGTGTCCGCCAACCCCAATGGCGCGGTCGATGTCAGCGAAATGCCGCAGATGCTGATCCAGCGGGTCGATGTCGTGACCGGCGGCGCTTCGGCGTCCTGGGGCTCCGATGCGGTGGCGGGCGTGGTCAACTTCGTTACCGACAAGAAGTTCGAAGGCTTCAAGGCCAACATCTTCGGTGGTGAGACCACCTATGGCGACGACGCCAATGCCACAGCGCAGTTCGCGGCAGGCACCAGCTTCCTGGGTGGCCGGGCGCATATCGAAGTCGCCGGCGAATATTCCACCACCGCCGGTGTAGAGCCCGGCCTGCCGGTGGCGTCGAGGCAGTTCGGTACGCAGGAAAATATCGGCGGCCGGTCCTGGCCGTCGCAGTACGGAATCGAGGCTTATAGCAGCAGCCCGACCGCTACCACCTACGTCAATGTCGGGGGCGTCGCGACCAAGGTGCCAATCATTCCGGCCGGCCAGCCGCAGAATGTTTATGGCAATCATGTCCAGCCATCCCAGACCTATCCCACCGGGATGATCCTCAGCGGTCCGAAGGAAGGCACCATTTTCGGTGCCGGCGGCTTGGCGTCCGCCTATCAATATGCCGGCAATTGTGCGCCGCAATATAATGGCAGCGCAACTGGAGCCGGCGGCATAACCAACGCCATCAACGGTGACTGCTACGGCACCACCGCCAATCCGGGCGACCAGACCGCGCACCAATATACCCATTCCCTGGCCGATCCTCTGACCCGCGGCGACATCTATATGCGCGGCCAGTACGACCTTGCTCCGGGCACGGATGTTTATTTCACCGTCAATATGAGCACGTCGCGCACCCAGGACATTCCGGCCCAGGGCAATTCCAACCGTACCGGGATCGCGGTGAAATGCGACAACGCCTTCCTGCCGAGCACCGGAACCTTCGGCGTCGGCCTGAACTATCAGCAGACAATTGCGGCCTGTAATACGGCTTATGCAAATGTTCCGGCAGTCACCTTGGCGGATGCGAGTGGGACGCAACAGACCATAGTGTCGGCCCAGAACTATAATGGGGTCACCGCAGCACAGATCACGTCCGGCACAGCCACGGGCTCGGGCGCGCCGGTCCAGGCATTCGACATCGCCACCCAGAGCGCCAATATCAATGACGACCAGATCGTTGACCTGACCCGCGACATGCGGCGCTATGTGGTGGGCGGCGAAGGCGGCTTCAGCCTGCTCGACAATGATTGGGCCTGGGACAGCTATTTCGAGCATGGTGAAAGCGACGTCTCCATCCGCCTTCTCAATATGCCGCTGAA
>DATATP010000029.1:0-6291 GCA_036268715.1 Rhizomicrobium sp. | reverse complement strand
CCGAAGCCGGTTATGTGGGCGAGGATGTGGAGAACATCATTCTCAAGCTGCTGCAGGCCGCCGACTATAACGTCGAGCGGGCGCAGCGCGGCATCGTCTATATCGACGAGGTCGACAAGATTTCCCGCAAGTCCGACAATCCTTCCATCACCCGCGACGTGTCGGGCGAGGGCGTGCAGCAGGCCTTGCTCAAGATCATGGAAGGCACGGTCGCCTCGGTGCCGCCCCAGGGCGGACGCAAGCATCCGCAGCAGGAATTCCTGCAGGTGGACACCACCAATATCCTGTTCATCGTCGGCGGCGCCTTTGCCGGCCTGGACAAGATCATCGCCTCCCGCACCCAGGGCACCTCGATGGGCTTCGGCGCGACCGTGCGCGGGCCCGACGAGCGCGGCACCGGCGAGGTTCTGCGCGATGTGGAGCCCGAGGATCTGCTCAAATTCGGCCTGATCCCGGAATTCATCGGCCGTCTGCCGGTGCTCGCCACCCTGGGCGATCTCACCGAGCCGGCGCTGATCGAAATCCTCACCCGTCCCAAGAATGCGCTGGCCAAGCAGTATCAGCGGATGTTCGAGATGGAAGGCGTCAAGCTGCGCTTCCAGGAAGAGGCGCTGCATTCCATCGCCCGCAAGGCGATTGCCCGCAAGACCGGCGCGCGCGGATTGCGCTCCATTCTGGAAGGCATCCTGCTGGAAACCATGTTCGAGCTGCCGACGCTTTCGGGGGTACAGGAAGTCGTCATCACCGCCGATGTGGTCGAGGGCAAGGCGCGGCCGCTCTATACTTATTCCGACAAGGCCGAAGCGCGCGAGAAGAACGCGAGCTGATCCAGCATGTCATGGCCGGCCTTGAGCCGGCCATCCACCCATCCGGTGCCATGGATGGCCGGGTCAGGCCCGGCCATGACATAGGTCGGATTGCGGTCACGGCATGTTGAGCAGGCCGCACCAGAATTGGACACCCTTGGCGGTATCGATATCGGCCTTGCGGGCGAAGCTGAGCTTCCCGTCGTCACCGATCCGGAAGATCGACAGGCCAGCGCTCACAGTGCTGAGCGTGCCCCCCTCATTCACAAGCATCGGAGTGGTGCTGGCCGCAATCAGCACCTTGCCGGCAGGATCCATGGTGAAGGTCCGCAGCTCGAAACCATGAGCCGGCGCGTTCTGGATGCGGGTCGGCTCGCCCGTCGCCTGATCGATCGACCAGACGACGACGCTGTTCTCTCCGCCGTTCCAAACCTTTTTGCCGTCGGGCCCCGCAATCGTCCCCGAGCCGCGATTGGTCTGATAGACGAACTTCCCGTTGGGATGGCAATGGATCGGTCCCGCGCCCTGGCCGGGATGCTTGGCCTTGCCGTCCGGGTCGATCAGTGTGCTACGCTTGAATAGCGGCTGCGGCGTCATGGTGCCGTCGGGTTTGAGCCCGAACACGTAGAGCGCGTTCTCGCGCTCCAGCGAGACATAGACAAATGGGGCGGTCGGATGGAAATCCAGGTGCCGCGGCCCGAAGCCCAACCCGCTATTGCCGGGGAAGATAGTCTCAAGATTGCTGAGCTGGCCGTCCTGGAAGCCGAACACTTCGATATGGCCGGGGTCTTCCGGCTTGGTCGCGGTGGGATCGTTGCCCCGGCTGCACAAGGTGACTGTCTTGTTCAAAGGTGTGGCGCGGACCTGATGGGCATAGATGCCGAAGTCGGGATTATGGGTCTGCTTGACTTCCTCGCCGATGCTGCCGTCCGGGCGCAGGCGGTGCACCGTCACCATGCTGGGCCTGTTATAGGCGATCAGCAGATAAGCGCCTTCATGATCGACGCTGGCATGCAGCGGCCGCACCGGCAACACCGCCGGCTTGCCGTGTTGCGTCAACGTCCCGTCCGGCCCGATCCGATATGCGATGGCATAATGGTTTTTGTCGGAACCCGTGGCGCCCATGGGACCGCTTCCGGGCTGGCCGTTGCTGGCGATGACATAGAGGTATTTCAGCGACGGATGCGGCCAAGCATATTGCACATTGGCGGGCAGTGTCACCGATCCGCGGTGCGCGAGCGAGGCCGCGCCCACATCCAGCGCATAAAGGTCCAGTTCCGGCCCGGCGCTGGCGTAAAAGGGCAGGGTTGTTCCCGCCGCCCGCGCATCACCCCAGGCTGCCGCCCCGGCGAGCAGGGTCCCGAATGTGCGGCGATTCAGCATGACGTCTTTTCCCCATTCGTTTTTGCCCTTATATCAGTGTCGCGGGAATCCTCCAGCAGGTCATGATCTGGTGGGTCTTGCGAGCCGCGCTGGGAGCGAAAATGCGCCTTCTGGGCGGTATTTTGTCTGTGCAGGGGAACTTCCCAGGCCCGTTAACCTCAACATCTTGAAACCGCCCGTTAGGGGGCCCACTCTATACTGTCCGGAGCCGGTCCCGCCTGATTTCGTTCATTGGGGCCGCTTTCCAGTAAGGCCTTCGCCAGATGGGAAGGCCGGAATACACGCCGGCGAGGTGCCCGGCAGGAGCAAACAAATGGCGGACGACGCCACCAAGAAAGACGACATCAACCCCCCGGCATCGGCGCCGGTTCTTCCGCTGCGCGACATCGTCGTGTTCCCCCACATGATCGTGCCTTTGTTCGTGGGCCGCGAGAAATCGGTGCGCGCCCTGGAAGAGGTGATGAATGACGAGAAGCAGATTCTGCTTCTCACCCAGAAGAACGCCGCCGAGGACGATCCCACTGCCGAGGGCTTGCACGCCATCGGTACCCTGGCGACGGTGCTTCAGCTCTTGAAGCTTCCCGATCAGACCGTGCGGGTGCTGGTCGAAGGCAAGACGCGCGCCAAGGTTACCGGCTTCTCGCCGCGCAGCGATTTCTTCCAGGCGACCATCGAACCGGTCAACGAAAGCGAAGTCGCTCCGAAGGAAGCCGAAGCGTTGATGCGCACGGTGAAGGCCAATTTCGAGCAGTATATCAAGCTCAACAAGAAGATTCCCTCCGAGACCTTGGCCGCGGTGCAGCAGCTCGACGATCCGGCCAAGCTGGCCGATACCGTTGCGTCCCATCTTTCGGTGAAGATCGGCGATCGCCAGTCCCTGCTGGAGACGTTTAGCACCACCGAGCGGCTGGAAAAGATTCTCTCTTTGATCGAGGCGGAGATCGGCGTCCTGCAGGTCGAGCGCAAGATTCGCAGCCGGGTCAAGCGCCAGATGGAGAAGACCCAGCGGGAATATTACCTCAACGAGCAGCTCAAGGCGATCCAGAAGGAGCTCGGCGAAGGCGAAGAAGGCCGCGACGAGATGAACGAACTCGAGGAGCGCATCCGCAAGACCAAGCTCAGCAAGGAAGCGCGGGAAAAGGCGCAGGCCGAGGTCAAGAAGCTGCGCGCCATGTCGCCCATGTCGGCGGAAGCCACGGTGGTGCGCAATTATCTCGACTGGCTGCTGTCTCTGCCCTGGGGCAAGAAGAGCAAGGTCAAGAAGGATATCGTTGCAGCCGAAACTGTGCTCAATGATGACCATTACGGGTTGGACAAGGTTAAGGAACGTATCCTGGAATATCTTGCCGTGCAGCAGCGCGTCGGTAAGTTGAAGGGCCCGATCCTATGCCTGGTCGGCCCCCCCGGCGTGGGCAAGACCTCGCTCGGCAAGTCGATTGCCAAGGCGACGGGACGCGAATTCGTGCGCATGTCCTTGGGCGGAATGCGCGACGAAGCGGAAATCCGCGGCCACCGGCGCACCTATATCGGTTCGATGCCCGGCAAGATCATCCAGTCGATGAAGAAGGCCAAGACCGCCAATCCGCTGTTCCTGCTGGACGAAATCGACAAGCTGGGCGCCGATTATCGCGGCGATCCCTCTTCGGCGCTGCTGGAGGTGCTGGACCCCGAGCAGAATGCGACCTTCAACGATCATTATCTGGAGGTCGATTTCGATCTCTCGGACGTGATGTTCGTCACCACGGCCAATAGCCTGAACATGCCGCGGCCGCTGATGGACCGGATGGAGATCATCCGCATCCCCGGCTACACCGAGGACGAAAAGGTCGAGATCGCCAAGCGCCACCTGATTCCCAAGGAGATGGCGGCGCACGGCTTGAAGCCGGAGGAGTGGAAGATCACCGATGCCGGTCTGCGCGACCTGATCCGCTATTACAGCCGCGAGGCGGGCGTGCGCAATCTGGAGCGCGAGCTCGCCAATCTGGCGCGCAAGGCGGTGAAGGAGATCGTCTCGAACAAGGCCAGCGCGGTCGAAGTGACGCCCGAGAATCTGGGCACCTATGCCGGCGTCCGCCGCCATCGCTATGGCGAGATCGAAGGCGAGGACCAGGTCGGCGTGGTCACCGGCCTTGCCTGGACCGAAGTGGGCGGCGAGACCTTGACCATCGAGTCGGTGATGCTGCCCGGCAAGGGCCGCTTTCAGGCGACAGGCAAACTGGGCGAGGTGATGAAGGAGTCGATCGACGCGGCGCGCTCCTATGTGCGCTCGAAGGCAACCAGCTACGGCATCAAGCCGCCGACCTTCGACAAGGTGGACATCCATGTCCATGTGCCCGAAGGCGCCACGCCCAAGGATGGTCCGTCCGCCGGCTTGGCGATGGCGACCTCGATCATCTCGGTCCTGACCCAGATTCCGGTGCGCCGGGACGTCGCGATGACCGGGGAGATCACCTTGCGAGGCCGGGCGCTGCCGATCGGCGGACTCAAGGAAAAGCTTCTCGCCGCTCTGAGGGCGGGGATCACCACGGTGATCATCCCCCAGGAGAATGAGAAGGACCTGGCCGAAGTGCCCGACAATGTGAAGACCTGTCTTAAGATCGTGCCGGTCTCCGCAGTCGAGGAAGTGCTGAAAGTCGCGCTGGTGCGCCAGCCCGAGGCGATCGATTGGATCGAGCCGGATGTCGTGACCCCAGTGGTATTGCCAGACACGGATGACGCGGTCGTCACCCATTAATCTCGGTCGAAACCCCTCAGCCAGAGGCCCGGAATGTTCCGGGCCTCCGCTTTTGGGGGCCAGTGGGACAAAAATTCCGCTGATTCCGCCGTTTTTCACTTTGACGGGGTTGGGCGCGGCCCCCTAGACTCCCCCCGGACGGGACGAATCGCGCGATAGGAGCCATCCGTGAACAAGAATGATCTGATTCAGAAGCTTGCGGACACCCAGGGCCTGGCCAAGCACGATGCCGCCAAGGCGGTGGAAGGAACTTTCGATCTCATCGCCGCCGCCCTGAAGGGCGGTGACGAGGTGCGGCTGACCGGCTTCGGCGTGTTCGTGGTGGCGACCCGTGCCGGCGGCAAGGGACGCAATCCTCAGACCGGCGAGGAAATCACCATTAAGCCCTCCAAGACCCCGCGTTTCGGTCCGGGCAAGCAGTTGAAGGATTCGCTGAACTAGCGCGGCACTGGCAGCAGCGCTTTACCCAGAGCCGAGCTCACGATCCCGGTGCGCGCACGCTGAGATGCCAGCCATCCGCGCCGCGAGTGAGGGTGCCATTCCATTGCATCACGACGATACGGTTCGGGTCCGGGCCGCCGTTTAGCATTGTGATGAAGTGCAGCGTGATGCGGTCGCCCTGCCAGGACAGCAGCATGCTGTGAGGCGGGCCGAACTGGTGGGAGACGCCGGTGTCGGCCTCGGTGAGCGCCGCGCCCCATTCCAGCACCGCGCCATCGCCCTCGCGCCGCCAGATTTCGAGATCGTTCTGGTGATAGCCGGCGACATCGTCATCCTCGACCAGGAAGCGGCGTCCGTTGGGTGAGAATTGCGGCACATTGTCGATGCGAATGAAGCGCCCGCTGCGGTCGTCGATCAGCCAATAGTCGCCGCCTTCGTGGAAATATTCGTTGACCAGGTAGAAATGCCGCGCCGGCAGGTCCGCGACCAGCCGGTAGCCGTCGCAATGCGCATCGCCATGGGCGCATCCGGCGATGTCATTGTGCAGCGTCTTGGTCTTGCCGCCGGCCAGGGCGAAGATAAGGTCGTCGCCCTGTCGCACGGCGCGGCCCTGTGCGGCGGGCAGCGCCACAGCTTCCGTGTCGAGCTTGCCGCCGCCATTGTCATAGACCTGCTCCAGCCAGGCGTCCTCGATAGCGGCTTCGCGGCTGCCGGCGCAGGCGCAAACCGCGAGCGGGACCAGCAGCGACGCGCACAGGCGGACAAGTCTTCCCATCAGATTCTCCGGGGCGCGGCACGATAAGCCGGCATCGGCGTCCGGAAAAGAAAGGGATTTGAGGCGGCGGGCCGATCCGCTAAGACAAGGAGCCGGGCGGTTAGCTCAGTTGGTAGAGCATATCGTTTACACCGATAGGGTCGGCGGTTCGA
>DATATP010000028.1:0-2455 GCA_036268715.1 Rhizomicrobium sp. | reverse complement strand
AGAACACCGTTGACGAGGATGTGATCTCCGGGCCGCGCCTTATCTGCCCCAAGGTCCAGTCCTTTCGGAATAACGCCGATGCCCGTCGTGGTGATGAAGAGGCCGTCGCAGGCGCCTTTGGACACCACCTTGGTGTCCCCCGTCACGATGCAGACACCGGCCTGACGCGCGGTTTCGGCCATCGAAGCCGCGATCCGCCGTAGACGATCTATCGAGAATCCTTCTTCGATGATGACGGCACAGGAAAGATAGAGCGGCTTAGCACCGCCCACCGCCAGGTCGTTGACCGTGCCGCAGATGGCTAGCTTGCCGATATCGCCGCCGGGAAATTCCAGAGGTGTGACCACGTAAGAATCGGTGGTCATAGCTAATCGATTGCCTTGCGCGGCCAGCGTCGTCAGATCGATCCGCGCCTGATCTTCCATTGGGGCCAACAGAGGATTGTCGAACGCTCGCGCGAAAACGTCGTCGATGAGATCCTTCATTGCCTTTCCGCCGCCGCCATGGGCCAACGTCACTGTCGGGACCGAAACCGTGGCGAAGCGGCGAGGGCCGAACTGGGCAGGGCGAATGACCTGGTTCATGCCGGCACCTTCTGCTTCGGGACACCGCCATATTGAAAATAGGCGGCACAAGCGCCTTCGGAGGAGACCATCAGCGCACCCAGCGGCTTTTCCGGCGTGCATTGGGTCCCAAACACCTTGCATTGCCAGGGCTTGATCGCGCCTTTGAGCACCTCGCCGCATTGGCAGGATTTGGGATCGGCAATGCGTATATTGGGAATCGCAAATTTGCGCTCGGCGTCGAAACCGGCATAGGCCTGACGGAAACGCACGCCCGAATGGTCGATAGATCCCAGCCCACGCCATTCGAAGAACTCGCGCAACTCATAAACGCTGGCGACTGCCTCCAGCGCCGGACCGTTGCCGTCATCCGGCACCACCCGCGCATATTGGTTCTCAATTTCGCAGCGGCCCTCGGCGATCTGCTTCAAGACCATCTGGATGGAGTGCAACACGTCCAATGGCTCAAAGCCCGCCACGACCAGTGGCCGGCGATAATGCTCGGCGATGAAGCGATAAGGCGCCGTGCCGGTGACCATGGTGACATGGCCAGGGCCTAGGAAACCGTCGATGTTGAGGCCGGGGCTGTCGAGGATGGCCTTGATGGTTGGCACGATGGTGATGTGATTGCAGAAGACCGAAAAATTCTTGATGCCCTCCCGCTCCGCAGCCAGCACGGTGAGGGCGGTGGAAGGCATGGTGGTCTCGAAGCCCAAGCCGAAGAATACTACTTCGCAGCCGGGATTCTTCCGGGCTAGCGCCAGCGCGTCCAGTGGCGAATAAACCATCCGGATATCGGCACCATCCGCTTTGGACTGCAGCAGCGATTTCTTAGACCCCGGAACGCGCATGGCGTCGCCGAACGTGGTGAAAATCACCCCCGGCCGCTCTGCGATGGCGATGCAGTCGTCAATTCGGCCCATCGGCAGCACGCAGACCGGGCAGCCAGGGCCGTGTACTAGCTCGATCTCCTTGGGGAGCATTCCCTCGATGCCATAGCGGAAAATGGAATGGGTGTGGCCTCCGCAAACTTCCATGATGGCGAGTGGGCGCTTCGGAGCGATCCGGGCTACCAGCTTTTCGATATCGCGCACCAGTGCACGGGCTTTGGCGGGATCGCGGAATTCATCGACATACTTCATGCCGGTCCCCGCATGTCTGCCAGGAGCGTATGCACTAGGTCCCATAGAATATGATATCCTGCAACATGGCATTCCTGGACCCGGTGGACGGACGATGTTTCGGCCACCAACAAATGATCCACCAAGCCGTCGGTTTTCATTCTGCCGCCATCGCCACCGGCGAAACCCAACGTGATCAAACCTCTGCGCCGCGCGGTGGCAAAGCCTTCGAGCAGGTTGGCGGAATTGCCGCTGGTGGAAAAACCGATCACCGCATCGCCGGCGCGCCCCTGCGCTTCGATTTGGCGCGAAAAGACCTGGTCGAATCCAATATCGTTCCCCACGGCCGATAACATCGCAAGATCGGCACCCAGGTTGATGCTGGGAAGGGCAGGGCGCCCCGCGGTGATGGGATGCAGGAATTCCACGGCCACATGGGCGGCGTCGCAACTGGAGCCGCCATTGCCCATTGCCAGCAAACGCCCGCCGGCCTGCCACATCCGGGACAGCGCATGAGAGGCGGCGACAAGAACTTGCCCGTTGGCCGCGAAGAATGCCTCATTGGCGACACGGCAATCCCCCGCCTTCACCGACACGGAATGTGCCAGCGTGGCATCTAATTTGTCAGGGTCCTGCTGTTTGCCGTGCAGGAACGGATAGAGTGTTTGGAGGGGCGATCGGCTCATTCCGCCGCCTCCGGTGCAGACAGGGCCAGCAGTTCTTCTTGCATCTGCGCCAGCTCTTCCAAAAGCCGCAGCGTTTCCTGTGCTT
>DATATP010000027.1:0-2056 GCA_036268715.1 Rhizomicrobium sp. | reverse complement strand
CGCCGGTCGTTGATGAACAGCGTGCCGGAGATCATCTGCACCCGGTCGCCCGGCACCCCGATCACCCGCTTGATGAAATCGTCCATGTAATAGGGCGAGGCGCGGTTGGGCATCTTGAAGACCACGACATCGCCGCGCTTCGGCGCATGGGAAAAGGCGCGGCCATGCATCAGCCCGCCAAAGGGCCAGCCGCCGAACGGCAGGGAATAACGGCTGTAGCCATAGGGAAATTTCTCGATGAAAAGATAATCGCCGACCCGCAGCGTTCCTTCCATCGAGCCGGACGGAATGTCGAAAGCCTGAAAGACGAAGGTTCGCAGGATCAGCACCACCAGCAGGGTGCCGAAAACCAGCTTGAACAATTCGGTCCAGGATTCGCCGGCCGGCGGCGTGTCGGGCATTGGGGTGGGTCCGTTTGGGCGGCGGGAGAAAGGCCCGCGCCGCGCCGCCTGTCAAGGATTGCCGGGATTGGCGGAGATGATGACGATGGCCTGGGCCAGGGGATATTCGTCGGTCATGGTCAGGTCGATCTGTGCGGTGTGGCCGGGCGGCGTGATCTCGGCCAGCCGCGCCAGCGCCCCGCCGGTCAGCGTCAATGTCGGCTTGCCGCTGGACAGATTGACCACGCCCATGTCGCGCCAATAGACGCCCGCATTGAGCCCGGTGCCCAGCGCCTTGGCGCAGGCCTCCTTGGCGGCGAAACGCTTTGCGTAGGACGCGGCGCGATTGGCGCGGCGGTCGGATTTGGCGCGCTCGACGCGCGTGAAGACGCGATCCAGAAAACGCTCGCCATGCCGCTCGATGGTTCGCTCGATGCGGCGAATGTCGCAGAGATCGTTGCCAAGCCCGATGATCATAGAGTGGCCTCGCCCTTCGACAAGCTCAGAGTGAGGCCACCCTGGAAATCCTCATGCTGAGCCTGTCGAAGCATGAGAGTCACGCGCGCGCCTCGTCCATCAGGGACCGCATTCTGCGGATGGAATCTTCCAATCCGGTAAAAATCGCCTCGCCGATCAGGAAATGACCGATATTGAGCTCGCGGATCTGGGGAAGCGCGGCGACCGGCATGACATTTTCGTAAGTCAGGCCGTGCCCGGCATGGATTTCCAGGCCCAGCGAAGCGCCGAATTCCGCCGCATGGCGGATTTTTGCCAGCAGCTTTTCCGCCTCCGCGCCGCGCGCGTTGGCGTAAGCGCCGGTATGAAGTTCCACCACCGGCGCGCCCAGGGCGCGGGCCGCGTCGATCTGCTTGCGGTCGGGTTCGATGAACATCGAGACGCGGATGCCCGCGTCGGTCAGCGCCGCGACAATGGGTTTAAGGCGGGCGAACTGGCTGGTGCAGTCGATGCCGCCTTCGGTGGTGCGCTCCTCGCGCTTCTCCGGCACGATGCAGGCAGCGTGGGGCTTGGCCTTGAGCGCGACGGCCAGCATCTCGTCGGTCGCCGCCATTTCCAGGTTGAGCGGGATGGTGAGCACGCCGGTCAGCCGCGCGATGTCGTCATCGGAGATATGCCGCCGGTCCTCGCGCAGATGCGCCGTGATGCCGTCCGCGCCCGCCGCCTGGGCGAGTACAGCCGCGCGCACCGGATCGGGATTGTCGCCGCCGCGCGCGTTGCGCACCGTGGCGACGTGATCGATATTCACACCGAGTCTTAGCATTATCCCCCCACTGTCACAGCTCGGGTCGGCTCCGCCGACACCTCGCTGCGACATCTCCCCCCGCCAGCGGCTTCGCCGCGCGGGGGGAGAGAGCCGGTGTGTTCGTAAATGCCCACTATGCCAATCCCCTGCTCCCCGGTTTCACCGCCGGGATGCCGCGCAGATGCGGCGGCAGTTTGTCGGCTTCCCAGGCTTTCACTTTCCATTCCGCCAGCGCCACCAGCTTGACGCCGACCTTGGCCTTGCCGCCGGAGCGGTCGATCAGGCAGGCCGCCGCCACCGGTTTGCCGCCCGCGGCGCGGATCGCCTCCAGGCATTCGCGCGAGGAGACGCCGGTGGAGATGATGTCCTCCACCATCAGCACCGGCTGGTTTTTCGCCAGCCGGAAATTGCGGCG
>DATATP010000026.1:0-2794 GCA_036268715.1 Rhizomicrobium sp. | reverse complement strand
AATTGCCGTAGAGCGTTTCGCCGTTCTTGGAGCCGCGTTCGTCGCGGCGGTGCGGCTTGGCCTGGGCGGTTCCCCAATAGGTGGTGCCCAGCACCGGATCGTAAGTCCCGGCAATCCAGCTTTCGGTACCCTGGCGTTTGTCGTCAGGCAGGCCATTCCAGGTGTCGCCGCCCGGCGTGCCTGTCAGGGCGACCGTGACGAATTTCCACAACCGCTTTCCGGTCTCGGGATCGTAGGCGCTGATATAGCAATGATCGGGATTGGGAACCCGCCCGCAACCTGTCATGCCGACCAGCACCTTGCCATGAATGATCATCGGGCCGCCGGTCTCTTCGCGACCCTTGGCGCCATCGGCAATATCGGTTTGCCAGTCGATCCTGCCGGTCTTGGCGTCCAACGCATAAAGGACCGCGTCATTGGCGGCCACATAGACCTTGTCGCCGTACAGCGCCAGGCTGCGATTGGCCGAGGCACCGATCATTGCCGGCGTGACCGGGCCGAGCTTGTTCTCCCATATCAATTTGCCGGTGCGCACATCCAGCGCCTGGATGATGTCATTGGCGTTGGGCAGGAACATCACGCCATCATGGACCAGCGGCGTCGCCTCGCTGGTGCCGCCTTCGCTCATCGCCCAGGCCCATTTCAGCTGCAACAGCTTTATATTGCCGGTATCGATCTGCTTGAGCGGACTGTGGCTCCAGCCGGCATAGTTACGCCGGAACATCAACCATTCATTGTCGGGAGGGTTGAGCAGCATCTGCTCGGTGACGGGCGTGTAGTTCTTGAGCTTGCCAGGCACGGTGAGCTGGGGCGGAGCCTTGGGGCCTGCGGGGCGCCGGCCTGGCCGCGGATTGGCGCCGTTGCCGCCATTCGCGGCGGCTCCTGCGGCAGCGACATTGATCGGGCCGTGCGGAAGGTTCCCCACCATAACGCTGGTGGTCGCCGCGAGGGGGCTGTCGCCGGGCGCCACGCCGTTGGCATTGAGCAGAAACGCGACCAGAGTCACGGTGGTCTGCTCGTCCAGGCTGCCCGGATTGTCGGCGGGCATTGCGGCATGGATGAATTTGTAGAGATCGGCCGTGGTGCGGTTGTTCCAGCTTCCCGCAAAGGATCGGCCGGCCAGCGGCACCGCGTCTTCCAGGCCGGACAAATCGGCCTGGTGGCAGGCAGCGCAACGCGCCGCATAGGCGGCTCGCCCGGCCATGGCCTGGGCCGCGGTGAAAGGACCGCTTGCGGTCTGCGCCGCCGCCCATGTCGTGCAGAGAGCAAAGACGGACGAGGTCAAAGCAAGGCCGAAACGCGACATATGTGCTTTCCTCTTATGTTGATTATTGCTCGGGGGGCAGGAAAAAGCCCCACAGCGTCCCATAAGGCGGATGGGATTTCGCCGTGTCGATCTGCACATAGAGACCGCCCTTGCGAAGGCTCTCAGCCTGGGCACGGGTGAGTTTCACGCTGCCGGAGATCGTGCCGTTGGCCGCTTTCGTGACGTCGAGATCGGCGACGACGGACCCGGGGAGACCGGCGGCCGATGCCGCCTGCAGCCGCGCATCCAGCGCCGGAGAGGACAGGCCGGCGAAATTGCCCCGGACCTGCAGGATGCTGCCGTCAAGATCGGCGGTGATGCTGCCTTCGCCCGTCAGATCTGGCCGCGTCGCCAGGGTCATGGGGGCGGGGTCCAAGTCTGCCACATAATGGGCGCTCGCGCCCATTGCGGATTCCGCCGGAACGAGGGCGCAGAATGCGAGCGCCGTGGTGACGCGCCATGCCATTGTCCTGTCAAAGCTCATGCCATCTCCCCATCGTCCGCTCTGGCGTGTCTGCTCGATGAAGCGCAGGCGGCTGTCTCAATTATGCTCGAGCTTGATGACATGGGCGAGGACGGTGTCGGCGACGAAGATGGTCTTCTGGTCCTTGGAGACGGCCATGTAATGGCCTTCGCCGATATCGTTGGAATCGGTATTGTCGCCATGATGGCCGAACCAGCCCTGCACCTTGCCGTCCCAGCCCATCTTCAAGACCAGCCCATTGCGCCCGGTGGACATCCATAGCTGCCCGGTGGCGTCCTCGTAGAAGCCGCAAGTGAGATTGTGCTCCTGGATCTCGTGCCGGTTCTTCAGATTCTTGTCGAATACGACAATCTTTTCCGCCGCGCGGTCGCCCACCCACACCTCGCCATTGGGCGCCACGATCACAGAATGGATGGTGGGAAATTTGCCGTCCGGATGGGCCAGGCTGGCGCTGGCGATGAAATGGAAATCCTTGTCGAACTTCATCACCCGCGGATCGGAGCCGGGGATCACGGGCGGATGGGAAACCAACACCGCATGGCCATGGGCGTTGCGGGTCTGGGCGCTGTCATAGGTGGCGCAGAAGGTGCAGTCCGCCGGCGGAGAGGTGCCGCCATGGCTCTGTACCACATAGAAATTGTCGTCCTTGTCGAAAGCGATGTCGAGCGGCTGGTTGAACATGCCGTTCCATTTGCTGTCGTCCCAGGGGCCGTTCTCGCCCCGGATGCCAAGCATCTTCAGCACCTCGCCCTTGCCGTTCATCTTGAAGATCACGTTGAGGAAGCTGTCGATCGCCCAGATGTTGCCATGGCGATCCACCCGCAGGCCGTGCGGGTTCATCGCGATATTGGGATTGAACACCCGGACCACATGGGTGCCCGTGGGATCGTATTCCACCATCATGATCGCCGGGTTGCGGTTAAAGACCAGAAGATCGCCGTTCGGCATCAGCGCCACTGCGGCGACATTGCCGAACTTCTCGCCATTGGGCGCCACCGGCCGCG
>DATATP010000025.1:0-6126 GCA_036268715.1 Rhizomicrobium sp. | reverse complement strand
CTATTTCTGGTTTCCGAAAATGACCGGCAAGATGATGGATGCGCGTCTCGGCCGCTGGAATTTCTGGACCATGTTCATCGGGTTCAACCTGGGATTCTTTCCGATGCATATTTCCGGTCTGCTTGGGATGCCCCGGCGCATCTACACCTATCCCGATGGGATGGGTTGGGATTGGCTCAATCTCATCACCACGTTCGGCTCATTTGTGTTCGGCATCGGCGTGCTGATGCTCATCTATAATGTGCTGAAGAGCCTGAAACACGGTGTCACGGCGGGCGACAATCCCTGGGACGCGCCGACCTTGGAATGGGCAACCTCCTCGCCACCGCCGCCTTACAATTTCGCCGTCATTCCGACGGTTGGCAGCCGCCATCCGCTGTGGGAGGAACGGCTGGAGAATAAGCGCGATACGGAAATCGGCACTGGACTGGTGCTGGAGCAGGGGAAGGAAGCCCTGGCGACCACGCCGCTGGATGCCGAACCCAATCTGATCCTCAAAATGCCCGAAGACACAATCGTGCCATTGCTGCTGGCGCTCTCGATGACACTCATCTTCATAGGCCTGGCAGCCTTGATCTGGTGGCTGGTCGCGGTTGGGGCTGTGTGTAGCGCCGCCTCGATCCTTGCGTGGCTGTGGCCGCAGGCAAAGCTCGGCGAGACCGTCGCTCCTGCAACAGGAGAGGCGCATGGCTGATCGAGTCTCCATGCCGGCGAGCCTGCCGGTCGGCGCCATCAACACCCGCGCTTCCGGCTGGTGGGCGATGATCTTCACCGTGTTCACGGAAGCCTCGCTCTTCGCCTACCTGCTGTTTTCTTATTATTACCTGGCTGTCCAGCCGCATTCGCCAGGGACCTTTCCACAAGGCGGGCCGCCCGAGCTGGCCCTTGCCTTGCCGGACACCCTCATCCTTATCCTGTCCAGCGTCGCGGTTGCCTGGGCCCAGTTCGGCATCGAGCATGGCAGCAAATGGCGGCTCACGGCAGGGCTGGGCATCGGGGCGCTGCTGGGCTTCGTCTTCGTTGTCATCCAGTGCTTCGAATGGGCGGAAAAGCCGTTTTCACTCGCTTCCTCGCCTTATTCTTCGCTCTATTTCACCGTCACCGGATTTCATATGGCGCATGTGATCGTGGGATTTTTCATCCTGCTGGCCCTGACTTGGTGGTCGTCGCGGGGCTATTTCAATCGGGTCCGCTATGCCCATATCCACATTGGCGCGCTCTACTGGCATTTCGTCGATGCGGTGTGGCTGGTCGTATTCTTCACCTTTTACATCACGCCGCATTTGGGGTTGAGATCATGAGCCAGACGACGCTCGATCCCGTCGGGGCGGCGCCCGAGACAAGGCGCATTACTTTCATCCTGCTTCTGTTCGGGGCCACCGTCGCGCCCATTTTCTGGCTCGGTCAATTGATGCTTGGCTATTGGGCGACGGCGATCGGCTGCTATTCCGGCGATCATCCGGCCGCCTCTGTCCCGACACAGACGATTGTGAATGCGCTGATCGCGTTCGACATTGTCGCGCTGCTGGCCTGCGCGGCGAGCGCGGCGGTGTCCTGGCGCTCCTGGCGGCACACCCGCCACGAGAAGGGGGGCGACCATTCCTACGCCCTGCACACCGGCGAGGGCCGCTCGCGCTTCCTCGCCCTGTGGGGGATGTTCTCCAGCCTTTGGTTCTTCGGCGCGGTCTTGTTCAATACCATCGCTTCCCTGACGGTGCCGCCATGCGGAGTCTGATGGAATTGCCTGCGCGGTCTTCCGCACTGCGCGGCTTGGCGCTGGTGGGCGCCGCGCTGGCGGTGGTGGCGGTGCTGGGCCTTTGGCGGGTCTCGGCGGTGCTGTTCGCGGCGCATATGACCCAGCATTTGCTGCTCATCGCATTGGCGGCGCCACTATTGGTAGCAGGCGGTGTTGAGGCCCGGTGCCGTCCGGTGACTGCCTGGTGCCTGTTCGTGGGCGTCTTTCTATTCTGGCACTGGCCGGCGGCGTTCCAATGGGCGGCGCTGCACCCCGTTGCCGAATTGTTGGAGCTTGGCAGCATTCTGTTTGTCGCATGGCTGTTCTGGAGTGTGGCATTGGGCGACGAGGCGATCAGCCATGGCGCGCGAGCCTTGTACGTGATGACCGGCGCTGTTCTCACCGATCTTCCCGGCGTAGTGATGTTGTTCGCGCCGCGGCCCATCTGCGTCATGCCCCACGAAAACGCCGCCGCTTTCGGTCTGACACCGCTCCAGGACCAGCAGATCGCAGGGCTCCTGATGTGGGTTCCAGCCAATCTGGTGTTTTTCGGGGTTGCGACCCTGCTATTTGCGCTCTGGATCAAAGAGCCGCATCGGGGAGAGCCGCGGCAAAAAATGACTGCGCGCAGGCCGCGCACGGCCCGTCTTCCCGCCAGCCACCCGATGTCAAGCGATTCTCCACACCCTTTGGTGACCTCATGATAGGCAAATACCGGAATTTTCTGCTTCTGTTTCTTGGCGTGGCGGCGTTCGGCGGTGCCGTCCGCGCCTTTGCGCAGGACCCCGGCGCGCTGCAGGCCGACGATAAGCAATGGGTGATGCCGGCCAAGAATTTTGCCAATACTCGCTTTTCGGGCTTGAAGCAGATCACTGCCGCAAATGCCGGCAAGTTGCAGGTCGCCTGGAGTTTTTCGCTGGGCTCCGACCACGGCCAGGAAGCGGCACCGATCGTGGTGAATGGGACCATGTATGTGGTGGGCGCCTATCCGAACGAATTGTTTGCGCTGGACGCCACCAGCGGCGAAATGAAATGGAAATATTCTCCACGCGTCGATCCTTCCTCGCAAGGCGTGGCCTGTTGCGATGTCGTCAATCGCGGCGAGGTCTATGACAACGGCAAAATATTTTACAATACGCTGGACAACCACACTGTCGCCGTCGACGCCAAAACTGGCAAGGAAGTATGGGCGGTCCAGTTGGGAGACATCAGCAAGGGCCAGACGCTGACGATGGCGCCTATCGCGGTGAAAGGTAAAATTCTGGTCGGCAATTCCGGCGGCGAGATGGGTATAAAAGGCTGGGTCACGGCGCTGGACGAGGATAGCGGCAAGATTGTATGGCGCGGTTATTCGATCGGGCCGGACAAGGACGTGTTGATCGGCTCCCGTTTCAAGCCCTTTTATCCAGACGCGAAAGGCAAGGACCTGGGCGTCAAGACTTGGCCCAATGGCCTGTGGCAGCATGGCGGTGGCCCGGTGTGGGGCTGGCTTTCCTACGATCCCTCTCTAAACCTTGTCTATTACGGCACCGGCAATCCTGGACCCTGGAATAGCAACCAGCGCCCCGGCGACAACAAATGGACTTCCACGATCATGGCGCGTGACCCCGACACGGGCGAATTGGTATGGGCGGACCAGCTCGATCCACATGACATGCATGATTATGATGAGATCAACGAGAATATGTTGCTCGACCTGCCGATCAACGGCCAGACGCGCCATGTGCTGGTGCATCCGGGCCGAAACGGCTTCATGTTCGTGATCGACCGCGCCACCGGCCAGATCTATTCCGCCGACAAGTACGATACCCAGACCTCGATCAAGACCTTCGACCTCAAAAGCGGCCGGCCGGTGATGAACGATGCACTGAAGCCGCTGTTGAACAAGAATGTCTCCGGCATCTGCCCGGCCTCGCCGGGCGCCAAGGACTGGCAGCCCACGGCCTGGTCGCCGCTGACGCATCTGCTCTACGTGCCTCATCAGCACTTGTGCATGGACTTCAAGGCGACCCAGGCCGCCTATATTGCCGGCACGCCCTATGTCGGGGCGACGGTGGACATGTATGCCGGGCCAGGCGGTTATCGCGGCGAGTTTCTCGCCTGGGATCCGGTGAAACGTCGCCGTGTTTGGGCGATCCATGAGAAATTCCCGGTCTGGACCGGCACGCTCGCCACGGCCGGCAATATTGCGGTCTATGGCACCATGGACCGCTGGTTCAAGGTGGTAGACGCGCGCAACGGCAAGCTGCTGTATCAGTTCCGCGCCCCGTCAGGCTTCATCGGCCAGCCGATCACCTATCAGGGCGCGGACGGGCGGCAATATATCGCGATGCTCTCCGGCGTTGGCGGCTGGGCCGGCGCCATTGCCAATTACGAGATCGATCCCAGGGTGCGCAACGGTGCGCTGGGCTATACCGGTGCGGTGGGCGATCTTCCCAGCGTGACCACTGGTGGCGGCGCTCTGATGGTGTTCGCCTTGCCCCAAGGAGGCGTCCAATGAAAAGCCTCAACGGTATCGTCGCCGCGATCGTCGTCCTGATCGTCGCCGTGGTCGCGGTCGGCCTCTATCGCGTCATCGCACCGGGCAAAGGGCCGGGCGCCCATCTGACGACCGCCTATAACGGTATTATCCCGGCGGAGAAATTGTTGCGGGTGCCGGTCAGCGGAGTCTATCCGGGCGGCACCGCCAGCGGGCTCGCGCCCGATATGAAGAATCCTCTCGCCGACGATCCCGATGCGGTGGCGCGGGGGATGAAGGATTTCGACACCTTCAACTGTTCCGGCTGCCATATGGCCAATGGCGGCGGCGGCATGGGCCCCGCGCTCAGCAATCACAAATGGATTTACCGCGCCTCGCCGGCCAATATCTATCTCGACATCGTGCAGGGGCGCAGCGCCGGTATGCCTGCTTTCGGTGCCATGCTGCCCGATCGCACCGTTTGGGAGCTGGTCGCCTATGTCCAGAGCCTCAGTGAGGCACCGCTAAAGGGATTTGGCACGACCACGCCTGCGCCACAGCCGATCGAGCAAGTTGCAGCCGGCCGGACCCAAAGTCCAACACCGTGGAAATTCACCGAGCCCATGCCGCCGGAGGGCAAGAAGCCGGGTACCTCGCCGCAGAATTATCAGCCGGCCGCGCCGACGCCATTCCCCGCTACCCCGCCCACCGGCACGATAGTGGCTTCGACTCCGGCTGCTAATAACGGACCATGATATTGTCGCGCAGCGTCGTAACCTGCTCTTTTGCGACGGGCGGGGCGCTATTGCCCCAGCTGTTGCGGACATAGGTCGCGACTGCGGCGATGTCGCTGTCGCTCAGCGCGGCGAAGCCAGGCATGGAGAAAGTGTTCGGCGCATTGGGCGTGGTTGGCGAACTCGCCCCTTCCAGAATGATGCGCACCACCGTGGTCGGGTCGCGTCCCACCACCAGCGTGTCGCCCGCCAGTTTGGGATAGACCGGCAGGTTGGTGCCGGGCATGTCGGGCGTGCCGGGCGCCTGGTGGCATTCCTGGCAGGTGGCGACGAAGATCGCCGCGCCATGGTGCATGACCTCGGGCTCCGGCTTTTCCGCGTGTTGCGTTCCTTTGCCGGGTAGGCTTTTGAGATAAACCGCGATGGCATTCCGGTCGGCGTCCGACATATGGCTGGTGGAGGAGGAGACTTTCTCCTGCATGGTGCCAGCGGCAGTGGCATATTTGTTGATGCCTGTGGCGAGATAGCGCACGATATCCGCACGACTCCACTTACCCAATCCGCCGTGAGGATTGCCGGTCAGGTTGGCAGAGAACCATTCCTCCTCCACTGCTCCGGTGAGGGACTTGCTGGTCTCGTCGCCGAACAGAATGTTTTTGGGTGTGTGGCAGGCGGCACAATGGCCAAGGCCATTGACGATGAAAGCGCCGCGATTCCAAGCCAACGATTTCGCGGGGTCGGGCTTGTAAGGACCTTCCTGCAGGAACAGCCAGTTCCAGAACACCATCACGACGCGGAAATTGAACGGAAAGTGCAGCTGGTTGGCGGGCGGAGTACTGTGGACCGGCTTCTGGGCCTTTAGAAAAGCGAACAGGGCGTCGCTATCGGTCCGACTCAGTAAGGTGAAATAGAAGTAAGGGAATGCGGGATAGAGACGCCTCCCGCCAGGAGCAACGCCTTCATGCAGCGCACGATAGAACTGGTCCGCCGTCCAGTTGCCGATGCCGGTCTGCTTGTCGGGCGTGATGTTGCTCGAATAAAGCGTGCCGAAAGAGGCGGAGAAGGGTAACCCCCCGGCAAATGCCGGACCATGCGGGGTGGTGTGGCAACCCGCGCAATCGCCCAGCACGGCAAGGTAACGCCCCCGGGCGACAGCATCATCGGCGCGGGCAGCCGAGATGGTTGCGGTGAGGGCGGCC